>NZ_JAQKGU010000003.1:0-300000 GCF_028532725.1 Desulfovibrio sp. Fe33
CGAACGCGAAATCGCCTGGGCCGACAAGCCCGAGCGCCAGTAGGAGTCGGTCATGGCGATCAAGACCGGCGGCGGGTTCCTCAACGAGATCAACGTCACTCCCTTCGTGGACGTGATGCTGGTGCTGCTGATTATCTTCATGGTCACGGCCCCGCTCATGACCCAGGGGGTTGAGGTGGACCTACCCGCCACCCGGACGGTCCGCAACCTGCCGCAGGATTCCGAGCATCTGGTCCTGACCGTGAAAAAGGACGGCAACATCTTCCTGGACGAGTACAAGGTGGGACTGGACGAGCTTGAGGAGCATCTCAAGCGGCTGGTGGCCACCCAGAAGAAGCAGCTTTTCCTGCGCGCGGACCGGGAAGTGCCCTATGGCACGGTCGTCCAGGTCATGGGCGAGATCAAGGCGGCGGGCATCGACAAGCTCGGCATCGTGGCCGAAGAGCCCAAGCCGGACAAGAAAAAGTAATCATACAGAGTTGATAGAGATATGCGGCAGGGCCTCGGCTTTTTCCTTTCCCTTTTGTTCCACGCGGGCGTATTCGTCTTCGCGCTTTACGGCGTGAACTATACGGCGCCGCGCGTGAGCCTGGATCGGCCCGTGTACAACGTGGACCTCATCTCGCTCGCTCCGCCTCCGTCCGGTCCGCCGGTCAAGGTGGAGGCCAAGGCCGAGGCTCCGGCCGAAACCCAGGCTGTGCCTGTGGTGGAGGCCAAGCCGGAACCGGCCGTAGAGGCGAAGCCCGTGCCCGTGGTTGAGGCCAAGCCGGAGCCCGAGCCCAAGGTCCAGGATATCAGCCCCAAGAAAGTCGAAAAGAAGACCGTGGTTAAAAAAAAGGAAGAGCCCAAGCCCGAACCGAAGCCCGAACCGAAGCCCAAGCCCAAGCCGAAGCCCCAAAAAACCGCCCAGCAATTGTTGGCGGAAGGCATGGCTGCCGCCAAGGCGCAGGCCAAGCGCGAAGATGCCGCCCAGAAAAAGAATTTGGCCGCCGAGCTGGCCGCGCTCAAGAAGCGTGAGGGAAGCGACGTCTATGCCCACGGCGGACAGCCTGGCGGGCAGGAGGGCGGTCGGGAAGGCGGCTTCGCCGGTGGTTCCGGTTCCGGCCTGTCCGAGGTCTATGCTCTCATTGTCGGGTCCGCCATCAAGAAAAATTGGCGCTATCCCGCATTCGCAGGCGAGGCCAACCTGACGGCGACCATTGGGATGACCCTTGCGGAAGACGGCAAGATTCTTTCCTCGAAGGTTTTGGAGTCATCGAATAATCCTGAGTTCGACAGTTCCGCCCTTCGGGCCATCAAGGAAACCGAGTATGTCGAAAAGCCGAGAACTCCGCGCGATCGGCTCATTCGCATCAATTTCAACAGCCAGGAACTCTCAGAGTAAACGGTATGAAACGGATAACGCCCCTTTTTGTTTCGATTGCATTCATCTGCCTCGCGGCTTCAGCCGTTTTGGCGCAAGGCCCTTTGACCGTGGATATCCATGGTCCCGGCCAGCGCATGGTCAACATAACCCTGCTCCCGCCCAAAGGACTCGACGGAAATCCCGTCCCTGCGGCCGCCAGCAAGGAATTCGAGGATCTGGTGAAGAACGATCTCACCTACATTCCTTTCCTGAAGCTGGTTCCCGTGGGAGAACTCCTTGGAGGCGACCCGAGCCGGGGCGTCAGTGCGCAGGATATCGATTTCAAGCCGTTCCAACTCGCCCGCGTCGACTTGTGCATGACTACCGGATGGAACGGGCAGTACCTCGAAGCTCGCGTATACGAGACGTTCAGCGGACGTCGTGTGGTCGGCAAAGCCTATCGCGACGTGGCCGACAAGCTGCCCATGGTGGCCGACAGGTTCTGCTCGGCGTTTCTGGAGGCCCTGACCGGCAAGAAGGGGTTTTTCGATTCTCCTATCGCCTTTGTTAAGCAGCAGGGCAAGACCAAGGAAATCTACACCGTCCTGCCGCAGGGCAGGGGGCTTCGGCAGATTTCCGATCTGGGCGGATTCAACCTCAGTCCGGCCTGGTCCGCCGAGGGCGATGAAATCGCTTTCACCCACATCGGCAACGATCGTCATGAGCTGTGCATCTACGACAGCAAGACGCAGAAAATCCGCCGCTACGCCAAGGGCTTGGGCGATACGGTTATCAGTCCTGTCTACGGCCCGGACGATGTGCTCTATCTTTCCCTCAATCTGAACGGGACCACGAACATCTACGAGTTGAGCAAGTCCTACAAGATCGGCAAAAAGTTGGCGCCCAGTCCCTACATCGATGTCTCTCCCAGCTTTGACCGGACGGCCTCCAAGATGGCCTTCACTTCCGGCAGGGCGGGCAACCCGCACATTTATCTTCTCGACATGAAAACCGGGCAGGTCCGGCGCGTGACCACCACGGGCAAGTATAACACGCATCCCTGCCTGAGCCCCGATGGCCGGTATGTGGCCTACACCCATCAAACCGGCGACGGGCACCGCATCTTCCTGCATGATCTGGAAACCGGCAGGGAGAAGCAGTTGACTTTCGGCCCCGGAAACGACGAGTACCCCGCCTTCGGCCCGGACGGATACTTCGTGGCCTTCGCCTCCAGCAGGACCGGCGAATACCAGCTTTATTTAACCACCCGGCACGGAGACAAGCCGCGAAAAATATCCACAGGCAAGGGAGCCGCGTTCGCTCCGGCCTGGGACACTTCCATGCAATGGTAAAATGTAATATAACCGGACTTGATTTTTATTGGGGAAAATGTACATCGTAATAGTCGCGAAAACCGAGCGCTTTCGGATCAATGTAATATGGCCGGGCGACGGCTTTACCAAGGAGTTAGCATGAAAATCAAATGGTATGTCGGTATGGTGGCCCTTATGGCCGTGTCCCTTCTTCTTTTTGCCGGGTGTGCAAAGAAATCCACGACCACCGAGCCTACTCAGGGCCAGGTTGAAGTGAAGGACGACACCCAGTGGACTCCGCCCGCTCATGAGGAGCCTGTTGTCGACGAGGCCGCTCTGGCAGCCGAAGCTCAAGCCCGCGCCAAAGCCGAGGCTGTTGAAGAGCTGACCAATGTGACCATTCGTTTCGCATTCAATTCGTATGACCTCAGCGACGAGGCGCGTTCCTCCCTCGCCCAAAAGGCCAATATCCTGCGCAAGTTCAAGGACGTCAATGTGGTCATCGAGGGGCATTGCGATGAGCGCGGCACCGAGGAATACAACCTCGCCCTGGGCGAACGTCGCGCCCGCGCCGCCTACGAGCATCTGGTCATCCTGGGCGTGGAGCCCGAGCGTATGAAGATCGTCAGCTTCGGCGAAGAGTATCCCGTCGATCCCGCCCACAACGAGACCGCCTGGGCCAAGAACCGTCGCGACGAGTTCATTGTCAAATAGCTCGACGCGCACTGGTGAGAAAATCAACGCCGTCCCGAAAGGGGCGGCGTTTTTTTTAACTTCCTACTTTCGCGACGGAACGCCGCAGAACGAAAAAAACTGCGCCGAAGGCGCTAACATGGGATGCAAGGGTGCGAGCCCTTGCCCGCCGGAGGCGAAATCACCCGACCATTGCCGTGAAGCGGCTTGCTCGATCTGAAAAGGACGGCGTGAGCGGAATGGAGAAGCGAATAATTTAGCCGAAGTCGTCGGATCAGCCGGGAGTTTGACGGGACGGTCTATCCTACCAATGAGACGACGTAGGCCAGGAGGTGTAGACAACCCATGGCGTACAGTCCGGCCACACCGTCATCGAGCATGACCCCGAACCCCCCGGGGAAGGTGTTTTCCGCCCATTTTACGGGCCACGGCTTGAGGATGTCGAAGATGCGGAACAGGACGAAGGCCGCGGGCAGATACCAGATGGGCATGGCGGTGAAGAAAAGCAGTGTGAGCCATTGACCGAACAATTCGTCGACGACCACGCAACCGGGGTCCTTTTTTCCCATGACGATTTCCGCTCGGCCGCAGGCCCAGGTGCCCACGATAAAGACGAGGGCGATGGCGGCCACGCGCATGGGAAGCGTAAGATTTAGGAAAAGCCAGGGCGCGGCCACAACGGCGGCCAGGGACCCCCAGGTGCCGGGGGCCTTGGGGAAGTGGCCCACCGGGCCGAGGGTGGCCAGCGCTGCGGCCAGTTTATCGAGAGGATTGGATGTGGACATGTCGGCTCCAGGCTGTTTTTTCGCTGTGATAATCGGAAACGTGGCCGCAGGCAACATCCTTGGTAAGGGCCGGGGGCGGCCGCCGGTCGATCGCATCAAGGCATCTTGCGAACAGGGAAAAGCGGCATTAGGGTGGCTGACACAGCCCCCTGATAGAGCAGGTGAAGCAAGGAGCAGACGGAATGCAGCCCGCAACGGAACAAGACCTCCCGAGAATCGTCGAAATCTACAATTCCACGGTGGCCACGCGCATTTCCACCGCCGATACCGAAGAGGTCGCCGTGGAGTCCAAGCTGGCCTGGTTTCGCGGCCACACGCCCGGCAAGCGGCCTATCCTCGTGGAGCGTATCGACGGCGATGTGGCGGCATGGGTCAGCTTCGAGTCCTTTTACGGCCGTCCGGCCTATGACCACACCGCTGAAATAAGTATCTACATCGCGCCCGAGCATCGGCGGCAGGGCTTGGGGGGCAGGCTGCTCAAGGAGGCGTTGGATATGACCTTCGAGCTGGGCATCAAGACCGTGCTCGGCTATGTCTTTTCGCACAACGAGGGCTCCATCCGGCTTTTCAAATCCTTCGGTTTCGAGGAGTGGGGAAGGTTCCCCGACATCGCGGAGATGGACGGTCGGGAATACAGCCTGTCCATTCTGGGAAAGCGGGTCAATCCGTAGCCGTTCCGTTTTTTGACGTCCTCGCCGTCGGTGCGTATTAGGTATGATTCGTGAACATTTGCCCGGAGAAAATATGGACGCCAAGCCCAAAGCCGCCGGCAAGAGCAGTTTCGGCCACATTGATCAGGACCTCGCCTTCGACAGCATCATTGTCGGGCCCAGGGCCACGTACCTTGATCTTGGTTGCGGTGCGGGGCTCTATGCCCTGTCCCTGTCCCGCCGGTTGAAGGCCGGGTCCATGATTTACGCATTGGACCTTTGGGAGGACGGCATAGCTGCCCTGGCCGAGTCCGCCCGCCGGGAAGGTCTGGGAAACATCGAACCCATGGTGGCCGATCTTTCGCAACCTCTTCAATTGGACGCCGGGTCCATTGACGCCGCATACATGGCGACTGTGCTGCACGACCTTCCGGAATCCGCCAGACCGGGGCTCATCGCCGAAGTGAGTCGGGTGCTTGTGCCGGGAGGACGCTTTTCCATCATCGAATTCAAAAAACTCGACCATGGCCCCGGCCCGTCCATGGATAAGCGCATCGGTTCAGATGACGCCGAACAATTGGTCGCGCCTTCGGGGTTTGTTCAGGACGGCGTGGCCGAACTCGGCGAATTCACGTATATCGCCAGGTACATCAAGCCATAAGGAATGGGGCTGCGGGAGGCGTGTTTGTTTAAGACGCGTCTTCCCGAAATCTGCGGGTTATGCCGTATACGGCGATGTTGGCTTCGCAGAGGGAACGGATCACTTCCGGAATGATCTGCATGGGAATGATCACTGTGTACGTCCGGTCTGATTTTTCGGGCTCGGGAAAGCCGAAGTTGCAGTGGGACCTGATTATGCGCAGCGCATTTTCCTTGTAGTCGGCCACTTCGAAGCCGACTTCAAAAAGCCTGTCGGAGTAGTCGAGAATATCGCCCTGGTTCGTCATGAAGTCTCCTGCGTCGTATGTTGTCCTGTCGCGGGGGCCGAATGGCGCAACGGCTGCCTTTATACATTCCCCGGCGTCACTATGCCGTATTTCAACAACATTTCGAGAAGCCGCGCCATGGGCAGGCCGACCACGTTGGTGTACGAGCCGCGTATGGCGGTGACCAGAAAGGTGCCCACGCCCTGAATGGCGTAGGCTCCGGCCTTGTCCATGGGCTCGCCGGTCTCGATGTAGCTCATCAACTCGCCTTCGGTGGAGACGCGCATGTCCACGTCCGTGCTCACCGCTTCGGAGAATATCGCGCCGTCGGGCAGGACCACACAGAATCCGGTGACCACCTGATGGGTTTCGCCGGAAAGCGCTTCCAGCATGTCCAGCGCGTCAAGCTTGGAGTGCGGCTTGCCCATGATGCGGTTGCCCAAAACCACGGCGGTGTCCGCGCCGATCACCGTCGCGCCGCGGAATTTTGCGGCCACGTCCAGGGTTTTCAGTTCGGCCATGCGGAGGACGTAATCGGCGGGCCGCTCGTCCGGTTTGGGCGACGGTTCCTCCAGAGGGCTGGGGTGGACGTCGAAAGTCAGTCCGAGGTCGGAAAGGAGTTCGCGCCGCCGGGGCGAGCCCGAGGCCAGGACGATAGGGGATCGATTGGTGAAGGGACCGGTTCTTTTCATGCCCGGAATGTTCCCCATATCATCCTGCGCGTCAACGACGGACTCTTGACGGACGGAACGGCTTGGCGCGGAAAGGACCGTTCTTGGATCGACGCTGTGTTCTGCTTTCCCTTTTATTCTAATAGGTTGTTCCTATGGCAAGTTTTTTGCTTCAAATCGTGCGCGCAAGGCGCAGGAGAAAAGATGCAAAAAATGAGTGCGAAAGACCTTCAGGGATTCACTTCGTTTCACCAGATGGACGGCGCGGACCCGAGCAGAGGGGCCAATGATTGGGCCGTGCCGTGGTCGGACCTGATGATGGTCATGTTCGTCCTGTTCGCCGTATTGTTCATCTATGCGAGCAGTCGGCAGGACGTGAAGATCCTGTTCAGCCGTCAATCCGCTGAAAAGGCCCAGTCGGCCAGCGCCCTGGACCCGCTTATCGGACTCATCGGCCAGATTGCCAGCCGGGCCGAGACAGGCGGATCGTCGGACCTGGTTCGGGTGCCCGAAAACGAGGTGTTGTATCGATCCCGGGCCAACGGCATCACCGTGGTCCGAGAGTCGCCGGGGCAGGTGCGCGTCACCTTGCGCGGCGAACTTTTTTTTGATGGCAATTCCGGACAGCTCAAGCCCGAGTCGGTCGTCTATCTCGACGAAATAGGCGAGGTGGTCCGGCTGAGCCCTGGAATGGTGCACGTCATAGGATTCGCGGATCAAAGCGAAGCGGAAGGGGCGAGCAGCTTCATTTTGTCGTCCGAGAGGGCTGCCGACGTGGCGGGCCGTCTCATCGCGAGGCTCGGCATCGATCCGAAACGGTTGGTCATATCGGGCCGGGGCGCATACCAGCCTGAATTGCCCGATACTTCGGCGGCCAACCAGGCCCTGAACCGCCGGGTTGAAATCGTCATTTCCAACAACTGATCCATCGGAGGCTTTCATGGGCAGAAAAAATATCATCGGCGTGTGCCTGAGCCTGGCCGTTTTCGTGTGCAGTTTTATGCTCACCGGGGCGGCAGGGGCGTATTTCAACCTGGCGGCTTTTCTCGTGGTCGTGTCCGGTCTGGCCGCTGCCATGCTCATCAGCTACCCGGTCCAGCACGTGAAAAACGCATTCGGTGTCGCTCGAACCGTGTACGCCAACGGTCGCACCACGGCGGAGGATATCGTCGATACGCTGCTCGATTTGTCGGTCAAATCCAAGGTGGACGGGGTGCTTTCTCTGGAGCGGTCCGCCAACAAGGCGACCAGCGCGTTTTTGAAGAGCGGGCTGTGTCTGCTGGTGGACAATTACAAGGAAGAAGAGATTCGTGAATGCCTCAACGCGGAGATGGCCTTTTTCAACCTTCGCCGCCAGCAGTCCGAGCGGTTCTTCCAGACCCTGGCCCGAACGGCTCCCGCTTTCGGCGTGGCCGGATCGGTCATAGGTCTCATTGGTCTGCTCATGGGCATCAACGATACAGCTGTTATTCTCAAGAATATTCCGGTGGCCTTCATCTCCACCCTGTACGGCCTGATCCTGTCCCATCTCGTGTTTGCTCCCGTTGCGGAGAACATCAATTATTCCACGAGAGAGGAGTTGCTTAACCAGAAACTCGTCCTGGAGGGCATCGTGGCCATCAGCAAGGAGCAGAATTCCTACAAGCTGGAGCGCAAGCTCGCTTCGTTCCTTTCTCCGGCCGAGCGGGAAGGCAAGACGGAAACCCTGCGCCGCATTACCCGCAAGTATGTGCAGAGGAAGAATCAACCTGTTGAGTTGGCCGACATGCCCGGCGGCGAGGAAAATGGCGAACTGCGCAAGAATACGGAAGCGGCCTGATTCGGAAACACACGAATCGGCAGGAAAAGGAGCCTCTCGGCTCCTTTTTTTTTCGGCCGATTGTGATAGGGTGCATCCCACGGAGGAGAAGGGCGCATGGCCAAAATTCTGGCCGCCGACATCGGCGGCACCAATAGTCGTTTCGCCTTGTTCGAGGCGCATGGCGACACCCTTGAGATGGTGGAGTCCGTTTGGCTCGAAACCCATGGGGCGCGGACGTTTCCTGAACTCGTCGACCAGCTTTGGGACAGCGATTTTCCGGCTGTCCCCGGAGGTTTCAAGGCGGCGGTGCTGGCCCCCGCCGGGGCCGTGTATCATGGCGTGACCTGCCCGAACCTGCCGAACGCCCCTTGGGGCATCGATCTCCGGGAGGTGAATTTCGGCACATCCGCCGTGCGTCTCATCAATGATTTTTCCGCCCAGGCATTCGCCTGTCGAACGAGCGCGGTGGATGACGCCCTTGTCGTTCAGGAAGGAGAGTCTGTTGAAGGCGAGACCATCGGCGTCATAGGAGCCGGGACCGGGCTAGGCTATTCCGCCTTGCTCAAGACCGGCGGAATCTGGACGGCCCTGCCTTCCGAGGGGGGACATATGGCTTTTCCCTTCGTTGGGAGGGAGGAGGCCGGGTACGCCGAATTCAATCGCGTCGAAAGCGGCCGGAACTGGCCGGAAGGAGATTCAGTCGTCACCGGGCTGGGACTCAGGCTGCTGCATCGCTATTTGACGGGTGAGGACCTGTCGCCGAAGGAAATATCCGCCAAGCTTGTCCCGGAAAGCGAAACCACCGTATGGTATGCCCGATTTTACGCCAGAGCGTGCCGCAACTGGGCCATCGGGCTGATGACCACCGGAGGGCTCTTCATATCTGGCGGGGTGGCCGCCAAGAATCCGATGTTCGTGCAGGTGCCGGAATTCATGAATGAGTTTCATAACGCTCATGTTTATCAGGATTTTCTACATGCAATCCCGATTCGGCTCAACGGCAACGAGGCGAGCGGCCTGTTCGGCGCGGCCTTTTATGGCGCACAGATGCTGGCGGGACGTGGCGAGAACGCGTGAGCATGAGGCGTCCCGGTTTCTCCCTGCGCCCGATGCCGGTCTCGTCCTGTTGTTGCCGTCGAAGCGTCCAAGGCTCGGAAGGCGTTTAATTTCCTCTTATATTACAAAGGGGCGACTGGCCTCTTGATTAATTGGCCGGACACGGGTACGAAGCCCGTCATTCCCACACCGCGCAAGGAGTTTATCCGCATGGCAGACAAGAGCCGATATCAGAAGATGTTTCCCGTTTCCTGGGAGCAACTGCACCGCGACTGCCGGGCGCTTTCCTGGCGGCTGGTGGAAAGGGGGCCGTGGAAGGGCATCCTGGCCATCACGCGCGGCGGGTTGGTTCCTGCCGCCATTATCGCCCGTGAGCTGGATATTCACCTCATCGATACCATCTGCCTGTCCTCCTACAATTGGAAGAACCAGGGTGAGGCCAATATCCTGAAGGCAGTGGATTGCGACGGGGAGGGCTGGCTGCTCATCGACGACCTGGTGGATACCGGCAAGACGGCCAAGATCGCCCGCGACATGGTGCCCAAAGCGCATTTCGCCACGGTTTACGCCAAGCCGGAGGGCCGCCCCACGGTGGATACCTTCATCACCGAGGTCAGCCAGGACACCTGGATACTGTTTCCGTGGGACGCCGGATCACAATTCGTGGAACCTATCGTCCAGGTTACCGAATAGGGCTTAGGCTGAAAAAAACAGCATTGAATTTCAATGAACTCGCTGCTTCCCGGCCAAATTGGGTCTTGCCCGATACCGGTAGCTGGGATATGCGTTTTTGATATTTAACCGCTAACGGAGAGGTCCTCATGAAGAAATTGCTGAAACTGATCGGTATATCCGCGGCGCTGCTGATGGCGCTGTCTCTTTTCGCCTGCGGTGAAGCTCCGCAGCCGGAGAAAAAGGCCGAGGAACCGGCCAAGACCGAGGAAGCTCAGGCTCCCGTCGAAGAGCCCAAGGTCGTCAAAGCCGGGTTCATCTATGTCTCTCCCGTAGGCGACGCCGGTTACTCCTTCGCTCACGACATGGGCCGCCAGGCCGTGGAGGCGCTGCCCTTCGCCACTACCAAGTTCGCCGAATCCGTTCCCGAAGGCGCGGACTCCGAGCGCGTCATCCGCAACATGGCCCGCGAAGGCATGGACATCATTTTCGCCACCAGCTTCGGCTACATGGACCCGGTCATGAAGGTCGCCAAGGAATTTCCGGACACCAAGTTCATGCACTGCTCCGGCTTCAAGAAAGGTCCCAACGTCAACAATTACTTCGGCCGCATCTATCAGGCCCGCTATCTGACCGGCCTGGTCGCCGGCTCCATGACCAAGTCCAATGAGATCGGCTACGTGGCCGCTTTCCCGATTCCCGAAGTCATTCGCGGCATCAACGCCTTCACCGTCGGCGTGCGCGAAGTGAACCCGGAGGCCCAGGTCCGCGTGGTCTGGACCAAGACCTGGTATGACCCGGCCCTGGAAAAGGATGCCGCCAAATCCCTGCTCGACGCCGGTTGCGACGTCATCACCCAGCATCAGGATTCTCCCGCTCCGCAGGAAGCGGCTCAGGAAGCCGGCGCTTACTGCATCGGCTACAATACCGACATGGCTTCCTTCGCTCCCAAGGCGAACCTGACCTCCGCCATCTGGAACTGGGGTCCGATGTACGTGAAGACCGTGGAAGCCGTCCGCGACGGCACCTGGCAGGGCGACCAGTCCACCTGGGGCTCCCTGCAGGACGGCGTGGTCGATATCGCTCCCCTGGGCGCCATGGTCCCGGACGACGTCAAGTCCATGGTCAATGCCAAGCGGGACGAACTCAAGTCCGGCAAAGACATGATCTTCGCGGGTCCCGTCAAGAACCAGGCCGGTGAAGTGGTCTTCGCCGAGGGCACCGCCCCCGACGATGCAGCACTGCTCGGCATGGACTGGTTCGTTGAAGGCGTGATCGGCACCACCAACTAGACGGTACAAGTGCTGAAGATCAGAAAAAGAGATGAACCCTGGAAGTGGGGCGCCCTGGTTGTTTTCCTGGGCGCCCTGCTCTTTTCCCTCGCGGTCAGCGGCCTGCTCCTTGAAGGGCAGAGCAAGGACGCGATCTACGGTCTGACCGTGCTCTGGCAGGGCTGTTTCGGCAGTTTTTGGGCCATTGAGGACGTGCTTCTCAAGGCCATCCCCCTCTTCCTTTGCGCGCTGGGCGTGGCCGTGGCCTTCCGTATGCAGTTGTGGAACATCGGGGCCGAAGGGCAGTTCGCCCTTGGAGCCATCGGGGCCACATGGATGGCCTTGGCGTTCCCCGATCTGCCGAGGTTCGTCCTGTTGCCGCTCATGTTCATCATGGCTTTCATCCTGGGCGGGGCCTGGGCCCTGATCCCGGCCTTCCTAAAGCTGAAGCTTCGGGTCAACGAAATCATTTCGACCCTGATGCTCAATTACATCGCCATCCTGCTTCTCGACTACCTGGTCTTCGGCGTGTGGAAGGACCCCGCAAGCTTCGGCTTTCCCATGACTCCCGAATTTTCCGAAGGCGCGATCATTCCCGGCATCGGCGGCAGCCGCGTGCATTGGGGCATATTTTTCTGTGTGGCCGTGGGCGTCGGCCTGTGGGCGTTCATGCGTTTCACCCGGCTCGGCTTCGAGCTCAAGGCCAGCGGCGAGGGCGCGCGCGTGGCCCGCTACGCCAAAATCCGCTATGGGATGCTCGTTCTGTTTGTCATGGGGCTTTCCGGCGGCTTCGCAGGCTGGGCGGGCTGCGTGGAGACCTCGGCCATCCTCAACCGGCTTCAGCCGTCGCTCATGGTCGGCTACGGCTATACCGCCATCGTGGTGGCCTGGCTGGCGCGTCTGGAACCGTTGAACATCGCTTTCGCCTCCTTCCTTCTGGCCGCTCTCAGGGTGGGGGTGGAGAACATGCAGCTCAAGCTCCAGATTCCCGCAGCCTTCGGCACCATCATGGAAGGCGTCATTCTTCTCACCGTCCTGGCCGGGCAGTTCTTCCTGACCTACAAGCTGGTCCGCAAACCGAGGCAGGAGTAGGGTCATGTGGGATTTTCTTATACCGTTGTTCGCGGCCACGGTGCAGTCAGGCACCCCCATTCTTTACGCCACCCTGGGAGAGATGCTCACCGAGAAGGGCGGTGTGCTTAACCTCGGCGTGGAAGGCATGATGGCTTTGGCCGCCCTGGCCGCATTTTGGGTCAGCTATGTCACCGGCTCTCCCTGGCTCGGTTTTCTTGCTGGCGGGTGCGCCGGAATGTTATTGGCCTCGCTGCACGCTTTCGTCTGTATTTCCTGTCTGGGCAACCAGGTCGTGTCCGGTTTGGCTCTGACAATTCTGGGCGGAGGGCTGACTCATTTCCTGGGCGTGCCCTATGTCGGCCTGGCCGCGCCCGGTTTCGATCCCTTCAATTTCCCGCTGCTGTCGCAAATCCCGGGAGTGGGCGAGATATTTTTCAAGCATGACATGCTGGTCTATGTCTCCTTCGTCATCCCGTTCCTGTTCTGGTTTTTCTTCCGGCGGACCAGTCTCGGTCTGCATGTGGCCGCTACCGGCGAGATGCCTGCCGCCGCCGCGGCCGCAGGTCTCAAGCCCATTCGGTTGCGTTACTTCGCGGTCATTGCGGGCGGATTTCTGGTCGGGCTCGGCGGGGCGTATCTGTCCCTGGCGTATACCCATCTCTGGACCAACGGTCTTTCCGGTGGTCGCGGCTGGATCGCCGTAGCCCTGGTCATCTTCGCCTTTTGGCGTCCCGGTCGGGCCGTTGCGGGCGCGTACCTGTTCGGCGGGGTCATGGCCTTTCAGCTCAGGCTTCAGGCAGCGGGCACGCATTTGCCGTCCTCCCTGTTGCTCATGCTTCCGTATTTGCTGACCATTCTCGTTTTGATTCTGTCCGCATGGCGCGGCCGCCGCATTGATGCTCCGGCCGCTCTCGGCACCAACATCGAGCCGGAGGGGTAGGGGATGACCGACCTGCAATTCGTCCGGCCCGTGCGGACCCGGCCACTTGCCGAGGGCGTGCGCCCTGTGGTCAGTCTCAAGGGATTGACCAAACGGTTCGGCAAGGTTGTGGCCAACGACGGCATCACCCTTGATGTCTATCCGGGACGCATCAAGGCGTTGCTCGGCGAGAACGGCGCGGGCAAGTCCACCATGATGTCCATGTTGGCGGGCCGGTACAAGCCCGACGAGGGAACGATCGAGATTGACGGTCGGCCTGTCCGGTTCAATTCCTCCAAGGACGCCATTCAGGCGGGTATCGGCATGGTCTACCAGCATTTCATGCTCGTGGATTCCATGACCGTGGCTGAAAATGTTCTTCTTGGGCAGGAGGGCGGCTTTTTCGTCTCTCCGCGGGAAATGGAACATCGCGTGGGGGAACTGGCAGAGCGATACGGCCTGAATATCGAGCCCGGTGCGCGCATTTGCGATCTGTCCATGGGCGAGCGGCAACTGGTGGAGATTCTTAAGCTTCTTTACCGAGAGAGTCGCATCCTGATTTTCGACGAGCCCACGGCGGTCCTTACCCCGGAGGAGACGCGCAACCTTTTCGAAGCGTTGTGGCGCATGACCGAGCAGGGCAAGTCCATCATCTTCATCTCCCACAAGCTGGAAGAGGTCATCGCCCTGGCCGACGAGATCGCCATTCTCAGGCGGGGGCGGATCGAAGGCGAATTGGACCCGGAATCCATCGAATCCAAAGCCGATCTCGCCTCGCGTATGGTCGGCAAGGAAGTCCTTCTCGAAGTGGACCGCCAGCCCGCCGAAATCGGCGATACTGTCCTTGAGGTCAGGAATCTGACAGGTCTCGGCCTGACAGAGGTGGACCTGAAGGTACGTCGGGGCGAGGTCGTGGCGCTCGTGGGCGTGGCCGGAAACGGTCAAAAGGCGTTGGTGGAGGCCGTGACCGGCCTGACCAAGCCGCCTCTCGATACCGTATTCATCATGGGCCAGCCGTGGCGCAAGTTCTTTGCCGAGTCCACTTGGAACAGGTCCATGTGCTACATCCCCGAGGATCGCCTCGGCCTGGCCACGCTGCCCAACCAGAATTTGGTGGACAATCTGCTTCTGACCACCCGAAAGGGATTCGCCAAAGGGCTGTGGCTGGACAAGAAGAAGGCCGCGAAACACACGGTCCGGCTCATCGAGAAGTTCGATATTCGCCCCGGCCGCATTCACGCCCTGGCGTGGCAGCTCTCTGGCGGCAACCTTCAGAAAGCCGTCCTGGCCCGCGAACTCTATCGCGAACCCAAGCTCATCGTGGCCGAGCAGCCGACACAGGGTTTGGACGTGTCCGCCACCGAAGAAGTCTGGAAGCGGCTGCTTGAAGCCCGGTCCATGGCCGGTGTGCTTTTGGTCACCGGGGATCTCAACGAGGCCCTGCAATTGGCCGATCGTATCGCGGTCATCTACCGGGGCCGCATCCTGAATGTCCTGGACAATACCGACAAGGACATTTTCCGCAAGATAGGGCCTCTCATGGCCGGGATTGTCGATTAGACCCTCCCGTCATGGAGAGTTTGTATAATTTTCCCGCCACTCCGGCCGGATTGATCCATTAATTGTTTTTTACAAGGAGACAGATATGAAGTTCAGCAAATCGCGTGTTATCCTCATGCTGGTCATGGCTCTTACGCTGTGCGTTTTCTCTCTTGCCCAGGCCGGAACCACCCTGGACAAGGTCAAGGCCGCCGGTGAAATCACCGTGGGCAACTCCCCCGACTATCCGCCTTTCGAAGCCATCGGTGACGGCGGCGAACGTGTTGGTTTCGACATCGATCTGCTTGACGCCATTGCCGCCAAGATGGGCGTCAAGGTCAAGTGGGTGACCATGGACTTCGCCGCCATCGTCACCGCCACCCAGAGCGGGCAGGTGGACATGGGCATGTCCGGCTTCTCCATTTCCCCCGAGCGCGCCGAACAGGTGAGCTTTTCCGCTCCGTACATCGCCAGCGGCCAGGTCATCGTGGTTCGCAGCGATTCCGAGATCAAGTCCGCCGCCGACCTCAATGGCCGGAAGATCGCGGTCCAGCTCGGAACCACCGGCGAGCAGGAAGCCGACAAGATCGAAGGCGCCGAAGTTGTCAAGCCCGAGAGCTACAACATCGCCTTCATGATGCTGAACACCAAGGCCGCCGACGCGGTCATCGCCGACATCTCCGTGGCCGACGAATTCGTCAAGCGCGGTATGTTCAAGCGTGCCGGAGAGCCCCTTTCCTACGAGGAGTTCGCCATGATTACCCGCAAGGGCAACGATGATCTGCTCCAGGCCCTGAACAAGGCCCTGGAGGAAGTGAAGGCTGACGGCACCTACGCCGCCATCGTCAAGAAGTGGAATCTGTAGTTTTGGCGTAACCGGGCCGGGGGCGCGAGCCCCCGGCGTTTTCAGGAGTTTAGGCGATGGATTTTTCCCTTATCTTCAAACACCAGGACATGCTCCTGCATGGCGCATGGATCACGCTGCAGATAACCTTTGGGGCATTGTCCCTGGGGCTCCTTCTCGGCATCCTGGCCGGAACCGGGCGCATCAGCCGCCGTTTGCATATCCGCATCATAGCCGACATCTACATCCAGATTATTCGCGGCACCCCCATGCTGTTGCAGATCTTCTTCTTTTATCTCGGTTTTCCGCAGATATTCATGGCGATCACCGGCGAGAGCTACACCCCTGATCCGCTTCTTACGGGTATTGTGGCGTTGGGCATCAACAGCGGTGCATATAACGCCGAAATCATTCGCGCCGGTATCCAGTCCATCAACAAGGGGCAAATGGAGGCCGCCCGCGGCACCGGGTTGACGCATGTGCAGGCCATGTTCCATGTCATTCTTCCCCAGGCCCTTAAACGGATGATTCCGCCCCTTGGCAACGAACTCATCGTCCTGCTCAAGGATTCGTCCCTGATTTCAACCATCGGCGTAGCGGAGCTCATGTTCACCGCCAAGGTGCTGGGCGCACGGTATTACACCTATGTGCCGTTCCTGGTCGGAGTCGGAGTTATCTATCTGACGTTGACTTTCGGGTTTTCCCGCTTTTTCAACGCGCTTGAGCGCAAACTGTCTTCGGGAAGCGGCGCGCGCGAGAATAAAGGTGCGGTCCCGGATTTGGGTTGATCCTGCTTCGGATCGGCCTGAAAGCCCCTTCGCGTTGCGACGCGGAGGGGCTTTTTTGGGTGGGGCACTGTCCCTTTAAAGAAGAGGGAAATCTGGCGTTGAAAGCCGCTCTGCGGCAATAGTCGGGTGATTTCGCCTCCGGCGGGCAAGGGCTCGCACCCTTGCATCCCCTGTATGCGCCTTCGGCGCGGGCTTTTTCGCTCCACCACGTTCTGCGGCAAAAGCCGGGAGTAAATCTATAGGTCCTTTTTTTTTGGGGGGGGGACTATTCCGTTCGCTCCATGAAGAGCGAAAATCAGAAGTGAAAGCCGCTTCGCGGCAATTGCCGGGTGATTTCGCCTCCGGCGGGCAAGGGCTCGCACCCTTGCATCCCCTGTATGCGCCTTCGGCGCGTGCTTTTTCGTTTTGCGGCGTTCTGCCATGAAAGCTGTAATTTGTTGAGGGACTCATTTTCTCCTGTTGACAATTTTGATTCGCAATCATAGTAAACAGTATGAATAAAAATTACGATCCATTGATCCCAGATCGAGATGTGGCTGAATTCCTACAGTTCATGGAAGGGATTTTTCAGTGTTGCCGGGAACGGATGCAGGACCAGAGCGAACGGTTCGATCTTCCTGACGCGGAATTGCGCTGCCTTTTGCAGTTCGACGGGGAACGCTATCTTACGGCCAAGACGCTTGCCTATCGGCTCAATGTCGCCAAGAGCAGGGTGACCAAGCTCGTGTCTTCCCTGATTCGACGCGGTCTACTTGTGTCGTTGCCCGATCCGGCAGATTCGCGTGTTAAGCTCCTCTCGTTAACGCCGAAAGGGGGCAGGCTGCTCAGAGATATTTCCATATTTCGTTTCAAGATGCATCGGGCCGTGCTCGAACAGTTCAGCGCCGGGCAGCGTGTCGCCTTGCTTGATTCCCTGTCATTGCTTTCCCGTCACATGAAGTCGGCGAAGGATATGGTTGAGTAATTTTTTTGATATAAAAGTTAACACTATGAACAATTTGGAGGATGTCATGGCCCATTCAACCAAGACCGGAGGCATGAACCAGAAGCACGCCTTCATTACGTCAAGAGGAACATTGGACGGCGCAATGCCCGCGCTGGTCATGGCGCTCAACTCGGTCAGGCTCGGCAATTCCGCGACCATTTTCTACACGTTCATGGGCATGGACGTTATTCGGCCCGGCGGAATCGAAAAACTGAAGTTTTATCCGGAAGGAACCATGGGCGCGATCCCGGGCATGTCACACATCGCGACTGGCATGATGAAGAAATGGATGAACGAGGCTCATATCCCGGATGCGGCGGAGATGTTCGAGATGGCGCAACTGGAAGGGGTCAAGCTCGTTGCCTGTCACATGACCATGGAGATGATGAAGCTGAAGCAGGAGGATTTCGTGGAAGGCGTCGAAGTCTGGACTGCGGAGGAATTCATCAAATATGCAGGCGAATGCGACCTGTGCCTGTTCACTTGAACAAAAAAAAGCCCCGGGATTCCCGGGGCTTTTTCATGAAATCTACTGCTCTTTGATGAATTTGATTTCACACTTTCCAAGGGTAACCTGTTCACCGTTTTCGTCGATGAATACATAGGTGTCCGAGGATACGTCGTACACGGGATTGTCCTGAGCAAAATAAATTTGCCCAGTCGTGGTGGTGATTTTGTAGCTTGTTGTCGTGCAGGCCGCCAGGACCAAAAGGCACGCTGCAAGCAATTTCGGCAATGCGGACATGAAAACTCCCGAATGTTTCGATATTGGGCAGATAATAGCCCTTTATCGAGCGATTTATCAATGCCTAAATGATTAAGTCGGGTAATATTAACCGAATAGTTTGCCTGCGCGGCTTAAAAACGCGTCGAGACGTTCCTCGGACATGTTGAGCCGCTGGGAAATTCGCTGGATTTCCTTTCCCGCGTCGTACAAGGGATAATCGCTGCCGAACAGGATACGGTCGGGAGTGAAGGCCTCAACGAGACGTTCAAGCAGGTCGTCGTTGACGAAATCCATGACGCTGGAGCAGTCCACGTACACATCCAGCCCGGCCAGGTGTTCGATGGCGTATTCCCATTGCTTGAGTCCGCCCATGTGGGCGGCGATCATGACGGGTTTGGGGAAGGTTTTGCGCAAGGCGGCCATTTTCTTCGGGCAGGACGGGTTCAGGTCGGGCGGCAGGTCGTCGCCGACATGAAACATGCAGATGAATCGCTCGTCCACCAGTTCCATGAGGTCATAGAACGCGGGATCGTCCATGCGGAATCCCTGGAAGTCGGGATGAAACTTGAGGCCCCGGATTCCGTTGGCGGCAAGCCGCTCCAGTTCCTCGCCGTTGCGGTCATAGCCGGGGTGCAGCGTGCCGAAGGGAATAAAGCGGGGAGCGGTTTTCTTCAACTCGATGGCCCAGTTGTTGGCCGGGATGACTTGGCTGGGCGATGTGGCGGCGGCCAGCACGACGGCCTTGTCCAATCCTGCACGGTCCAGCCGTTCGATGAGGTCGTCGGCCTTGCCCGTCCCCACAGGAGTGATGCCGTAGTGATCCACCAGATGGTGGACCGCCTTGTCGGCTATCTTGTTGTGAAAGGCGTGTGTATGTATGTCGATTCGCATGACGGAAGTGTACCCGGTCCTCTCCGGGTATGTAAACGGTTGTTTGAAATACTTGTCGGGAATGCCATGATAATAGAATGATTTTATTGAAATAAATCGCGAAGCCAGCCGGGAATGGGAATGGGCTTGCCGTCTGGGTTGACGCAGGCGTGGCTGGTGGCTCCGGTGGCGTGGAGGACGGTCTTGTCGTCGTTCCATATCTCATAGACGAAGTTCACCGAGGCCCGTCCCCATTTGGAGATGCCGCAGCGCACGTGAATGCGTTCGTCGTAGCGCGCGGGCGTGCGGTAGCGGCAGGAAGCGTCACGCACCGGGAGCATGATGCCGCGTTCCTCGGCCTCGCGATAGCTTAGGCCGGATTCTCGAATGAACTGGCTGCGCGAGCGTTCGAACAGGTGCAGGTATTCCGCATGGTAGAGCACGGCCATGGCGTCGGTTTCGCCATAGGAGACGTAGTGGGTGTACCAGGTGTCTTGCTCGGGGAAGTCCTTTGGGCTCGCCATTACCGTATCCCGAAGATTTTAAGGGCGCGGGCGAGCAATTCGTGCCCGTTGTCCAGTTTTCGTCCCGAGGCAGCGTTCTTCTCGCTGAATCCATCCACACCGGAAGGGGCGCAGCCTGGGCCATTGAGGAGGAAGGGCACCGGGTCGGAAGTGTGTGTCCTTTCCCTGATGGGCGTGAAGTGGTCGCAGGTGACGATCCAGGCGGTCTCTTCATCCTTGAGAGCTTCACGCAGAGGGGCGACGATGCGCGCGTCGAAACGGGAGATGGCCTCCACCTTGTCCTTCGCGCTTCCGCCATGGCCGCATTCGTCCGGGCCTTCGAGGTGGACGAAGACGAAATCGTGGTCCTTGAGGAAGGACAGGGCCGCCTCCACCTTGCCTTCGTAATTGGTGTCGAGCAGCCCGGTGGCGCCCGGCACGTCCAGAACAGCCATGTTCGAAGCGAAACCGAGTCCCTTAATCAGGTCCACGGCGGAAATGACTGCGCCGTCGAGCCCGTTGGTCGCCTTGAAGTCGGGCAGGTTCAAGGGGCGTCCCTGACCCCATGGCCAGATTGAGTTGGCCGCCGAGCGGTTATTGGATCGGTCGGCCAGGATCTGGTGGGCTTCGAAAAGCAGGTCCCACAGGTGCGGGCTCTTGGAAAAGGCGCGCAAATCCGGCTTGATGGGCTTGTCCGTGATGTCGTGCGGCGGGTTGATGAACAGACGGGCATCGTCGGTCAACGCCCCGTTCTTCTGAACCAGCAGATGCCGGTATTGAATGCCGGGGTAGAAGGTATAGGTTTCGTCGCCGAGCTTTTCCTGGAGTTTTTCCACCAGGGGGCGGGACACTTCCGAGGCGATGTGCCCGGAGGAGTAATCGCGCATGGCCCCGTCGATGGCCAGTTTGGAGACCGTCACCAGATTGAGTCGCCAGACAAGGTCGTCCGGATCGAGGGATAGCCCCTGGGCGGCGGCCTCAATGGGGCCGCGGCCGGTGTGGTAGACAGCCGGGTCGAAACCGAGCAGGGCCATGTTGGCCACGTCGGACCCGGGGGCCATGCCCTGGGGCACGGTCTGCGCCAGGCCGACTGCGCCCGTCCGGGCCAGTTCATCCATATTCGGCGTATGCGCGGCCTCCATGGTGGTCTTGCCGCCCAGTTCATCCAGGGGCCAGCCGCCCATGCCGTCCGCTATGAGATAAAGAAGCTTCATGTGCGATCCGTTTACAGGATTCGAAATTTGACGCAGGGCTCCACGGAGAAGTCCATGGCGTCGATTTCAGCCAGCACCGCGTCCGCGTCCCTGGCCGAGGTCTCGTGTGTGATTATCACCAGCGGAATGCCTTCGGCTCCGCCTTCGCCTTTTTGCACCGCCTGAGCGATGGAGACGTTGTGATCGGCCATGGACCGGGTGATGGCGGCCATGACGCCGGTGCGGTCGGCCACGGTGAAGCGGAAGTAGTACTTGGACTCGGAGTCCTCAGGCGGCAGGATGCTCGCCTTGGGGATCGGCTGGTTGTGGAAGCCGGTGTTGTCCGGGCCCGTGCAGCCGTCGCTTATCTTGCGCACCAGGTTCATGATGTCCGCCAGTACCGCGCTGCCCGTGGGGAGGTCTCCCGCGCCTTGGCCGTGCAGCATGATCGGCCCCACCGCATTGCCTTCCAGGCGAACGGCGTTGTAGTTGCCGCCCACTCGCGCCAGCAGGTAGGTGTAGGGGACCAGGGCAGGGTGCACGCCGGCTTCCAGGCGGCCGTCCACATCCATGACGTGGGCCAGCAGCTTGATGCGGTAGCCGAATTCGCGGGCGAACTCGATGTCCATGGGCGTTACGCCGGTAATGCCCTGCACCGGCAATTCGGCCAGGGGATAGTCCACGCCGTAGGCCATGCGGATGAGCACGCACAGCTTGTGGGCGGTGTCGAAGCCCTCGATGTCGAAGGTCGGGTCCGCTTCGGCGTAGCCCAGGTCCTGCGCGTCGGCCAGCGCCGCCTCGAAATCCATGCCCTTGGTGGTCATCTCGGACAGGATGTAGTTGGCCGTGCCGTTCATGATGCCGAGCATCTTGGTGATCTCGTCGCCCGCCAGGCTCTCCTTGAGGGTCTGGACGATGGGGATGCCGCCGGCGCAACTGGCCTCGAACATAAGCCCCACGGCATTGTCTGCCGCTGCCTGGAACAGTTCCAGGCCGTGTTCGGCGAGCAGGTGCTTGTTGGCCGTGACCACGTGCTTGCCCGCGGCGAACGCCTTGAGCATGAGATCGCGGGCCGTGTCCAGCCCACCCATGAGTTCCACCACGATGTCCACGGACGGGTCGTTTACCAACTCGTCCGGGTCATCGGTGAAGACCACGGTCGGACCGGGATCGAAAGCGCGTTTCTTGTTCAGGTCCCGAACCAGGACCTTGGCGATTTCCACGCGCTTGCCGAGCCGCTTTTCAATGCGTCCGGCGTTCATGTCGAGGATTTTGGCCAGGCCGGAGCCGACCGTGCCGAAACCTCCAAGACCGAGTCTGATTACATCCATGTTTATCCCTTGGCGAAGAATTTACGCAGGTTGCGAACGGCCTGGTTGGTGCGGTGACGGTTCTCGACGAAGCTGAAACGCACATGGTCGTCGCCGCACTGTCCGAAACCGAGGCCGGGCGAAACGGCCACACTGGCTTCCTGCAGGAGCATCTTGGAGAACTCCACGGACCCCATGTGGCGGAACTCCTCGGGAATCTGGGCCCACAGGAACATGGTCGCCTTGGGAGGAGTCACGGGCCAGCCGATGCGGTTCAGGCCTTCGCACAGCGCGTCGCGGCGGTCCTGGTACACGGCCATGATCTCGCGGACGGAGTTGTCCATCTCGTCCTGCGTGAACTTGGGATCGGGGTCCAGATCGCCGTTCAGGGCGCAGGCTGCCGCGATCTGGATGGGCTGGTAGATGCCGTAGTCCAGATAGCTCTTGATTCGGGTCAGGGCCTGCACCATTTCCGGGTTGCCCACGCAGTAGCCCACGCGCATACCGGCCATGGAGTAGCTCTTGGTCATGGAGAAGAATTCCACGGCCACATCCTTGGCGCCGTCGGCCTGCATCAGGCTCGGTGCGACATAGCCGTCGAAAACGAAGTCCGCGTAGGCCAGGTCGTGGATGACGTACAGGTCGTTTTCCTTGGCGAAATCAACGATGCGCTGGAAGAAGGGCAGATCCACGCACTGGGTGGTCGGGTTGTGCGGGAAATTGATTATCAGGAGCTTGGGCTTGGGCCAGGTATGCCGGATGGCCGTCTCCAGGTTTTCAAAGAAATCCTGGCCGGGGCCGATGGGCACGCGGCGCACGTCCGCGCCTGCGATGATCGAGGCGTAGGGATGGATGGGGTAGGCCGGGTCCGGAGCCAGAACGACATCGCCGGGGGAGAGCATGGCCAGCGCCAGGTGGGCGAGGCCTTCCTTGGCGCCCATGGTCACGCAGACCTCCTGATCGAGATCAAGGGTGACGTCGAAACGGCGGTAATACCAATCGCGGATGGCCTTGCGCAGGCCCTTGATCCCCTTGGACGCCGAATACTTGGAGTTGCCGGGCTTGTAGGTCGCTTCCGCCAGCTTGTCGAGAATGGGCTTGGGAGTGGGCACATCGGGGTTGCCCATGCCCAGGTCGATGATGTCCGCGCCTGCGTGGCGCAGCTTCATCTTGAGCTCGTTGACCTGGGCGAACACATAAGGGGGCAGTCTATCGACTCTCGCAAACTGTGACATGGTGGAAAACTCCTCAAAATGTATTAGTACAAGGAGTTTTTATTACTCTGCGCCGTGTGTGGTGTCAAAATGAAAATGGCCGGGGGCGTCTCCCCGGCAAGGCCCCGGAATCAAGGATTTGGCGGTTGCGTCTTGACCTTGGAGGCAGTTTTTTTTAGCGTCCATTTTCCAATCAAGAGATGTACGGCTACGCCGAAATTCATAAGGAGACATTTCATGGTTCAGAAATCCGAAACCATTTGGTTCGACGGCAAACAGGTTCCCTGGGATGAGGCCAACGTTCACGTCCTGACCCACGCCCTGCATTACGGCACCGCCGTGTTCGAGGGCATCCGCGCATACGAGTGCGCCGACGGCTCTTCCGAGGTGTTCCGTTTGCAGGAGCATATGGTCCGCCTGGTCAATTCCGCAAAGATTCTCGGCCTGAAGATGCCGTATACCGCGGACGAGCTGACCGAAGCCACCATTGAGACCCTCAAGCGCAACAAGCTGGCGGGAGCCTATGTCCGGCCCCTGGTCTTCGTCGGCGAAGGCGCCATGGGCGTCAACCCCGGCGACAATCCTGTCCAGACCATTATCGCGGCCTGGCCGTGGGGCGCGTACCTCGGCGAGGACGCCCTGGAAAAAGGCATCAAGGTCAAGGTCAGCTCCTTCAGCCGCCATCATGTCAATGTCATGATGACCAAGGCCAAGTCCGCCGGCAACTACGTCAACTCCGTGCTGGCCAAGACCGAGGCCCTGGCCGACGGCTATGACGAGGCGATCATGCTCGACACCACCGGCCACGTCTCCGAAGGTTCCGGAGAAAACATCTTCATGGTTCTCAACGACATCATCTACACCCCGCACACCGACGGCGTGCTGGGCGGCCTGACCCGCGACTCCCTCATCGCCCTGGCCGGCGACCTGGGGTACGAAGTTCGCGAAGAGCCCATTACCCGCGACATGCTTTATACCGCCGACGAGGTCTTCTTCTCCGGCACCGCCGCCGAGCTGACTCCGATCAGCTCCGTGGACCGCCGCCAGATCGGCACCGGCCATGCCGGTCCTGTCGCCAAGCTGCTCCAGACCGAGTTCTTCAATATCGTCAAGGGCGAAAACCCGGACTACGAGCACTGGCTCTACCGCTACCAGGTTTAATAGAAAGTCTAGAAAACCGGGCCATCATCTGGTAAGTAGGGGGAAATCCGGCGCGGAATGTCGGATTTCCCCTTTTCCGTCAATCTTTCCCGGCAAATGCCGTCTCCGCGCCACAGCCCCGAGCATACCCATGAGCACAGCGAATCTCACGGCCAAGTATCGTCCCCAGACCTTTGAGGAAGTTGCCGGACAACAGGCGGTCAAATCCATTCTTTCCAGGGCGGCCGCCCAGGACAGGATCGCGCCCGCTTACCTTTTTTCCGGCACGCGGGGCGTGGGCAAGACCACCATCGCCCGCATCTTCGCCAAGGCGCTCAACTGCGTGAACGCGCCCACGGGCGAGCCGTGCAACGAATGCGACCATTGCAGGCAGATCACTGCGGGCGTGGCTCCGGACGTTATCGAGATCGACGGCGCGTCCAACCGGGGCATCGACGACGCCCGCCGCCTCAAGGAGGACATCGGGTACGCGCCCATCGAATGCCGCTACAAGGTGTTCATCATCGATGAGGCCCACATGCTCACCAAGGAGGCGTTCAACGCTCTCCTGAAGACCTTGGAGGAGCCGCCGCCGCGCGCCACCTTCATCATGGCCACTACCGAGCACCACAAGTTTCCGGCCACGATCATCAGCCGATGCCAGCACTACACGTTCAAGATGCTGCCTCAGGCCGAACTGACGGCGCATCTGGAAAAGATCATGAATCTCGAAGGACTCAAGTACGAGCCCGGCGCGCTTTCCATCATCGCCAAACGCGGTGCGGGCAGCGTGCGCGATTCCATGTCGCTGCTCGGCCAGGCTTTGGCAATGGACGAGGACGTGCTCCGCGAAGCGGATGTGCGCGGTTTCCTCGGACTGGCCGGCCAGGATGTCTTCTTCGGGCTTATGGAGTCCATGCACAACCGCGATCTGGTGGCCGTAGGCCATGTCCTGCGGCAGGTCTTGGACCAGGGGCTCGACCTCGGGTTCTTCCTGCGCGAGCTGACCAGTTGCTGGCGGAACATGTTTCTGCTCCGGCAGGCCGGGGAGGCGGCGCTGCCTCTGCTCGGCATGTCCGGGGAGGAGGCGGCCGGTTGGCTGAATTGGGCCAACAAATTCGAACCCGCCCATATCCATGCCTGTTGGCAGATGACTCTGGACGGCCAGCGCAAGGTCATGACCAGCCTGGAACCGGCTTTGGCTCTTGAGCTGCTTTTGCTCAACCTGACCAGTCTGCCCGACCTCATCAATCTGGAGACCATGGGCCCCCGTTCCGGCGGCGTGTCCAGGCCTCCCGCTTCCGGAGGCGGGCAGGGCGGCTCGGCGCAGGGCGGGCCCGGCGGTTTCATGCCGGGCGGCCGGGGCGACGCGCCCCAGGGCGGACGGCAGTTCGCTCCGCCGCAGCCTGTCCAGCAGCCTCCCCGGCGGCAATCGGTCCCGCCGCAGCCTGTTCAGCCCTCCGCCGCGCCCCCGAGCCGGGCGCCTCGGCCGACGCACGACGCGCGGGAACCGCACGGTTCCGGACCGGTTCCGCCCAAGAGCGCTCCGTCGGCTCGGCCCGACCCGGAGCCCGAGCCCGTTGGCCCATCGGATGCGACGCCCCTGTCCGAAACCGTGACGCAGCGCGTAACGCCCGCGTCCATCCCCGGTCCGCGCGACTGGGAAGGGTTTCTCAAATTCGTGGAGGCGCGCAACGGAGAGGCGGGAGTCCGGGTTTCCATGCTCCATCTGACCTCGGGCGAACGGGAAAGGAATGCGTTGAAGATCGTCTGCAAGAGCAGAACGATGTGTGCGCAACTCAAGGAAAAATCCACCCTGGCCGCCCTCGACGGTCTGACCAGGGAATATTTCGGTCCAACGGTTGAGGTTCGTGTGGAAACAGGCGATATTGCCGAGCCGAAATCGGACAAGCAACTTATGGAAGAGGCGGAAAATCATCCAGGCGTAATCAGGGTCATGGAGGCCTTCAACGCCCAGATGCTTTCTGTAAGTCATAGAAAACACTAAGATACGACTTGAGGAGAATATAATGAAAGGCATGAACGAGATGCTCCGTCAGGCCCAGATCATGCAGCGCAAGATGACCGAGGCCCAGGATGCCCTCAAGACCCGCGAGGTCGAGGCCACCAGCGGCGGCGGCATGGTCACCGTCAAGGTGACCGGCGCTCAGGAAGTCACCGAGGTGCGCATCGAGCCTTCCGTCGTGGAGGCGGGCGACGTTGAGATGTTGCAGGATCTGGTCATGACCGCGGCCAACGAAGCGCTCAAGAAATCCAAGGAGATGATGGAGGAGGCCATGAAGGGCGTCACCGGCGGCATCTCCATCCCCGGCATGTTCTAGCTCCGGCCGGTCGAAGGCGTGCGGAAGCGGCCCGGCGAAAGGTCCGGCCGTCCCATTCGCACGCCTTCGGGCGTCGGTTTTCCCCAAGGAGTCGAATTGCAGAATCTTCCCGGACCGCTCAAGGAAGTGGTCGACCAGTTGTCGAGCCTGCCCGGCATCGGCCCAAAATCCGCCCTGCGCATTGCCCTGACCCTGCTCAAGATGCCCCGCGAACGGGCGGCCGGAGTGGGGCAGTCCATCATCGAGCTGCGCGAGCGGCTTTGTCTTTGCGAGGACTGCGCCTGTCTGGCCGAGTCCAGCCCGTGCGCCATCTGCGCCGATCCCTCCCGCGATACCGGGCAACTCTGTCTGGTGCCTGAGTGGGACGCGCTCCTGGCCATGGAGGAGATGGGCATTTATCGCGGCAAATACCTCGTTCTTGGCGGGCTGCTGTCTCCTCTGGACGGCGTTGACCCCGGGCAGCTTGAAATCGACCGGCTGCGGCGCAGGCTCTCCACCGGCGACTTCACCGAATTGATTCTCGCCCTTGGGGCCACCCTCGACGCCGAGGCGACCGCCTCCTACGTCAAGAACTTGGTGGAGTCCGAATTTCCGGGCGTTTCGGCAACCCGGCTCGCCCAGGGCATTCCCATCGGGGGCGAGGTCAAGTTCATGGACAAGGAGACCCTCAAGCAGTCCCTCGTCCATCGGCAGAAGGTTTAACGGGCTCTTCGCATGAGCGACGAACAACTCATTTCCCTGCCTGACGTCGAGGTTGTCGGCGTCGTGTATCACAACAAGGAAAACGGCTACGCCATCGCCCGGGTTCGGACCAAAAACGAGCCTGGACAGATCACCATCGTCGGGACCTTGGGCGAACTGGCCGGGGGCGCGACGCTGAACCTTCAGGGCAGATGGACGGTGCATCCCAAGTTCGGCCGCCAGTTCGAGGTGGTCACTTTCGATCAGGCAAGGCCCGCCACCGAGAACGGCGTCATTCGCTTTTTGCAGTCGTCCATCAAGGGCGTGGGCGAGAAGACCGCCACCCTCATTGTCGAGGAATTCGGCGTGGAGGTCCTGGACCTGCTCGACGACGATCCTGAGCAGCTCCTGAAGATCAAGGGCATCTCCAAACGGAAGCTTGAGGACATCATCGAGTCGTGGAGCCGCCAGCGGGAGATCAAGAACCTGCTGGTGTTTCTTCAGTCCCATAATGTCCCGACCACTTTCGCGGGAAAGATATTTCATCTCTACGGGGCGCAGGCCGAGGCCAAGCTGCGGGAGAATCCTTACGACCTTGCCTACGAGATTCGGGGTGTGGGGTTCAAGACCGCCGACCACATGGCCATGAAGCTCGGTTTCCCTCCGGATTGCTCGCAACGCCTGGAAGCGGCCATCGCCTACACCATGCTGACTTCCTGCGAGCGCAACGGCCACCTGTTCATTCCCAAGCCTAAGCTGCTTGAGGACGTGGCCCGGATGCTCGACACCACGGATTACGACAAGCTGGAGCTTGCTCTCTACGGGCTTGAGGAGAAGAAGCGCATCCGTATCGAGGATTTGTCCGCGCAGGGCATATCCGAGGCGGTCTACCTCATGTATTTTTTTCATTATGAGAACGAGACCACCCAGCGCCTCTATCAGTTGGTCAGCCACCCCACGCCTATTTCCCGCAAGAAGATCGACAAGACGTTGCCCAAGGTGGAGGACAAGCTCGGCTTTACCCTGTCCGAGGAGCAGCGGGAGGCCGTTTTCGAGGCGTGTTCCAACAAGGTTTTCATTATCACCGGCGGACCCGGTACCGGAAAGACGACCATCACCAAGGCGATTCTCCTGACCCTCAAGGAGCTCGGCCTCAAGGTCATGCAGGCCGCTCCCACGGGCCGTGCGGCGAAGCGCATGGCCGAGGCCACCGGTCATTCCGCCAAAACCGTGCATCGTATGCTGCAATTCCAGCCCGACGGCGGATTTCACTACTGCGAGGACCAGAAGCTCAAGGCTGATGTCCTTGTGGTGGATGAGGCCTCCATGGTTGACGCCCAGCTTTTCGTTTCCATTCTGCGGGCATTGCCGCATACATGCCGCCTTATTCTCGTGGGCGACGTGAACCAGTTGCCCAGCGTGGGGCCGGGCAATGTCCTGGGCGATCTTATCGATTCCGGCCGCGTGCCGTGTTCCGTGCTGACCCACATCTTCCGCCAGGCGCAGGAGAGCTTCATCGTGGTCAACGCCCACCGCATCAATGAGGGCAAATTCCCGCGTCAGCACCCGAGCCCGCCGCCCGAGGCCGATTTCTATTGGGTTCCCCAGGAGGACCCGGTCAAGGTCCAGAGGCTGATTCTCGATTCGGTTTGCGAGCGTATTCCGGAGCGGTACGGGCTGGACCCCATGCGCGATATCCAGGTGCTCACCCCCATGCACAAGGGGGATGTGGGTACCCAGGCCCTGAACGGGGCCCTTCAGGAGCGGCTCAACCCCTCCAGGCCGGGCGTGCGCGAGCTTAAGCGCAAGTTCGCCATCTTTCGCGAGGGCGATCGGGTCATCCAGCTCAAGAACAACTACGATAAGGAAGTGTTCAACGGCGACCTCGGCTGGATTATGGAAGTGAACAAGGAAGATCAGGAGCTTATGGTCGAGTTCGACGGGAACTACGTCCACTTCGAGTCTTCGGATCTGGACGAGATCGGCCTCGCCTACGCGGTCAGCGTGCACAAGTCGCAGGGAAGCGAGTATCCGGCCGTGGTTATGCCCATCGTCACCCAGCACTTCCTGCTGTTGCAGCGGAACCTGCTCTACACCGGACTTACCCGCGCCCGCCAGCTTGCGGTGCTCATCGGCTCGGAACGCGCCTTCAAGATCGGCCTGAACAATGCCACCTCGGGCAATCGCCACACGCATCTGGCCTATCGTCTGCGGGATATTTTCGATCAGAACCGTCTCTACTAGCCCCCGCGCCCTAGCTCGCGGACGGTTGCAAAACAGTACAAAAAATGGTCTGGAATGGGCTGGTCATTCCGTTTGTGATGATTATTATTTCCCATTGGAAGGGGGCGTGGTCCGTACGCCCCGCGTATGAGAGAACAATAAAGTCAAGGAGACGTCAGTCATGCTCAGCGAGAAACTCGAAAATGCGCTCAACGCGCAGATGAACTGGGAAATCTATTCCGCACATATCTACCTTTCCATGGCCTCCCATTTCGCCAACGAGGGGCTGTCCGGCTTCTCCGCCTGGATGTATGCGCAGTATCAGGAAGAAATGTTCCACGCCATGCGGTTCTTCAATTACATCAATGAGGCCGGCGGACATGCCAAGCTCGGCACCATCGATGCTCCGCAGCATAGCTGGGAGACGCCGCTGGTAGCTTTCGAGGAAGCCCTCGAACATGAGAAGGGCGTTACCGCGCGCATCAACAAGATCGCCGATCTGGCCGTGGAGGAGCGCAACCACGCCGTGGGCATCTTCCTGCAGTGGTTCATCTCCGAGCAGGTCGAGGAAGAGGATTCCGTGAGCGATGCCGTCGGCAAGCTCAAGCTCGTGGGCGACGGCGGCGGACTGTTCATGCTCGACCGCGATCTCGGCACCAGGGTCTTCACCCCGCCGACCAACGCGTAGCCGACAGAATTTGTCGGCCGGGAGGAACGTATGTTCCTCCCGGCTTTTTTTTAACGATAAGCAGGGGAAGGCATGTCGGGTAAAAGCATCAATGTCGTCATAGGCGGCGCGGCGGGCCAGGGATTGGTCACCATCGGTCAGTTGCTTTCCAAGGCCGTGGTAAGGGCGGGGCATCATCTTTTGGTGACGCAACGGTACATGTCCCGGGTGCGCGGCGGACTCAACACATATGCCATCCGCATGGGCGGGGAGGACTTGTCCGGCGGAACCGAATCCATCGACATTCTGGCCGCTCTCAACGCCGAGGCTTTTTCCCGGCACGTCGGCGATGTCGTTGACGGGGGGCTGGTTGTGGCCGGAACCGATTTTGAAACCGGGGAGCGTGAAGCCCTCCGCATTCCCTTCGAGGAACTTGCTCCCAAACCGCTTTTTCACAACACCGTCATGCTCGGCGTGCTCGGCCGGACCATAGGTCTTGAACGCGGCATCCTTGAAGACCTGCTCAGGCAGACCTTCGGCAGGAAGGGCGAGGAGGTGATCGGGGCCAACCTGGAAGTCCTGCGCAACGCCTATGCCTGGGCTTCGGATCGGGATTACGGGTTTTCCCGTCGCGTCGGGCCGGGAAGCGGCCCGGGCAGGATGATGCTGAACGGCAACGAGGCCATCGCCCTGGGCGCGCTGGCCGCCGGCTGCAATTTTGTTTCCTACTATCCCATGACGCCGTCTTCCTCCGTGGCCATGACGCTCATCGCCAAAGGCGCGCCGCTCGGGCTGCAATACGAGCAGGCCGAGGACGAGCTGGCGGCCATGAACATGGCCATGGGCGCATCCTACGCCGGAGCCAGGACCTTGGTGACGACCTCCGGCGGCGGCTTCGCTCTCATGGGAGAAGCCGTCAGTCTGGCGGGCGTGTCGGAAACCCCTGTAGTTTGCATCGTGGTCCAGCGGCCCGGTCCGGCCACGGGGATGGCCACCCGGACCGAGCAGGCGGATCTCGATCTGGTGCTTCACGCCGGACACGGTGAGTTCCCCAGGGCCGTCTTCGCGCCCGCCACGCCCGAAGAATGCTTCTATTTGACGCATCGCGCCTTTGATCTGGCCGAGACCTATCAGACTCCGGTCTTCGTCCTCTCCGAGCAATATCTGGCGGATTCCTACCGGGATGTGGAGCCTTTTGACCTGGACGGCCTTCCCGAGGTTGCCCGGCCGCTTCTGGAATGGAACGGCGGCGAATACAAGCGCTACGCCGAGACGGAAGACGGCGTTTCTCCGCGATTGGTTCCCGGATTTTCCGAGGCCCTGGTTCGGGCCGATTCGCATGAGCATGACGAAAGCTCGCGGGTCACCGAGGACAAGGCCGTTCGCGTAAACCAGAATTCCAAGCGGTTGCGCAAGGAGTCCGGTTTGTTCGAAGAGGTCATCGGCCCGGATTATTACGGCGGGGAGAACGCCGATGTGCTGCTGGTTTGCTGGGGGCCCACATTGGGAGCCTGCCTGGAGGCTGTGGACCGCTACGAGGGCGACAAATCCCTGGCCGTACTGCATTTCAAGCAGGTCTACCCGTTGCGCGAGGAGCAGTTCATGGACTTCCTGGAAAGCGCGGGCAGGGTTGTCGCCGTCGAGGGCAACGCCACGGCCCAGTTCGCCCGGGTCATCGCGGGCGAAACCGGCTTCGTGATTCCCGACCGCGTCCTGCGGTTCGATGGCCGCGCCATGACCTGGGAATACGTCCTCAAGGGCCTTACCGACATCCTCTAGAACTGGAGCGGCAACTTATGGTTTCTATAGAAGAATACGGCGATTTTGATACTTCCTGGTGTCCCGGTTGCGGCAATTTCCTCATCCTCAAGAGCCTTAAGCAGGCGCTTGCCGTGCAGGGGATCGCGCCCCGCGACGTCATCATCTCGTCCGGGATAGGCCAGGCGGCCAAACTGCCGCACTATCTGCGTTGCAACATGTTCAACGGGCTTCACGGCCGGGCGCTGCCCGTGGCCCAGGGCATCAAGATGGCCAACCCGGAAGCGGCCGTGCTTTGCGTTTCCGGCGACGGCTGCACCTATGGCGAAGGGGGCAACCACTTTCTCGCCGCCATCCGACGCAACATCGATCTGACCTTGCTTGTCCACGACAACCAGATTTATGGCCTGACAAAGGGCCAGGCCAGTCCTACTTCGGCGCGTGGCCATGTAACCAAGGCCCAGCCTGAGGGCAACCGATCCGACGCCTTCAACCCGGTCAGCGTCGCCGTGGCCATGAAGGCTGGCTTTGTCGCCCGCGCCTTTTCCGGGGAACCGGAGCATCTGTCCGAGGTCATCAGGGAGGCCATGGCCTACAAGGGATTTTCTTTGGTGGACATTCTCCAGCCTTGTGTCTCCTTCAACAAGGTAAATACCTACGGCTGGTACAGCCAGAGAGTCTATTTCCCCCAGAACCACGACCCGTCGGACTGGGGCGCGGCCATGGTCCTGAGCGAGGAATTCGGCGACCGGATTCCGTTGGGGATCATCTATCGGGCCGAAAAGCCTGTGTTTGGTCTTGGCGCAAGGCTGGCCGAACATGAATACGATAAAAACGACTTGAAAGCGGTGTTGCAGTCGTATACTTAGCTCGGTTGCTGCGTGAAATCACTTTTAACGAGGTTATAATGAGCAACGAAGCGGAAAAGATCATCTATTCCATGTACAAGGTGACCAAGCGTCACGGGCAGAAGGAAGTTCTCAAGAACGTCTCCCTGTCCTATTTCTATGGCGCCAAGATCGGCGTGCTCGGCCTGAACGGTTCGGGCAAATCGTCGCTCCTGAAGATCCTGGCCGGAGTGGACGATCGGTTCGAGGGCGACATCCAAGTCAAGGACGGATACTCCATCGGCTATCTCGAACAGGAGCCTCTGGTTGACGAGACGCGCACCGTGCGTGAGGTCGTCGAGGAAGGCGTGGGCGAGATCATGAGCATCGTTCGTGAATACAACGCCATCAACGAGAAGTTCGCCGAGCCCATGGAACCCGAGGAGATGGACGCCCTTATCGAGCGTCAGGGCCAGGTGCAGGAACTCATGGACGCCAAGGGAGCCTGGGACATCGATTCCAAGCTCGAAATGGCCATGGATTCCCTTCGCTGCCCCCCCGGCGATACTTCGGTTTCCGTCATTTCCGGTGGTGAACGCCGCCGCGTCGCCCTGTGCCGCCTTTTGCTCCAGGCCCCGGACATCCTGCTTCTCGACGAGCCGACCAACCATCTGGACGCGGACTCCGTGGGCTGGCTGGAACGGTATCTTTCGTCCTTCCCCGGCACCGTTATCGCCGTTACCCATGACCGTTACTTCCTGGATAACGTGGCGGGTTGGATTCTTGAACTCGACCGCGGCCGCGGTATTCCCTGGAAGGGCAACTATTCCTCCTGGCTTGAGCAGAAGCAGAACCGTCTCGCCCAGGAAGGCAAGCAGGAGGCCGACCGCCAGAAGACGCTGGAGCGCGAACTGGAATGGATCCGCATGTCGCCCAAGGGCCGCCGCGCCAAGTCCAAGGCGCGCATCAATGCCTACGAGTCCATGCTTTCCCACGAGGCCGAGCGTTTGGCGGACGATCTGCAAATCTACATTCCGCCGGGACCCCATCTCGGCAAGCAGGTCATCGTGGCTGAAAACGTGACCAAGTCCAAGGGTGACAAGCTGCTCATGGAGAATGTCAGCTTCATTCTGCCGCCTAACGCCATCGTCGGCATTATCGGTCCGAACGGCGCGGGTAAATCCACCCTGTGCAAGATGATCGTGGGCGAGGAACAGCCCGACTCCGGAACTCTGACCCTTGGCGCCACGGTCAAGCTCGCCTACGCCGACCAGAACCGCGATTCCCTCATTCCCGGCAAGACCGTGTATGAGATCATCAGCGGTGGGGCCGAGTTCATCAAACTCGGCGACCGCGAGGTCAACGCCCGGGCTTATTGTTCCCGTTTCAATTTTGCGGGACAGGATCAGCAGAAGAAGGTCGACGTCCTTTCCGGCGGCGAGCGCAACCGCGTGCATATGGCCCAGATGCTCAAATCCGGGGCCAACGTGCTGCTTCTCGACGAACCGACCAATGATCTGGACGTCAACACCATGCGCGCCCTGGAGGACGGCCTGGAGAATTTCGCGGGCTGTGTTCTGGTCATCAGCCACGACCGCTGGTTCCTCGACCGTATCGCCACTCACATCATCGCCTTCGAGGGCGATGCGCAGGTGGTTATGTTGGAAGGCAACTACAGCGACTACGACGCCGACCGCAAAAAACGCCTGGGCGCTGATGCGGATCATCCGCATCGGTTGAAATTCAGGAAGCTGACGCGATAAGCGAACATACAAAAGGCCGGGTGACCGGCCTTTTTTTTTGATCCATATATAACTCACCGCTTTCGTTACAGAACACTGCGGAGCGAAAAAAATCCGCGCCAAGGGCGCTTACAAGGGATGCAAGGGGCGAACCCTTGCCCGCCGGAGGCGAAATCACCTGACTATTGCCGCGAAGCGGCTTGCAACGCCTGATTTTTTTCTTCAAGGCGTTAAAATGGAAGTTCCCTTCATCTTTGTTGTGCGGCAATCGGCGAGGCGCGCCTTCAAGCCCGGCGGAACTATCCCCGGCAGGTTGCCGATTCACTCTTGCCGATGGCGGGGCGGCGGTCGATGGCCACGGAATTGCCGGGAATGGACTTGGCGTATTTCTTGATGTGAGCGGCGCGCTCCCCGATTTCCATGAGGGAGCAGGGACCGTCGATTTCAATGACTCCGAGGGAGATCGTCACCAGGGGATACCTTCGTTCCTTGTCGTCGCGCCCTCTGGCTCGAATCCATCCGCGTTCCTTGTCTTCCATGCAGTAGCAGCTTTTGACCAGGCGGCCGAAACAGCGGGTGATCGATTGGCATAGCTTGTGGACGGAATCGGGCGGGGTGATGAGCACGAAGTCGTCGCCGCCGATATGGCAGAGGCGGGCGTCGTGGGGCGCATGTTTGCGCGTGGCCCACGACATGATGTCGGCGGCCAGCTTGATTATCCGGTCGCCGCTTTTGAAGCCGTAGGTGTCGTTGTAGACCTTGAAGTGGTCCAGATCGCCGTAGATGATGCTGAACTGCCGTTTCTGCTTGATGCGGGTTTCCACTTCCTGCTCGATGGCCACGTTGCCGGGCAGGCCGGTCAGGGGGTTGGTTCCCTTGGCCATCTCCACCTGAATTTTGGCCAGGACGTTGAGCAGGTCCTGGACCGTGACCACGTCGTAGAGCAGCCCTTTCTTGGTCACGATGATATCGTCGTAGGTCTTGATGTGCTCCCGCTTCATGGCCGTGCGCGCGGCCTGTTCCACCGGCATGTCCGCGTCCACGATGAGCGGGCTCTTGTCCATGATCGTGTCGATGCTCCGCTTGTGGTACAGGGCTATGCCGAACTGGGAGGAAAGCTGGCGGTTGAGGTGGTATTCCATGACCAGCCCCTTGGGCACGTTGTCCCGGACGACAACGATGTTCGTGAACGTATCGTTTTTACGGAAGAAATCGTGGGCAGAGGCTACCAGGCAGGACATCTCCATGGCGTGAGGGGCTTTGGCCAGATCGCCCACGGGCGGGGAACAGATAATATTGTTGGAGATGTCGCCGACGGTTTTGAGATGGCGGCATTCCTCGTTTACATCCGGCTTGGGGGCGGCCGGCCGGGCAAGAAAATACCCCTGGCCGCAGTGAACCCCGATGTTCTTGAGGCAAATGGCCTGTTCCCTGGTCTCGATGCCTTCACCTATGATCCGGGAACCGATTTTGTCCGCGAATGTGGCCGTGGTCTCCACCAGAGCGCGTTTGACCGGGTCTTTGTGGATGTCGTCGATGAGCGATTTGTCGAGCTTGATGTAGTCGGGCTGAAGTTCGGCTATGAGGGTCAGCCCGGAATAGCCCGCGCCAGCGTCGTCCACCGCGATTTGGAATCCCTGGCTGCGGTAGTGCGCCAGGGCGCGGTAGAACAGGTCGAAATCCTGGACGCTGTGCTGCTCGGTGATCTCAAAGACCACGTTGTCCGGGGTCAAACCGTACTTGTCCATGAGGTCCAGGGTCTGGCCCGGGGAAAACGACGGGTCGGCCATGGTCTTAGGATGGATGTTCAGAAAGAGCTTTTGGCCGTCCTTGAGTTCGCCCACGTTGCGAATGGCCGCTTCGCGGCAGAGCTTTTCGAGGGCGAAGAGGCGGCCCAGCTCCTCGGCGGTCTGGAACAGCATGACCGGGGAGCGGAATGCGGACCCCTCGGGTCCGCGCGCAAGGGCCTCCCATCCGAGAATGGTGTCCGTTCGGAAGTCCAGAATGGGTTGATAATGGGCCGAGACCCACCCTTGGACGAGGATGGTGTTGAAGCGGCTGGTGATGGACAGCTCGTTCATGTTCAGGGGACGGCTTTCCATGCGCAGGGCCGTGTTGAGCGCCTTGTTCAGGGCCGCGCCCCACTGGTCGTTGTCGGGCGCTATGGGAATCGGCGCGAAGCCCATGCCGAGGTCGATGCCAAGTCCCGTGTGGCGGAGCATCGTCGGCTCCAAGTCTTTCTGGGCCTGGGTTTTGTATTCGTAGGCGATGTCGGCGGGATTGTTGTCTTGGGGGACAAGGAAGGCCGCTTTGCCTGCTGCCGGTCTGATGACGCGCATGTTGCGGGCTTTGTTGGCGGCCGCCGTGGAAGCCAGGGATTCCCCCAGTTCCTTTTCGAGGAGATCGACGAAGCTTTGTCCGTACATCTCCTTGAGCTTTACATAATCTTTGATGGTAATGAGGATGAGGGTCCTGGTCAGCATGGGCCCGGTAGGGAGTTCCCTGAGAATGTCCGCTGATAGTTCCGTATGCATCGTCGTTCCCCCGTAACTGGAAAGGCGGATCGAGTATGTGTTTGGGCTGCATGGCCATGCCGCCTCGTGACGTCGAGTTGTCACCGCCATGCGACTCGCGCACCCGTTCTCTTACATGGGAGGCGCGATCGGTTGTTACTTCCCGGTGACGGGTCTTTGAAATTTTTGTTTCAGCAATAAAAAAGGCAGCCTGAGGCTGCCTTTTTTGATTAAGCGAAGCTGCGCGGTTAGCGGTAGTAGAGGTTTCGGCCGCCGATGGTCAGGAAGGCCTGATGCAGGTTCTTGCGGATGTCCTTGCGGCTCCACACGCCCTGAATGTGGCCCCTGGAAAGCGCCTTGTAGCAGTTGTGGTAGTTGGGCGGAATTTCCAGACCGGTGGTCTCCTTGATGACGCCGGGACCGGCAAAGCCTATGCGCGAAGAACGCACCGCATACTGGTAGGGCGAGCAGCCCAGGAAAGAGGCCACCGGACCGGCATAGGAGTTGGTGTCGTAAAGGACTATATACAGTCCGCCTTCCTCAATGTAGCGGCGAACGGCCATGGTGACTCGGGGCATCTGGATGAGGCCGTTGACGCCTTCCTGGATGCGGATGCCGGCCGTGCCGTGAATGTAGGCCAGGAACGGCTGGTGCTTGGTCCGGGCCAGTTCCAGGGCGCGGATGAACTTTTCGCCTTCGGCCGCTCCCACGGAGCCGCCCCTGAATTTCGCCACCAGGGTGGCACAGGTGACGCGCAACCCTTCGAGGCTGGCGTTGAAGGTCAGGCAGCTCGATTGCAGACCGGTCTTCTTTTTTGCGGCCTCGATTCTTCCCGAGAAGTTGGGGAAGTCGGTGGGATTGCCGGAAGCGATGTCCCGGTTGAATTCCCGCACGGAACCGCGGTCGAAGACGTTATGGAGATACCACTGGTATTCCATGGGGAAGTTGTAGCCGCAGTTGGGGCAGACGCCCGCATAGTCGGTGAACAGGTCGCGCGCCCAGATATCCAGGCAGCCGCGTTTGCGGGAGTGCGGACAAGTGACTTCGCGGTCCTCAAGGGCCTGGGGGCTGACATAGTCGCTGTCGTTGACCAGGGCGGGCGCTTCCGGCTCGGTCTGGGACAGTCCCGTCAGCTCCATTTCCTTCTGTTTGTCCATGGTGGAGGTGATGCCGATTTTTTTCAGCATACCGCGCAGCACGGCGTCGATTTTGGCCGTGATGACATGCGCCTCGTCCGAGACCTCTTCGACGATCCGCTCCACGCGGTGCTTGAAGGGCTTGATAAGCCCGTACAGGATCAGGCTGGCCGAGTTGGAGACAATGCCCGAACTGGTGGCGCTGAGCTTCTCCAGCAGGGAACGGTTGTCCTGGTAGGCGCTCTGGGCCATGCGGCGGTACTTGCGAAACCGCTTGGCGACCAGGCGTTCGCGGGCCTTCTCGTTGAGAGACCAGCGCACGATGACGTCGGTGTTCTTTTTGAAGTGGCGCAGGGCGACGGCTCGGAACAGCCGCACGCCGCGAACGCTCAACGCCACCTCGTCCGTGGCGCGGACGACCTGCTCACGGACTTGCTTGAAGAAGTCGAAATGATCGGCCCGAGCGCCCAGAGGCGGCTCCTGGATGATTTCGTCGATGTAGCCGTTGGCGAGGTTGTCCTGGGCCGTGATGCGTTGCGCCAAGGCGCAGGACTCGATGAGTTCCGCCGGGGCGCGCTCGGAGCCGCGAATGTGCCCCTCAATGGCGGCCGCACCCTCCGGGGAAATGACGGAGTAGTAGCCGTGGGAGAGCATCAGGCGCTTGTCGGCCATGCCGATGGCCTCGGCGCCGCCGGAACCGCCTTCGGAGAAGATCGCCACGATGGGCACGTCCAGTCCGGCCATTTCATAAATGTTCTCGGCTATCTGCTGCGCCGCGCCGGGGAAGTCCTCGATGGGGTAGGAACCGGGCGTGTTCACGTAGGCGTGGATGGGAATCTGTTCCCGGGCCGCGACCTTCATGTACTTGAGCGCTTTGGAGTTGCCCCAAGGCTTGATGGAGCCGCCATTGCGGAATTCCTCGCCGTGTCCCTTCTCCTGGCCCACGACCATGACCGGCTGGTTTATGATCTTCTTGCCGCGGCGGCGGGTGATGTAGGCGCGGGCGATGAGCATACCGGGATCGATGGAGTGTTCGTCCTGGCCGCCCATTTCAGTATAATTGTCGTAAACGTTCTCCAGGATGTCCTTGAGACTGGCCCGCTGGGGGTGGCGCACGATGCGCACCTTGTCCATGGCGGTCAGTTGGGCGTCGATGGCGGTTTCCATGGTGGACAGCCGCTTGTCCAGGGATTCCACGGCCCGGATGGCCTGCTCCTCGGAGAGATCGGCGTTCTTCTCCTGGAATCGGGAGATTTCCGTGGCGAAGGCGTCCAGCTCGGGGCGGGATTTGTTGCCTAGGATGTCGCGGGCGTAGTTTACCCGGCCCAGGAGGGATTGCAGAGTCTTTTCTATGTTCATAGTTAGAATACGAGGAGGTTTGCGGTTTTTTCAACGAGGAAGGGGATGTTCGATTTCATCGTTCCTCCGGCGGAATCGGAGCCGTTGAGTTGCAGGTCCCGCAGGAATTCCAGCCCGCGGGATTTGGCTTCTTCGAGGTCCTTGCCCCAGATGATGGCCAGAGCCAGGTTGGGGTCGTACTCCGTGGGAATCTGGTAGGCGCGGTCCGTGGGGACGTGGGTGTGCACGGTCAGCCAGTCGCGCTTCTGCCACTTGAGTTCCTCGATCCGGCCTACCCAGGGGGTGAACCCGTTCTCGGTGTCCTCGGCGATGAGGCGGTATTCAATGCCCACCCCGTTGAAGGAGACGTCGTCCTGGGTGTAGCCAAGCGGCTCGCCCAGGCCGATGCGGATCTGCTCGCGGATCAGGTTCACGTCGGGATTGCCGTTGACCGAGCCGATGCAGGCCGAGACGCCGTTTTCCACCTGGATGCGGGTGTTCACTTCCATAAGGAAGGGGTCCCCGTTCGGGGTGACGATCCACTCCCAGGTGCCCACGTTGTCGTATTTGATTTCCTTGGCAATGGACAGGGAGTAGCGGGTGATGTCGTCGAGGAGTTTCCGGGCGTCGAAGCTGTAGGTCAAGCCTTGGGGCCAGAAGCCGGGGGCCACCTCGATGCGTTTTTGCAGTCCGGGAGACTGCACCGAGCAGTTGCGGGTGCCGAAATGAACCGGATTGGTGCCGGACCTGTCGGAGACGATCTGCACTTCAAGGTGGTTGAAGTTGAACACGCGCTGTTCGATGAGCACGCCCTCGTCGTTGAAGGTGCGCAGGGAATAGTTGCGGATACGGCGGTAGGTCTGGCGGAAACGGGCCATGTCCTCGCATTCGTCGATGCCCATTCCGCCGCCGCCGGCCGACGCCTTGACCAGGACCACCGGGCGGCTGATGCCCATTTTGGCCTGGAATTCGAACAGGCTTTCGGCGATGGCCTCGGCCTCAAGCTCGTCATATATTGCCCGGTCGGAGCCGGGCACAGTGGGCACGCCCAGGGCGCGGGCAATGCGCTTGGTGTTGATCTTGTCGCCCAGGTCCCGGATGACTTCCCAGGAGGGACCGATGAAGGTCATGGGGCGGTCGCGCTGGACCACGCGGCGGGCAAAGCGGTAGTTCTCCGAGAAAAAGCCGTATCCGGGATGGATGGCAGTGGCCCCGGACTCGTCCGCCACGGACAGAATGTCCCCGGCGTCGAGATAATTATGGATTCGGTACAGGGATTTTTCCCCGCCCAGCCTGCGGGCCACGTCCAGGTGCCCGGACCGGGAGTCCTCTTTGGTGTACAGGGCAACAAAGGGCAGGCCGAGGTCGGAACACGCCTCCATGATCCGCACGGCGATCTCGCCCCTGTTGGCGATGAGTATCTTTTGTCCGTCTAAGCTCACGTCGAATATCTCTTTCGGGTATGGTTTTTTGCGGAGCACTAAATAGCCTTTCTTCGGCTATCTTGCAAATCTTTTGAAATGGTGTTTGTTCTTTAAAACTAATGTGTTATCTTGAAACACCCGTTTGAATTAATAATTATGGATTTTTAACTAAAATATGTGTAGAAAATCGGTCCGGCAAGTTTTTAGAGGTCATAGTTGCCAGAATTGTCAACAGGTTGAGATCTTGACCAAGAGGAGTTCCGAATGGATTACGTTATTGTAGGAAATGGCGTTTCAGCCATCGGCGCCATCGAGGGCATTCGCCAGCACGACAAAGCCGGTTCCATCACGGTTATCAGCGACGAGGCCGTGCCGACTTACGGCCGTCCGCTCATTTCCTATTACCTTTCGGACAAGATCAAGTTCGACACGCTGCCGTTTCGGCCTGAAGAGTTTTACGAGCGGAACGGGGTCGCCATGCGGTTGGGGTCCAGGGTGCTTTCCGTGGACGCCGCCGATAAGGTTCTGACCCTCGACTGCGGCGACACCGTCAAATACGACAAACTGCTTCTGGCTACCGGCGGCACGCCGGTCCGGCCGGGCCTGCCGGGCGTCGACGGCCCCGGCGTGCACAACTTCACCACCGTCGCCCATGCCGAGACCCTCAAGGAATTGGTGGACAAGGTCAAGAAGGTGGTGGTCATCGGTGCGGGCCTCATTGCGCTCAAGGCCGCCGAAGGATTTGCCGAAAAGGGTGTCGATGTCACCATCGTGGTCCGTTCCCGGATCATGCGCACCTATTTCGACGAGACCGCCGGCGAACTCATCGTCGATCATCTGGAAAAGAACGGCATTCATTTTCTGCAGGGCACGGACACGAAGGCCATCATCCGCCGCGAGGACGGTTCCATCAAGGGCGTTGAAACCGACCAGGGACTGGTTGCGGCGGACGTTGTCATCGTGGCCGCGGGCGTTCGCCCGAACATGGGCCTGGCTATCCAGGCCGGGTTGACCACCGGGCAGGGCATTCGCGTGGATGACTACATGGCCACCAGCGACAGGGACGTCTTTGCCGCCGGAGACGTCGCCGAAGCCAAGGATTTGCTGACCGGCGAATACACGGTCCGCCCCATCTGGCCCAACGCGTATACCCAAGGCCGTTACGCGGGCAGGAATATGGCCGGAGCCGAAACTCCGTACACGGGCGGGATGTCCATGAACTCCATCACCTATTACGGACTTCCGACCATTTCCGTGGGCGAGACCAATCTGGCCGATGACGAACGGTACGAAACCGCCGTGTTTCTCGATCGGGAGAACTCGGTCTATCGCAAGCTGATTTTCCGGGATAACATTCTGGTCGGATGTATTCTTATCGGGGCCATTGACGCGGCCGGGTTCTACACCAGCTTCATCAAGAACGGTTTCGAGCTGGACGAAGCGGGCAAGGAGCGGCTGATGGAAGGCGATCCCTCTCCGGCGCTGTGGCCCGACAGCTTTATTGAAGCCATGATGAACAATCCCTAGATCGGGATTCCTGACGAAATCTCAAGAGCCGCTTTCGAGCGGCTTTTTTGTTTGGATGCATCCTGTATGGCCGACGCGTCGTTTGGCGGCGGGCTTGGGCTTAGACGTTGCGGTAAATCATCATGCAGCCGAGCAGGAAGACGACCGCAAGGGCGAGTTCCCTGTAGCCTTTGTCGGAAAGATGTTTGTACGCCTTGGTTCCGAGGAATATGCCCGTAACGAGGGCGGGCAGGGACAAAACGTATAAATGCAGCACTTCGTCCGTAATCATCCCGGAAACGGCCTGAGAGGCGATGACGACCATGCCCGAGAAGGCAAAGAAGCACGCCAGGGTGGCTTTGGCCTGGTCTTTCGTCCATGGCTGGAGGGCGGTATAGACGATTACCGGCGGCCCCCCGACGCCGAGGCTGCCGCCCAGCAGGCCGGAAAAAAATCCGGCCAGGATGGCCGCCGGTTTGCCGAGAGGTATCGGCTCGGGTCTGGCCAGGAACTGGTGGCTGGTAAAGACGATCATGATGATGCCGACAAAGATCGAAAGCCCATCAGGCGGAACCTGCTTGAGTGCGTACACGCCTAGGGGAGTACCCACGACGCTGGCGGACATTAGTGTGAAAGTGCATTTAAGATTGATGTTCTTGCGCAGGCGGACGGTCAGGTAGAGGCTGATGATGACAGCGAGAAGGACCATGAGCGGAACGCTGGTCTTGATGCTCAGGAAGAACCCCAGCAGCGGGAGGGCGATGAGCCCGAACCCGAATCCGGTCAGTCCCTGGAGGAATGCTGCGGCTAGCACGATGAAGACGATGGCGGCTGTTTCGAGCATTATGGTGGCTTACTGTATTTGTAAGAGGCTGCCAATGTCGATTCTCGTGACTTTAAATTTGGTATAAAATGGTTGCCACCAAATTGAATCGCAGGGTATAGGTATCAACAAATGGAAATCCATTTTTAACTAATCCCAGTATCTCAGGAGGTTGAGTTATGGCCATTGTCATTGATCATGATGAATGTATTGGTTGTGAATCTTGCGTTGAGATCTGTCCTGAAGTTTTCGAAATGGACGCCGACGGGGAAAAGGCTACGGTTATCGATCCGGATTCCACCCTGGATTGCGTGGACGAAGCCATTGAGACCTGTCCCAACGAAGCCATATCCAAGTAGCTGAAAAATTGTAAAAAAAAGACCGCCTATCGGAGGCGGTCTTTTTTTTGCGCTTTCGGGGAATTGCTACTGCAATTCGATGAATTTGCTGCGAACCTCTTCAATGATGTCCCGGCTGTCCGGGAAGTTCAGGGCTTCGCCACGGGATAAGGCGTGAACATGGATCAGACCCGCTTGTTCGTCATAATAAAACTCCGCATCGTCCATGGTGCGTAGAACGCTGCTTCTAAATTCCGCACGCAGATAGTTGCCTTCGCTCAGAAGCACCTTGCCGCCGAAGACAGACTCAACGGCATTGCTCAGGTCAACCATCACTTTGTTGGAATCGCCGGTGGCTTTGATGGGGTCGATTCTGCGCTTTGCATCGTCTGTTTGCGAGGAAATGCAATCGACGTCGTCCGGGCAGACGGCGAACATGCCATTGGTCATGCCCAGGTCCGGGGCTTTGGTCGAGCAGGCCGGGAAGGCGGCCAGGGAGATCGCGATAACGGTAGTGGCGAGTAGTTGTTTCATGGCTTTTGGTATATTTCGAAACCGAACGCAAAAGCAACCACTCATTTCGAATGGAGGCGTATCCCGATCAGCGTGTGCGGGTGGCCATCACCACGCCGGAGAAGATGAGCACGAAACCCGCGGCATGGACCGGAGTCACAGGCTGACCAAGCAAGAGCCAGGCGCCCATTCCGCTGAATACCGGTATGAAATATTGAAATAAGGCCGCATTGCCCGGTCCGATGTGCATGATGGCGGTGTTCCAGAGGAAGAACGCGGCCAGGGAAGCCAGTACGCCAGTATACAAGACCGCTCCGCCCACTGCCGGAGTAAGAGTCCAGGACGGGACGAAATACTGTTCCACGAGGGCCGCGGGGATGAGCGGAATGGTTCCCAGGAGAAAGGTCGCCCCGAGATAGGCGTTTCGGCTGATGGTCGCGGGTTTGCGCTTGACCAGGATGGAATACACGGCCCAAAGGAATCCGGCGCAGAACATCCAGATGTCGCCCAGGCGAAAGGTCAGGTTAAGGAGCGTGTCCAGGGAGCCTCTGGTGGCGATGGCCAGCATTCCGGAAATGGCGATGGCCAGACCGGCCCAGCGCAACGGAGAGATGCGTTCCTTCAGGAATATGCGGGCAAGAATGACTACGAAGACCGGCGTGGTGGCTGCGAACAGGGCCATATTTACGGTGTCCGTGGTACGCGCGCTGATGTACACCATCGTGTTGAACAGGGTCACGCCGGTGATGGACGCCGCCAGAAGCTCGCCGCGATGGTCGAGAAGCGCTTGCATGTCGCGTTGCATGTCGCGTTTGGCGAAGGGCAGGAACACCGCCGTGGCCGTCAACCATCGGAGTGCGGCCAGCGTGACAGGAGGGATATCGTCCACGAAGCCGCTGGCGATGAGAAAATTGCCTGACCAAATGGTCACGGCGAGCAGGGCGAAGATGACTCCGAGTGGACGATTGCCGAACATGCAGAGTGTGATAGTCGAAGCCGTATGGCTTGGCAATCTCTATCTATCCGTCACTATTGGCGCATTTGGAATCCAGCCGAACCGGTCGAGGTCAATGCGTCCGGCGTGGTCGAACTCCACCCCCTCAGCCTGGAGCAGGCGTTTTTGCTCATCATGCCCCTGGAATTCGTCCAAGGCAATCTTGCCCTCGCGATTGACCACCCTGTGCCACGGCAAGTTCTCCTTGCGGGAGCTTGAATGGAGCACCCTGACGACCTGCCGCGCTCCCCGGGCGTTGCCAGCCAAGGCGGCCACGCTGCCGTAAGTGGATACACGCCCCTTGGGAATGGCGCGTATGATTTCGATGATGCTTTGGGTAAGAGGGGAGGCCATGCCGTCAGATAAACCGCTACGAGTGCGCAAGGCAAGCCCCCCCCAGAGTTCGTCACCCGGTTTCCTCTCCGCTGTTTGCAAGAGCCGTTACTTGAACAACCGTTCGTCCTTGTGGTCGGGGCTTTGTTCCCCGTCCACCAGCAGATAGCGGTTCTCCCATCGTTTCAACATGGTGACGAGTACTATCATGTTGGCGTTGAGTCGGGTGATTTCCTTTTTCGTGGCCTTGGTCCATTTCCAGATGAAGAGCGGGGCGAAGATCAGGCAAAAGAGGAGGATGAGCGCCAGGATGCAGAGGATGACCAGGATCACGCCATTAGTTGCCATGACATAAGGTTCCATGAGGTCACCATATTGTTCGTGTGGTTGCAGTGGGGCCGGAAATGCATCGTCTTCCAGGCCGGCAACGGTGTTGGTAGCCGGTTGCTCCTGTTCGGATTAGCACGGATCGGGCATGGCCGGGCCTGAACAACGTTCCGGTTCGTGGCGTTGACGCAAAAGAAGATGGGAAACATGATTTCGCAGGATTTATTCGGAATGCCATGACTTTTGCTCCAACCCCGTCCGTTTGGCGGACGCGCTTTGGGATGGGTTCCGGAACAATGGGCAGCCTTTGAGCGAGCACTTCTTATATAGCCTGTGATTACGCAAAAGCAAAGTGATGTCTCCGAATGGCCACACGGTGCGGCGGCAATCTCGGTTAAAATCTTGGAGGCGGATCGCGAAACCCTGTCGACGAGGTTTCTACGGAGGTACTGGTCTTTTTCCCGGCGAAGCAATTCAGCCGTCTAGCGGCCAGTCAAGATGCCGAAAGGAAGTTGGCGGTGTTCGATCGGTTTGAGTTTTCGGTGGGCGACTTCGTTGGATATTCTTGTCATGCCTATTCGTTTTACTCGCAATGTTCCCATTCAATTAAATTTAGGCATATTCCGAAATAATTCGTCTTTATTCGTTGTTTTTGAGCGATGCCTACAGCATTTGCGGGCTGATTTTGTTTGTTTGCAATTTTTCCATGTTGTCCTGAACGGCTTGTTGTCGGAAGTAAAAGGCGCCATTGGTGAGAATTGGCACCATGTGATCTTTTTCACATGGCTGGATCTATGATTAAGTCTTTATCTCTCGCTGAAGAGAGGCGAATTAAAGGTCTCAACTGGTTGAAGAGGGACGGGAAAGTTATGTTCCATGTTTCACAATTGGCGTTTGACAAGCGTTTTATGATTATGTAGTTCGATTCCCGGCGCACATGAGACCATTGTTTGTGTGCTGGTCGGTAGAGAGCGTTCAGGATCAACTTTCACTGGCGTACCATTTCTCGGTCTTGTTTGAGAAAAATGGCACAATCCGGAATCCGGAAGTTGATCGGGATCAACATGTTTGGATCGCACGCTTTTTGCCGAAGGAATGGATAGAGTCCGTAATGCGAACTCTGGTCGACAACCCGGTTTTGCACGAATCGAAGGTGGTTGGCCCACGATCCCTGGTCGCCTTGAGGAATCGTCTCTGTCCTGACGGAAGACGTATGAACTTTCCGAAGGCCCCGTGTTCGGGACCAAGCCGGAGGGAGGGAAGTCTTGCCCGCATGACGCCATGCCGCAAGGAAAGACGAGTTGTTCTTTTGGCCGGTTCGTCCGGTGGAATTTTTAATAATACGGATTAAATACAATGGATAACGCACATCATCACACAGCTTCCGCAGGCACAGTCCCGTCCTCCCGAGTACACGTTGAGCATTACACGCCTGAAGCGGGTGTTTGCACCAAGGAAATCGACTTCGTCGTGGATAACGGCAGCATCGACTACGTCAACTTTTCCGGTGGGTGCGAGGGCAACCTCAAGGCCATCGCTTCCATGATCGAAGGCATGAACGTGGACTTCGTTCTTGATCGCTTCAGCGGCATCACCTGCGGCTCCAAGTCTACCTCCTGCATGGATCAGTTCTGCCATGCCCTGCAGGAATACAAGGAAAAGCATCAGACCCGATAAGTCCAGCCTTCGGCCTTGGGCCGAATACGCAACCGACGCAAGGGCCGACGAATATCGTCGGCCCTTTCGTTTTTTTTTGCCGGGGTCAGTTCTAGCGAGGGCAGACTTGGCGGACCAAGGCCACTGGTGTGTGGGGAGTCCCTTAGTTGCCATTGGTAACCAGAGTTATCTGGTCGGCCTTTGAATCTCCATTTGCAACCTGGGAACAGAAAACGAATCACGAGTCTGGCCGGCGTCTGAATAGTGAGCCCTATCCCTCACAAAACTTGACGAAGCATATAGATTTTCTTCACTGCGTCTAGGTAATCTGTTATGGCTCAAGCATGAGGTGTGTTCAAATAACAAAGCCTGAGGTCTGTCCTTTCTGCGGAACAAAGTTGCGTGCAGGCGTTTGCGTCTGCTCTGGTTGCGGCGCGCAGCATGTTACCGACATCAAGCCGCTGAACTGGTTCCTAGGTACCTTCATCCTCACCGTAATCTTCTCATCTATCTTTGTCGGTGAGGCTCTGTTTGGGCTTGGAGCCGTATTGGGGGTGGCCTTTGGAGTCCTTGCTCAATGGGTTAGAGATTCCTCGGCAGAGTGGACGCGATAATACTTCCGCAGCCTCCACAGTCTCATTCGATCTGATTAAATTCGCTTTGTCGGGGCATCTGTTCTGTTCAAATTCAACCCCAAGCCGGACCAGCTTTTGTCCTTTCCCTTTTGACTCATTTAGGTGTGTCAATCGGATGCGTCACGATTTGAAGGCTTCCGGCGAAAAGCTGGACATGGTCAAGTTGCTGCAGAGTATTGCGAAATTTGCGGGGTAAACTCATCTTGGCTCCCCATCACGGACTTGAATAGCTGACCCATCTATTAATCGTCGCTTGCTTGTCGCTTTGTTTGGATGGATTTTGGATCAATCGAATATTTTTCCGCCTATCATCGTCAAAACACCATCAAAAAAAGGGTTACGGAAAATCCGTAACCCCTTGAAATATGGCGGAGAGGGTGGGATTCCAGAAGTTGAACCTTCAAACCCTGTTATCATTGATATTTTTGTCTTCGTTTTCTGGCTCTGGTGTAGCAGTCTGGTGTGGCAGTTGGCAAGTTAATCATTTGAGGCTTCGTTGATAAGTCGACTTGCCTGTAGGAGTTCCTCATAGTCATCGTATTTCTCACAGGTTACCAGCATGTCACCATTAGCTTGAAGCCCGGTTGCACTCAATCCGGGGAACTCATGATTGGATGTTTTGATTCCCCACGCACATCCCGCATAGATGGTATTGTAGAATGTGTGACCTTCAATATATGCCCATTTGGGAAAGGTCATCACCCTTTTCACTACTGTTCGGTCTTCCTTGATTAAAGCAGCAGGGACAATGTGATACTTGTCGCTATCGGTTTGCTCCAAAAGCATCAGCCGAATTCTTTCCTGATGGGGGCCAAGGTCAATATGTCTGAATGTTGGTAGGGAACTAATTCCAACTCGGTAAAGGATGCTTAGGTGGTAGAGCTTAAACCGAAGATATTCGATCCCTGTAAGGGTGATATCCTCGTCAGGAATTGAGTCAGGTAGTGCGTTGGCGTTGAGCCAATATCGAGCGAAATAGTCTTCATATTTACGGCTTAGGAGTTGTTCGCAGTCATGGCAAAACAACCGTTCCCATAAACCTTTCTGACGCACGTCGCGTGCGCCTTGAGTCGTGTAGGCATAGTATCGGTGGTTTGAATCAACTACCAAACGATACAAGTGGTTAGGGTAGATATGTGATTCCCTAAGAGGAGCCTCAGTCTGGCAGAGTTTGCATACTGGCATCTCTTCCTCGAATTGGAGGGACGGGAGGTTTCCCCTTCCAGGTTGAAGATTAAACTCAGCCATACAAAAACAGATACACCCTAAGACATAAATACACAAAGAGAAAGCCCGTCCAGCAAGGTAGGCGGGCCGGGCATTTGCGGACGCCGTAAGGCATTCTGACTGTCGATTCGACCCTTGGCTAGGACGACCGGCCAGGACGCGTCAGAGGCGAAATTTGGAAGCCGTTTTGGCTACCCCTTGATGATCCGGTAAAGAGTCTGGCGGCTAATACCGAACTCTGCTGCCAACGCCTTCTTTTCCTCTTCCTGACCACTGCGTCGCCTGATCTCGTTCATCTGTTCCTTGGAGAGTTTTGCCGTCCGTCCACAGTACTTGCCCCCTGGCCTATGCCTTGGCGATTCCTTCACGCTGCGGATTTATACAAATTCCCGTTTGAATTGTGCGATCACTTAATAGGACGCAAAGTTCAAAGGTCTTCTCCTGGTTGTTTGCATCTTTTCTCTAAAAAACAGAAAAAAGGGGTTGCGGGAATATGCCGTAACCCCTTGAAATATGGCGAGGGTGTCTGTGTGATTTTATATCTATCTGGCTGTAGTTGTTTGAGATAAAAAATCACATTTTTTTGTTGCCCCCAAAGTTGCCCCCAGAAAGGTGGCGGTGTGAGGATGGCGGAGAGTGTCCTATTCGGCAAATCATAACGAACAAAAGCACCCTTATTTTTTCGCGTTACTGAAACCAAAACTTCCACCGACGGTCTACCGCTATGCAACCCTAGACTTTTCACCGCCCCCCTATGCCACCGCCGCCTTATACTCCCGCTCCATCTGTCGGGCGTAGTGCCGCAAAAAGTGATAGGTCGCGTACTCGGCCCATGCCCTGGACTGTGCGAAATGAAAGGTCGCCCGGTATCGGGACATGAACGAATAGGCCGTCTGTGTCGCCGCCTTGGGTTTCATGCGGCTCCGATAGTTCCCGGCCACGATATCAGAGAATGGGGCCTCTACGACTACCATGAAGGCATCCAGTCCCCTGGCCCTGGTCAACTCCCGCTCGAAGCGTTCCCGGCCCGTAGAGATGGACTGTACGAAGTCGGCCAGGCTTTTGCGCTCAACGGCCACCCGGCTTTCCAATCCAGCAAGCGAGTAGTCGCCAGTTGAAAGAGTGCCCTCGATCACGGCTACGCCCTCATACTTGTCGCCCTCGAAGTGGAAGGGCGATTGCTCCCGGCTGTCTCGGATGATCTTCATTTACCGGCCCTCCTCGGCTTCACAAACCTGGCGGGTAGGTCAGTCCTCGGCGTAAACGTCTGCACCCTCCATGAAGGGCAACCGGACCGCTTCCCGCAACTCTCACACGCTTGACCCCGGTAGACCCAATGGCCGCCATGAAGAGGGCAAGGGGCCAGGTGCGGATATGCGGCCATCTCAATTTCACTTTCATGAAACCCCTGCACAATATCCACAATAGGGGCCTCTATCGGAGGTATTGTGGATATTGTGCATGTATTCTTAGTCTGTGAGTTTTGATTCAGCCACCTGTCGGAGAATCCCATTTTATGATCTCCTGGCCTTGGGGTTGACCGCATAAGGTTGGCTTTTGTGTTGCTTTGGCAGCTTGATAATCAGCCCATACTCTTCCAGAACATCCAGGCCGGGGCTAACCTCTTTCATAGTGGGGAACGTCCCTCGGACTCTTTTCAATGCGTCACGCCCTGTGAATCGCTCCACGCCGTCACGATCTAGCCAACCCCATATTTTCTTAGCACACTCGGTCCGAGGATCGACGCCCATGAGGTCAAGGGCTGCCTTGGCATGTTCCACCAATATGGATGCAAGGTTGGTTGCTGCCAACATCACATCTTTTCCAATTTTGAGGTCCCAAGGGCGTTCACAATATGCGCAATGGAAAAGGCCAGCTAACCGCACTGCCTGGCCGGGGAGCTTTCCCGCCCAATCGGTCATATCTGCGAACTCTCCACCGGGGCCGAGTTCTTCCTCAACAGCCTTGTTGAAGTCCTCCCATACGTTTAACGCTTCGGGGGTCAGGTGGATCAGGTGGTGGGTATCCTGGCCGTCATCGCCCATACGGGCGGGGAGGTCCAAGAGTTCCCTTATCAAGCGGTTGTACTCGGCCTCTATCGTCTGTGATACGGCTCGGGTTTGCCCCCTGCTTCCAAGCAGGCTCTTGGGCAGCCAGAACAGCATACGGCCTACCAACCCACGCCCGCGCATGACGCTGTTTTCGCCGAGGACCGTTATAACGCTCGGCTGCGGACAAAGAGCAAGGGTCAACGTCGGTGACTCCAACACGATTGGATCACGCCCGCGTCGGTCAACATGGACAGCCTCTTGCCCCCACGCCTTCAACACAAGGTCTAGGTTGGCAACGCCCTTGGAATAGCGGCCCGCCAAGGTGTCAAGTATCCCCCCCTCAGCTTCGATAATGGCGATTCGTCCTCCCTGCGGTTCCATGATCTCGGCCATGGCCTCCGGGGTTACATCGTCGGCAAGTAAACGGGGGATAGTTGGGACTTCCGGCAATTCGGCTTCAAGTTGTCGGACTTCATCTAAGACGGCCCTGCGGTCCTCGTTAGTCTTTGCACTGGCGATCTTCTTCCGCTTGGCGTTGATGGCCTGTTCCAGTGTAGCTCTTTCGGACTTGGCCGTTCGCACAGCATCCACCATTTCGGTCCTGCGCTCTTTCTCCCATTGGACAAGAGGCCGTTTGAATATCTCCACCACACCGCTTTTTCTTTGACCGGGAGGAAGCGCACAACACTGAAATAGGTTCAGTGGCTCGGAGTAGCCCGGCTTGACTTGGACGCGGGCCTTGCCTTGTACGGCTGTCGCAACGGCAGAGAGGGCGGCTGTCAGGGACAATTCAAGCGGCACCTGTAGGGCCTCGGCCACGTCCTGACAGATATGGGCCAGGGGACCGGGGATCATATCAGCTTGAAGCTGAGGCAACACCACGTCGTCTAGATGGACGGGCGCGGGGTAATCCTCCTCGCTCGGCTTTTGGTCCTCGATGGGCTGAGGTCCATTGCACCGGGCCAATTGCTCCCGCACAGCATCCAGCCCCGCCAATTGGTGAAGGTCGTTGAAGTCGGACAGGTCGGGGCGATCTTCAAAGAGGGGGACAACCAACTTGCCTCCCACGCCTTGCGCTGCGGCCTCGGCCTTGGTTCTGCCGGGGTTGCCCTTGGTCCTAGCGTCGTTGTCTCCAGCTATGACGATCTCTCGGTCGGGGTAGGTCTTCCGCGCCAGCTCCGCTACGGGTTTGAGGTTCCCGGCATTGAACGCGCAAAGAACGGTTGCCCCGGTTGCCTCATACACGGAAAGACCTGTGGCAAGGCCCTCCACGATGAACAACCGGCCATCGTCGCCTTTGATTGGGAAAAAACCACCGGCAACTTGTCCACCAGGAAGGAACAACTTGGAGCCGTCCGCGTGGATGAATTGAAGCGTCTGCGGCTGCCCGTCTTTGCCGAGGACCGGCACGACCAGGTTGTCATCATCGACACGAAGCCGAGCAACTGCTCTTACTCCTTTGGCGGTCAGATACGGGTTGCCGTCCTGGGCGTCAGGAAGCCCGTTTAGGGCCTCGACAGCCTTGGCGCGGGCCTCGGCATAGCGGCGGGCCTGTTCTTTTGTCCTGGCTGCCCTGTCTCGCTCTATCCTGGCCTTGAGGGACTGCCTCTCGGCCTCGGACATTGCGGAACTGTCGCCATCCGTCCAGGTGCCGGACTCTCCGGTGCGCCAGTTTTGCCACCAACCGGACGCGGGCTGGTCCAGATGTAGCACATAGGCAGCGTCTTTACCCTGCGGCTTCCCCTGGGTCCCGCAACGGTGCAACTCGCCGTCTGCTAGGATTTCGCCGGGGACGATCCCGGCACGGTGAAGCTCGGCCTCAAACGCGGAGATGATATCTTGCGGGGTCATGCTGCCACCCCCTGTCGGTCTTCGGCCTCCTCAATGTGGACTTGGAGGGCATCCACCATGAGAGAGGTCCGAGCATCCCACGGCCAACCGGCTGCGGCCACACGGTCAATCATGCGGCTCTGAACTCGGCGGGCGATCCTGGGGGCAGCCTGTTTGACGGATTCAAACGGAAGCGGTATGAATTGGGCAACGGTTTTTCTTTCGCCCCTCGATGTCTCGGCAGGATTGACGGGGGCTTTTGCTTTGTTCAGCATCAGGCAGCCTCCCCGTCCTTGGGTTCGCGGTTGCGCTCCTCCATCCACTCACGGACGGCGGCAACGTCAAAGGCGGTAGTACGCGGTCCGAGTTTTACGGGCTTGGGAAACTGGCCATTTTTAATCCAGCGCCAAATGGTGGGTTCGCTTGCAGGAATAAAGTTGAGAAGCTGCTTGATCCGCAGGAAGCCGGTGTCAGGGAATACCGGGGTGCCAGATGTCATAAAAACCTCCAAATAGTCTGAGCCGTGGTGAGGCTCGGTTAGACTTTATGGAAGTTAGATAAAAAACAGGTGGTGATTAGGTAAGCGTGGCAGTTTTGACGAACTGGTATCTTGTTACCTAAAGGGGAGTACGTCGCCAGCCTGGATGCACTCGCACGTTCTTGAAAAATGCCGCCGGAAGACAGAATCCTCAGATCCGGCAAATCCAAGAGACTCAAATTGGGGAAGGTCCCTAAGTCTTCGGCAATGATCAGCCAAGTTATGCTCTCCGGTTACTTCAACCTGATCGTAAAGCCAAATACCAATGGCCCTTGCGCGATTGTGTAGCCTCTGAATAGGAACGGACGGTGATTCTCGCTTGATAGCGCTCAACACTTCACGCGGGTAGCCCGGTCTGCCGCCATGTAAGGAGTCTTCAAGTTCCTGCCTCCATTGAGACTCCCCAGAATTGATTCTGGTCATCAGCATGAGGAGGCGGACGGATTCAAGGGCCTCGGCCATATTTCCCGAGACATCAATTCTGATATCTAGGATTTCCCCCTCTGACTTGATCTGTTCCACCCATGGATTTTGGACCGGCGAAAGTCCTACTCCAAGATTTTCTGGAAATGTTTCTGAGGCTACGGCGTCTAAAATGTCGGTAGCTTTTTCTTTACAGGTCCAATCAGCCGGGAAAAGGGTTTTTCTTTGTTGGTGACTTTTTCTTGCCTGGTAAAGAGCATCCCGTTGGGCTGGGGTTAATCCGCCCCACAAATCAAGTGGGGCCAGCGATTCGATTGCCGAGAAAAGAGCGTTTCTCCAATAATCGTCTTCCTCTTCTGGCGTGGCTTCCACAAAGACATCAATAGCGGCCCATTCTTCATTCTCCAATCTGATGAATTCGGGGTTTCTGGAAACGTATTGCCCCCTCCAAAAAAGGAATTGCTCAAGCTTATTGTTACTCACGCTAGGCCCTCCCGTTAGCCTTCTCCCGTTTGCGTCACGCCCAACCCCGGCGGGAGGCCGGGGCTTTCACCTGGGGGAGCTACCCCCAAGCTAGGGCGTGAAATCTATGCTGCCCCAGCCGAAGCCGGGGGGCGTGTTGTACCGTTGCTAGATTTTTTGGACCGGTTCAAGGATATCGGAAATCTCGCGGACTTGTCTTGTCGCCAATTCCATTGCGTGAGCCATTCCAAAAACCTCTTCTCCCTTTTCCCGGTCCATCTCACAATCCCCCCGAATTTCAAGGCTTCCTTCTATAAAACTGAGAAAAGAATGAAGCTTGGAGAGTTCCCTTTGAGCCTCAGCCATACGTTCGCTTTGGGTCAGCAACGACTTATCCATGAGATGCCTCCGCTCGGAGTCTTCTCGGCATGTCGTCAACCTCGCAAGCGAGGTCGGAAAGTCTCTTTCCAAGGGAAGCGAGCATGTAAGCCGAGCCGAACACCTGACTATAAGACTCATTGCCCGTTCTGTCGCTGATGTTGTCGAGCAATTCACTGATGGCATTGACTGCATGCCCGATCTCTCCAATCTCGTGAGCGTGTTCGAGACAACTTTGCCTAAGCGCCTTCATAGGAATGCCATTGCCATCAGGGGATGTTCCCGCTACTTTCAGTTCAGCCATGATTCTACCTCCTGTGTAGGGTTGTGGTCAGGTCCTATCGGGGTGGTTGCAGCACCCCGGCAGGGCCATTTCTTTTGCTCGATATGGGCTTTATGCTTGCTTGAAAATCGGCACCACCTTGCCGTCTGCGTCCTTTTTCAGTTTGTCCAGGAAGTCAGCCCAGCTTTGCATCATCTCGCGGCGCTGGGGCAAATATTGGCTTCGGTTGTATGCCGCTCGAATTGCGTTTTTCGGGGTATGGGCCAGTTGCGCCTCGATAACATCCGGTTCCCAGCCCGTTTCGTTCAAGAGGGTGGAGGCCATAGCTCGGAAGCCGTGGGCGGTCATTTGGTCATTGGTGTATCCGAGATAGCGCAAGGCCGCGTTCAGCGTGTTTGCTGATATGGGTTTGTCGCCACGGTTGCCGGGGAAAAGATACTTGCCCGATCCGGTCAGGGGGTAGAGATCCGCCAGCACGTCAACGGCTTGCCGGGAGAGCGGGACAAGGTGAGGGCGGCGCATCTTCATCTTTTCGGGGGGAATCCTCCAGGTGGGTGTCTTGCCTTCCAGTTCAAACTCGCTCCACTCAGACTTGCGGAGTTCGCCAGGACGCACGAAGAGCAGGGGGGCAAGGCGTAGGGCGCAGCGGGTTGTGTGTTGGCCGTGATAGCCGTCTATGGCGTTCAACAATGCGCCGACTTCGCGCACGTCGGTTATCGCCGCAAAGTGTTTCTTCTCGGGGGGAGGGACAGAGCCTTGAAGGTCCCTTGTAGGATCGCGCTCGGCACGGCCTGTAGCGACCGCAAAGCGCATTATCTGGCCAATCTTCTGCATCTGTCGCCGGGCAGTCTCAGCCGCGCCCCTGGATTCAATGCGACGGATACATGCGAGGATTTCAGGCGGGGTCAACTCCCTGATCGCCCGGTGTCCTAGCCAGGGGAAGACGTCTTTTTCAAGACGCTGGATAATGGATTTGCCGTAGGGCTTGGAGAAGGCGTGCTTGTAGCGGTCGAACCACTCCAGGGCGATAGTTTGGAAGGTTTCACCCTCGGCACGTTCCAGCGCCTTTTCTTCCTGGCGGACCTGAGAGGGGTCCTGGCCGTTGTCCAGTAGCTTGCGGAAGTCGCGGCGCTTGTCGCGGGCCTCGGACAAACTCACGTCGGGATAGGTGCCGAGAGAGAGCCGCTTCTCCTTGCCCCCAAAACGGTACTTGAGCCGCCACCACTTGCCCCCACGCGGGGAGACTTCAAGATATAGTCCTTTCTCATCGAAAAGACGGTAGATTTTCTCTTTCGGCTTGGCGTTCCGGCAGGTCACATCGGTTAACGGCATGGGGGCAACTCCTTGCTACTTGGGGCAACCTTTTTCCATTTGCCCCCATTATTGCCCCCAGTTGCCCCAATATGTCAATAAACCCTATTTTACCTTATGAGACCACCTAGAAAGCAAAAAACCCCGTATTAACGGGGCTTTCTGTATCTCTCAAGACCTCTTGAGGCTGAAATATGGCGGAGAGGGTGGGATTCGAACCCACGTACGAGCTATTAACTCGTAACTCGATTTCGAGTCGAGCGCGTTACGGCCGGACTTCGCTACCTCTCCAATATGTCCACTTGCGCTGTTGACGTGCTGCGGAAGGGGCCGGGAATTTCCAGGTTGTTCCTTCCGTCGCCCCGGTGCATGTGCTGAACTGTCTGTTTTGTTCAAAACATGCGGAGCGCGTTGTGGAATTGGGTTTATAAACAGAGTCGGCGCGGCTGGCAAGCACCTTTTGGGATTTGTCGGGGGCGGGATGCTGTTTTGTTGGCGGAAGATAATGAAAAACGCCTCGCGGTTTGGCCGGGAGGCGTTTTTGCCGGGGGTGCAAAGTTAATTTTAAAGCGGCTTCAGGTGGTTGTGGTCGTGACCTTCGTGATGGTCGCAATCGTGGTGATCGCAGGTGATCTGGTTGTCCTTCAATTCGCCGGACAGCCATTTGTCAAGGACGTCCTCGATGGGGCCGGAGCAGCCTCGGATTACTTCGATGCCGGCATTTTTCAGGATATTCAACGCCCCCTGGCCCATGTTGCCGGCCAGCATGACCTTGACGCCGCGTTCGGCCAGAACCGGGGCGATGTCGGATTTGCAACCGCACCCTTGGGGCGAGTCCATGCGCTCGCTGAAGGTGATCCGATTGTCCTCGATGGTTACGAGGGTGTAATGGTCGCAATGGCCGAAATGATCGTCGATGAGCCCTTCGCGGGTGGGCAGTGCGATTATCATATGTCTCTCCTGGATGGATGAATGGGTTCGAATGAAATATGATAAGACAAAATCATTCCATGTAAAGGGGACTATTTCCTGCGTTCCAGAAAGAACCGTTTGAGCAGGGACGAGCATTCGCTGCCCATGACGCCTTCCACGGTCCACAGTCGGTGGTTTGCGAACGGCAGGGAACAGCCTTGCAGATTGGAGACGAGAGCTCCGGCACGGTCGTCCCTGGCCGCGAAGACCACTCCGGCCACTCGGGCGTGAATGAGCGCACCCGTGCACATGAGGCAAGGCTCCAGGGTCACGGCCATGATGGTGCCGGGCAGCCGGTAGTTGCCCATTATCCGTGCCGCCTCGCGCAGGCAGAGAATTTCCGCGTGCCCGGTCGGGTCGTGGGTGGCGATGGGCTTGTTGTGGGCCGCCGCGAGCAATGTGCCCGTAGGTGTGAACAGGGCCGCGCCAATGGGGGCCTCTCCAGCCTTGGAACCCTTGCACGCCTCTTCGAACGCAACGTCCATAAGGGCGCGCCAGGTTGTTCCGGCGGGCGGCTGGGGGGCGACGGGCGCGGCCATGGGCGGTGACTACCTGTCCTTCAGGTAGCGCACCCCGGCTTCGAGCATGACCAGGCCAAGCGGCATTTCCGGGTCTGTGCCGCGCGTCCAGGACGGGTGATTGGTCTTGTGGTTGTACGCTTCGGGGTGGGGCATGAGGCCCAAAATACGGCCCGTGGGATCGGTCAGCCCGGCGATGCCGAGCGGCGATCCGTTGGGATTGTACGGATATTCCTGCGTCACTTCGCCGGTCTCGGGATGAATGTATTGGACCGCGATGAGATTATCTTTTTGCAGGGTCTGGAAGGTGGCTTCATCCATGGGGATGATCTTGCCTTCGCCATGGCGGATGGGCACGTCGAGGCAGTCGATGCCCTTGGTGAAAACGCAGGGCGAGGCGGGGTTGGCCTTGAGGCGCACCCAGCGGTCTTCGAACCGGCCGGAGTCGTTGTAGGACAAAGAAACCTGGCGTTCGAAATACCGCCCGCCGATGGCCGGAAGCAGGCCGAGCTTGCACAAAAGCTGGAAGCCGTTGCAGATGCCGAGGATGATGCCGCCTTTCTCGAAGAAACCCTTCAGTTGATCGAGAACGGGTTTGCCGTCCGCGTCGATGGACCACCGCCAGCGCAGGGCCGCCGCCTGGGCCGCTCCCAGATCGTCGCCGTCCAAAAATCCGCCGGGGCAGAGCAGGTAATTGTATTCGTCCATGCGGACATGGCCCGCTGCGAGATCGGAAAAGTAAACGATATCGGCATTATCCGCACCAGCCTGTTGCAAGGCGTAGGCGGATTCCTTCTCGCAGTTGGTGCCGTATCCGGTGATGACGAGTGCATTGACGCGGGCCATGAAATTCTCCTCTTCATATTGACTTTGTCGCAGTACCCTGCAAAATTCGCGAAGTAGCGACGTGCTGGGCAGGAACATACGTGTCCGGCGCACGACAGTCAACATGGCCGGTGAACGAGACCGGTTATGATATATCCTTACAATTCAAGCATAACCAAGGGGCTTTCTGACGCATGAAAACCAAGTTCATATTTATCACCGGTGGTGTCCTTTCTTCGCTGGGCAAGGGGTTGGCCGCTGCATCCATTGGAGCGCTTCTCCAGGCCAGGGGGCTCAAGGCCACCATCCAGAAGCTTGACCCCTACATCAACGTCGACCCCGGCACGATGAACCCTTTTCAGCACGGCGAAGTTTACGTCACTGACGACGGCGCCGAGACCGACCTCGACCTCGGCCATTACGAGCGCTATCTCGGAACGGCCCTGACCCAGCAGAACAACTACACTTCCGGCTCCATCTACAACTCGGTCATTCAGAAGGAACGCCGCGGCGACTACCTGGGCGGCACCGTGCAGGTCATCCCGCACATTACCGACGCCATCAAGGAAGCGGTCATCAACCTGCCCAACGGCGAGGATGTGGCCCTGATCGAGATCGGCGGCACCGTCGGCGACATCGAGGGACAGCCGTTCCTGGAGGCCATTCGTCAGCTCAAGAACGACCTGGGCAAGGAAAATGTCCTGTTCATTCACCTCACTCTGGTGCCGTTCATCAAGGCCGCGGGAGAGCTCAAGACCAAGCCCACCCAGCACTCCGTCAAGGAGCTTCGGAGCGTCGGCATCCAGCCCGATATCATCATTTGCCGTTCCGAAGTGGAACTGCCCGAGGACCTCAAGAAGAAGATCGCCCTGTTCTGCGATGTAGATCAGGACGCCGTCTTCACCTGCGTGGATGTGGATTCCATCTACAAGGTGCCGCTGAAACTTTACGATGAAGGCGTGGACCAGAAGATCGCGATCCTGTTGAAGCTGCCCGCCAAGAACGCGGAGCTTGGTCCGTGGGAGAAGCTCAACGAAACCCTTTCCAATCCCAAGGGCTCGGTCAAGATCGGCATCGTCGGCAAGTACGTGGACCTGACCGAGGCCTACAAGAGCCTGCACGAAGCGCTGATTCACGGCGGCGTGGCCAATGAGGTCAAAGTCGAGCTGGAATACGTGAACTCTGAAAAGGTCACACCGGCCAACGTCGAGAAGAAGCTCAAGGGCCTGGACGGTATCCTGGTACCCGGTGGCTTCGGTTCGCGGGGCATCGAAGGCAAGATCCTGTCCATCAAGTACGCTCGCGAGAACAAGGTCCCGTTCTTCGGTATTTGCCTGGGTATGCAGTGTGCCTGCATCGAGTTCGCCCGCAACGTTATCGGCCTGGAAGGCGCCAACTCCGAGGAGTTCGACAAGACCACCCCGCACAATATCATCTATTTGATGAAGGAGTGGTACGATTTCCGGACCAAGAAGACCGAGACCCGTTGCGAGGATTCCGAGAAGGGCGGCACCATGCGCCTGGGTTCCTACCCCTGCAAGCTCAAGAAGGACACCAAGGCTTACGAGGCCTACAAGGCCGTGAACATCGACGAGCGGCATCGCCATCGTTTCGAGTACAATAACAAGTACATCGAACAGTTCGAAGCGAACGGCATGGTTCTGTCCGGCACGGCTCCCGACGAGTCCCTGGTGGAAATTGTCGAACTGCCGGGTCATCCGTGGTTCTTGGGCTGCCAGTTCCACCCGGAATTCAAGTCCAACCCCATGAAGCCGCATCCCCTGTTCCGGGAATTCATCAAGGCGGCCAAGGACGAGAAGGCCAAGAAGTAGTCTATGGCGGACCTTTATCAAGTCAGCAGGTCCGGCCCGTTCATTCTGGCCGGACCCTGCGCCATTGAGAGCAGGGAAATAGCCCTCGAAACCGCCGGCGTGCTCGCCGAACTGGCTTCGAGACTGAATATCCCCATCATTTACAAGAGTTCCTTCGACAAGGCCAACCGGACCTCCGTGACCAGTTTTCGCGGCCCTGGCCTGGAAAAGGGCCTGGATATCCTGGCCGAGGTGAAGCGGACCACAGGGTTGCCCGTGGTCACGGACATTCATCATCCGGAACAGGCCGCGCCTGTGGCCGAAGTGGCGGATGTCCTGCAGATCCCGGCGTTCCTGTGCCGTCAGACCGACCTGCTGGTGGCCGCGGCCGAAACGGGTCGGGTGGTCAACGTCAAGAAAGGGCAGTTCCTGGCCCCCTGGGACATGAGGAACGTGGTGGACAAGATTCGGTCCGTCGGCAATGACAAGGTCTGGCTGACCGAGCGGGGTTCCACCTACGGCTATAACAACCTGGTCGTGGATATGCGTTCCATTCCGCAAATGAAGGCGTTCGGTGTTCCCGTCGTCATGGACGCCACCCATTCGGTTCAGCTTCCCGGCGGGTTGGGCGGAGCTTCGGGCGGACAGCGGGAATACGTGTCCGTCTTGGCCTCGGCCGCCGTTGCCGCCGGGGCGGACGGCGTGTTCATGGAAGTCCATCCGAACCCGGACAAGGCGCTGTGCGACGGTCCCAACAGCCTGCCGCTCGCCGAGGTGGAGAGGCTTTTGAAAAGACTTCTGGCCTTGTGGGAGATCAATCGTGGCTGACGTGACCGCCCTGGCGCGGAAAGTCCGTCTGTTGGTGCTCGACGTCGATGGCGTGCTCACCGACGGCGGCCTTTATTATGGCGAAGACGGCCTGCTCATGAAGCGATTCAATGTACAGGATGGTCTCGGAATCAAGGTGGCCCAGGCAATGGGGCTTGAGATTGGGGTCATTACCGGATTGAACCAAGCTCCTGTGGAGAATCGAGTCCGGGAGCTGGGCATCAAATTCTATTACGCAGGCCATCACCGCAAGCTCCCGCTGTTTGAGGAGATATGCGAAAAGGCCGGTGTCGATCCGAGCGAAGCCGCTTTCATGGGCGACGACTGGATCGATCTGGCGGTGATGAAGCGCGCCGGTTTGGCCCTTTGCGTGCCCAATGCCGTGCCCGAGGTGGTCGAGGCAGCCGATTGGATGTCCACTCGCAAAGGCGGGGAGGGCGCGGTTCGCGAAGCCATCTCTTTCATCCTCGAAGCCAAGGGCCTCAAGGAACAAGCCCTCAAATACTGGGTGGATTAGATGAAAAGCCGTCCGGCTCTGATTCTGCTCGTCATCTTCGCTCTTGGGCTGCTTCTTGGCGTAGGCGTCAACGAACTCTTTCTTTCCGATCCCATTCTGGAATCGAATGACGCCGCAGACCATGCCCCTGTGTCCCGCGAAGCCATGTTCGCCGACGCCGATATTTCAGCCGAGGACATCGAACTGGTGCAGGGCAAGCAGGGGAGTCTGGACTGGAAACTCCTGGCCAAGAGCGCGAAATATAATCAGGAGCTCGGTGTCATTGCCGTGGAATTCCCCCAGCTCACCGCCTTTTTCGGCGATGACCGCCAGGAGGTCTATGTCCAGTCCGAGCGCGGCGAGGTGGACCAGGGAAATGACAACCTCACGTTGTACGACAGGGTTCGCGGTCGATTCGGAGATCTGGCCCTGGACGCGCAGCAGCTTGATTATGTGGGGGCGATAGGTAAGGTGTACCTCAAGGGCGGCGTTTCGTTGCGTCGTCCCGACATGACCGTCCAGGCGAAGGCCCTGGAGATCGATCTTGTCACGAGACAACTGGTGGCCGCGGGCGGCGTGGAAGCGTTGCTGGCCCCCGAAGGGCTGGATGGAAGCCCTTTGCAAGACGACAAGGAATAAGACGTTGCTGAATACGGTTCGCCAAACGGTTCTTTTGCTGATGCTGGTTTTGCTCCTGGTTCCGGCAGGAGCCATGGCCCAGGATTGGGGTAATGTGTCCGAAGCCACTGTCAACCTCAATGTCCGCAAGGAGCCTGCGCCGGGTTCCGCTCATGTGGTCACCCTGACCAAGGGGGAGCGGGTGAGGACCGACTTTCCGCAAAATGGATGGGTGGCCGTATTCAAGCTTGAAGAACAGGAGCGGGACCTGTCCAAAGCCATCGGGTATGCCAACGCAAAATATTTCAAGACAGTCCAGGTGAAGAAGGCTGAGCCGACGCCCGCTGCCGCTCCGAAACTCGACTCCGGCGAAGGCGAGGTCAAGGCGCCTGTTGCCGTGACTCCGCCGCCCGCGCCGGTGCAGGTGGGCATTGATCCAAGCCGTGTGCCGGTAAAGATCACGTCCGATCGCATGACCTACGACGAGGCGGGCAAGATAATTTCCTTTGTGGGCAATGTGGTCGCCATTCACGGCGAGCTTACCCTTTGGGCCGACAAGCTTTCGGCCTACCTTCTGGCGAGCGGGCAGAGAAAATTCTCGGCCGACAGCATTGAGCGTATTGTCGCCGAGGGTAATGTCCGGGCGAAGAAGGGGAATACCGAGGGGACCTGCGGAAGGCTGACGTATATGGTCGGTCCGCAGCTTCTCAAGATGGAGCAGAATCCCAAATTGCAGGACGGTCCCAATTCCCTGACGGGCGAAGTCATCAATTTCCATATCAAGGACGACCGGTCCGAGGTCATCGGTGGCGAGCAGCGCGTCAAGGCCATCTTCATGACTCCCGGCAACGTGAAGGTGCAATAGATGGGCGAAGGTCTTCGCGCAACCAACCTGTCCAAGCGGTACGGCCAGAAAGAGGTCGTGCACGGCATCAACATTGAGCTTCACCCCCGGGAAGTCGTCGGTCTGCTCGGGCCAAACGGCGCGGGAAAAACCACGACGTTCTACATGCTTGTAGGCATCGTGCGGCCCAACACCGGAGTTGTGACCCTTGACGGGAAGGAGCTTACGGACAAGCCTCTGCACGAACGCGCGAGGCTCGGGGTGAGCTACCTCCCGCAGGAAAGCTCGATCTTCAAGAAACTGACCGTGCGCCAGAATTTGGAGATCATCCTCGAACAGACTTCCATGACTTCCAAGGAGCAGCGGGCCAGGGCGGACGAGCTGCTTGAGATGTTCACCATCACCAAGCTGGCGGATCAGGCGGCCATGTTCCTGTCCGGCGGCGAGCGCCGCAGGCTGGAAATAGCCCGGGCGCTGATCCTCGACCCACAGTTCATTCTTCTCGATGAGCCGTTCGCAGGTATCGACCCCATTGCCGTTATCGACATTCAGGAGATTATCTCCGTGCTCAAGTCCATGGAGATCGGCATCCTCATTTCCGACCACAACGTTCGGGAAACATTGAATATCTGCGACCGGGCCTACCTCGTTTACGAGGGTACGGTCATCCTGGAAGGTGCTCCGACCGATATCGTGAAGTCCAGCCGAGCCCGCCAGATTTACCTGGGCGAAGACTTCCGGCTCTAATCCAAAGACCGAATCTTTTTTTAGCTTTCTCGATTTACACCGTACCCAAAGGTTGGTACACTTTTTTCATGCCATATAGTGCCCGATGGATTGGCAGTAGAAACAGGATGTTATCACCATGGTGTTGCATCCTTTAATTCGTTGTGGCATAGTTCAATCGAAAGAAATGGCAGGCTGTGTAAAAAAATTTTCTTTATCCGTCAGCCGATAAACACAACCCTAAGTGAGTGACGAATCATGGGATTGGAACTTCGACAACAGCTCAAGCTCTCGCAGCAACTGGTCATGACGCCTCAGTTGCAGCAGGCCATCAAGCTGCTGCAGCTCTCCCGTCTTGAACTGTTGGAGACGGTGCAGCAGGAATTGTTGGAGAATCCTTTCCTGGATGAAACGGAAACGGAAACCGAGGTGCCCGACAAGACCGAGGTCCTGACCGAGTCCCAGGCGGAAGAGGAGTTGGTTCGGAACGCGGATTGGGAGAACTATCTCGGCGAATTTTCCTCCACTTCCAAGCAGGCGTTGTCACGCGACCTGGAAATGCCGGAAGAGGGTGTTTCCTTCGAGGCGCGGCTCGCTTCCAAGCCTTCCCTGGAAGGCCATCTCAATTGGCAGATGCGTCTTTCCAGCTTCACGGAAAGCGAGTTGGCGATTGGTGACGTCATTCTGGGCAATCTCGATTCCAACGGCTACCTTCAGGCTTCCATGGAAGAGATAGCCGCCATGGTTCAGGCTTCCGAAGAGGAAATCGAGAGCGTTCTCACCCGCATCCAGCATCTCGACCCGGTGGGAGTGGGGGCGCGCACTCCTCAGGAGTGTCTTCTGGTCCAGATGGAAGTCCTGGGCTATGACGATCCGATTCTTGTCTCCCTGGTGCAGGACCACTTGGAAGACCTGGAAAAGAACCGCTATAAGCCTCTCGCCCGCAAGTTCAAGATTTCCATGGAGGAGCTCAAGGATTATTTGGATTTGCTCCAGACCCTTGACCCCATGCCGGGCGCCAGCTTTTCCAGCACCGAGCCGCATTACGTAAGCCCTGATGTCTTCGTCTACAAATACGGTGACGACTTCGTCATCATCCTCAACGAGGATGGTATGCCCCGTTTGCAGATGAACACCTTCTACATGGATTCCATGAAGGGCGCTGCCGACAAGGAAAAGGAATATTTCCAGGAAAAGATGCGTTCCGCCGCATGGTTGATGAAAAGTCTGTACCAGCGGCAGCGAACCCTGTATAAAGTAGTCGAAAGCATTGTCGGATTCCAAAGAGCCTTTTTCGAGGAAGGCGTGACAAAGCTCAAACCCCTGATCCTCAAGGAGGTGGCAGAAGATATAGAGATGCACGAGTCCACCGTGAGCCGGATCACTACCAGCAAGTATGTTTCGACTCCTCACGGCATTTTCGAGTTGAAGTTCTTCTTCAATTCGGCCCTGGACCTCAATGACGGTTCCCAGGTGGGTTCGGAGAGCGTCAAGGCGCTCATCAAGCAAATGATCTCAGAAGAAGACACGAAGAAACCGCTCAGCGACGAGAGAATCGGCGAAATCCTCCAGGAAAAGCTGGAAGTGAACATCGCCCGGCGCACGGTCGCCAAATACCGCTCGGCCATGGGCATTCCTTCGTCTTCGAAACGCAAGCAGTATTTCTAGATTCTGCTTGCCGCAAACACAACCAGGAGGCAGCGTATGAACATCAGCTTCACTTTCAAGAATTTCGAGCCTTCCGATCACCTCAAGGGGTACGCGGAAAAGCGTTTTGAAAAGGTAGCAAAGTACGTTTCCGATGCGGAGGCAGATCTCCAGGTCAACCTGCTGGTCGATAAGTTCCGCCATAAGGCGGATGTGATCCTGAATTCGGATCGCATTCATATCTCGGCCTACGAAGACTCTGAAGACATGTACTCCACCATTGATATGGTCCTGGACAAGCTGGAAGCCCAGCTCCGCAAGATGCGGGAAAAGATGAAGAACCGCCCCAGACAGGCGCGTCCGAATAAAATGGTGCAGATGAACTACCTGTCCTTCGAGGACGGCAGCGGTTCCGCTCCCACCATCGTCGGCACCGATGCATACGAGCCCAAGCCCATGTCCGTGGACGAGGCCGCCATGCAGCTGGATGCCCTTGATAACGAGTTCCTGGTGTTTCGCAATTCGGAAACCGAAGGCGTTAACGTCATATACAAGAGAAAGAACGGCGATTACGGACTGATCGACCCCGGTAACTAAGCATGAAACTCAGTGACTACCTGGCGAAGGAGTTGATCCTTCCCGAATTGCAGTCCGAAGACAAATCGGACGTGTTGCATGAACTAGTCGCCCCCTTGGGCGAGCAATATCCAGAGATGGACACGGACCAGGCGGTCCGTGTCCTTCTCGATCGAGAAAGACTCGGCTCCACAGGCATCGGGGATGGCATCGCCATCCCGCACGGCAAGCTCGAGGACCTGGAGAAGGTTATCGTGGTCGTGGGGCGCAGCCGGAAGGGCGTGGAGTTCGAGGCGCTCGATCACAGTCCTTGCCATATCTTCTTCCTGGTGCTCGCGCCGGAACAGGTGGCGGGTATGCATCTGCGCGTCCTGGCCCAGATATCCCGCCTTCTCAAGGACGAGGAATTTCGCAAGGAGTTTCTTGCGGCCGAAGATCTCGAGGCCCTCTGGTCTCTCCTCAAAAGCGTCTAAATCGAAGGGTGGGCTCCTTTGACGTCGAACAATTCATTCCCCGTGGTCATCGTTACCGGACTTTCCGGTTCCGGCAAGAGTACCGCACTTCGGGTTTTTGAGGACCTCGGGTTCTTTTGTATCGACGGACTGCCGTCCGAGATGTCGCCCAAACTCGCCGATCTCATTCTCAAATTCGACACCAAATACCGTGGCCTGGCGCTCGGCATGGACCTTCGCCAGTTCGAGTTCGTTGACGGATGGGGACAGGCGTTGGAAGGGTTCCGGGAACTCGGCATCACGCCGCAAGTCCTTTTCCTTGAGGCTAAGATGGCCGAGTTGGTTCGCCGTTACGCCACGACTCGCCGTCCGCATCCGCTCGAGTGCCGTAATCTCGGGCTGGAACAGGCCCTTGAAAAGGAAAAGCAGCTCCTTGAGCCGGTGCGTTCCCAAGCCGCCCTGGTCTTGGACACCACGGACTATTCCATCCACGATCTGCGCAGGGTCATTCAAACCAAATGGTCGGCCCTGGAAGACGTGCGTATGGGGATGCGGGTGCACATCATCACCTTCGGCTTCAAGTATGGCGTGCCGTCCGAGGCTGATTTGGTCTTTGACCTCCGTTTTCTGCCTAATCCCTATTTCGACAAGTCGCTGCGCCCATTGTCCGGCATGGACAAGGCCGTGTCCGACTATGTCCTCGATAATCCCGCCGGGAGCGGGTTTATCAAGCGGTTTCATGAATTTCTGCTTTATATCCTTCCGCTTTACGCAGACGAAGGACGCTACAGGATAACTCTGGCGCTGGGTTGCACCGGAGGCCGACACAGGTCGGTATCCGTTGCCGAGTCGGTACTGGCGACACTCAAGGAAAAAGGGTATACAGTATCGATTGAACATCGACATATGGAACTCGGTTAGACATGGTTGCAAAGACTGAAAAAAAGGAAGGCGTGATCGGCGTGGTGCTGGTTACGCACGGAACTTTCGGCGAAACCCTGCTTCAGGCGGCGGAGATGGTCCTGGGTCCCCAGGTGAACTGCCTGGCCGTGGGGATCGACGTGCAGAAGGGTGTGGACGAGGCATTGGAGGGCGTAAGAAAGGCCATCCAGTCTCTTGAACAGGGGAAGGGCGTCCTGGCCCTCACCGACTTGTTCGGCGGTTCTCCCACGACCATGTCCCTGTCGCTTATGAAATCGGAAAATGTCGAGGTTATCACCGGCGTCAATCTGCCCATGCTCGTGGCGGCCCTGCAAGGGAGATCCATGCAGTTGCATGAACTGGCCGAACGGGCCATGGTCGCAGGTCAGCAGGGAATCAAGGTCGCCGGGGCGATGCTGCGTAAAAAAGCAAAGAAGTAGGAATAAAGCCGTGACTCTCGTTCGTATCGACAACCGCTTGATTCACGGCCAGATCATCGAGACGTGGCTGCCGTACACCGGAGCCAGGACCGTCATCGTAGCCAACGATGAACTGGCCCACGACATTTTGCAGCAAGAGATCATGTCTCTGGCCATTCCCCAGGCGGTGAAGAGCTCCTTCATCACCGTGGACGAAGTGCCTGAAGCCGTTACCAAGCTGAGTTCCAATCCCGGCGAATACGCCGCAATCATACTTTTTTCCAACTGTTCCGACGCGCGCCGGGCCTTCGATTCCGGCTTCGGCTTTCATGTGCTCAACATCGGGAATGTCCATTACAGCCCGGGCAAAAGGCAGATTTCCCCAAGTGTGGCCTTGTCCGATGAAGACGAGACCTGTTTGAGGCACCTCAACCGGAAGGGCGTTGAACTGGATTTTCGATGTGTTCCCAATGATCCCATACAGGTGAGGTTCTAGCCGCCATGATTTTGCACCACTCCTTCGCCTGGTTCGCTCTGGTCGCTTTTTTTTTGCCCTCTTCTCCCTCTTTCGATCAGCGCTAAGCATCGGGCTTCTTGAACGCCCTCTGGTGGTGGGTTTCTTCTGGGGCGCCGCTACGGGAGAATTTACCACCAGCCTTTATATCGCCATTTTCTTTGAACTGTTCTGGCTCGACCTGATTCCCGCAGGCACCTACATCCCCCCGCAACTCACTGCCGCGACGTTTTCCGCCCTGACTCTGACCACCTACTTCGGCCTGGAGCAACCGTCCCGAATAATGCCGGTGCTTTTTGCCAGTATGCCTTTGGCCTGGATTGGCACCAAGGTGGAAGGATGGTTGCGCGAAAGAGAGCAGGGCAGCTACAACTCGCTGTTGAATTGGGTTCGCAATCCCGGCACCGTCCATCTTCCAGGCGTACTCATTTTGCGTTCCATGACAAGAAGCCTGTTCATGAGCTGGATTTCTTTTCTGGCGGCGGTTCTCGTTCTCAAGCAGGGGTTTGAGATCATCTTCACATTGTATCCGGCGATTTTTTCCCGGCTCGGTGTTACCTGGGCCTACCTTTGGGTGGCCGCGTCCCTCGGGGGACTAATGGCACTGCGGCTGAAACGGGCATATGTCGTTCTTGCGACGGGTATAATTCTTTTCTCGCTTTTCTTGCTTTGGCCCTCCATTTTAGCTTGGCAGCCGGTATAGTTTGTGATATCTGTCACATTCTGTTTTAGATGCTCAAATTCCTGATAAAGGATAATTCAATTAGGAGGACTTGATATGGCTATTTTGGTTGTTGGACACAAGAATCCCGATACCGACACCGTTGCTTCCGCGATCGGTGCCGCCGACCTGTACAGCAAACGTGGCATGGAGGCCAAGGCCGTCACTCAGGGCGAAATCGCTCCCGAAAGCGCATTCGTGCTTGAGAAGTTCGGCTTCGCTGCTCCCGAGATCGTCACCGACGCCACCGACCAGAAGATTATCCTGGTCGACCACACCGACATTTCCCAGACCATCGACAACCTGGACAAGGGTGAACTCCTGGCCGTCGTCGACCACCACAAGCTGGGCGACGTCACCACCCCCGGTCCGCTGGAAATGTGGGTCTGGCCCGTGGGCTGTTCCGCCACTGTTTTGAAGTCCATGTATGACTTCTACAACGTGGAGATTCCGGCCAACATCGCCGGCATTATGCTGTGCGCCATCCTGAGCGACACCGTCATGTTCAAGTCCGTTACCTGTACCGACGCCGACAAGGCCGCCGTCGAAGCTCTGGCCAAGATCGCCGGTGTTGACGACGTTATGGCTCTCGGCATGGAGATGTTCAAAGTCAAGTCCGCCGTTGACGGTGCTTCCGCCAGCGAGCTGGTCTTCCGTGATTACAAGGACTTCGATATGTCCGGCAACAAGGTTGGCATCGGCCAGTTGGAAGTCGTGGACCTGTCCATGCTCGACGCCCACAAGGCCGCCCTGCAGGCCGAGATCGAGAAGGTCAAGGCTGAAGGCCGTCACTCCGTCTTCCTGCTCCTGACCGACATCATGAAGGAAGGTTCCGAGATGCTCATCGCCTCCGACGACCCCGCGGTTGTCGAGAAGGCCTTCGGCATCGCCACCAAGGGCGAGCCCGTCTGGTTGGACGGCGTCATGAGCCGCAAGAAGCAGGTCGCCCCCAACTTCATCAAGGCTTTCGAAGCCTAAGCTGAAGACTGCTGATTTAGTGCGCAAAGTCAGGCCCGCCAGCATTGTGCTGGCGGGCTTTTTGTTTTGTGGGGGGGACGCATTGGAAGAACCCATGGCCGCAATTGATTAAATTAGCCGACAATTAAAATCTTGGAATATGCAAATAAAATAATGCCTCGGCTTTAGTCAGAGGAGGAAATCAACTCCCCGCCTTCGCGGCTAAACGCTGATGATAAAAAAACGCGCCGAAGGCGCATATATGGGATGCAAGGGTGCGAACCCTTGCCCGCCGGAGGCGAAATTACCTGACTATTGCCGCGAAGCGGCTTTCAACTCCTGATTTTCCTCTTCAGGGAGTAACGGCGAAATCCGAACTTGATGAACATCAAGGCTCAATCAAGGGCAGGCGTTGTGTCAATCTTGATATGAACGGAGATGACACAGGCCGCCAGCGATAGCCGGTTCCGAAGCTCTGGCCCCTAGCCCGACTTTCAAGAGTGTTTAACGGCAACCAAAAAGGGACGGCTTTGGGGCCGTCCCTTCGGGGGAGATGACGAAAAAGGCCCCGGCAAAAGCCGAGGCCTTGGAATATCACAAAAGACCGGCAGTTTTCAGCACGGCTTCCAGTTTGGGTTTGTTCTCGTCCAGCAGGGGAACGATAGGCAGACGGAACTGGGCGTCCTTGAAAATGCCCATCATGGCCAAGGCTGTCTTGACCGGGATGGGATTGGTCTCCATGAACATGGCGCGGTTGACCGGAGCCATCTTGAGGCTCAACTCAAGGGCCTTTTCGTGGTCCTTATCAAAAAAAGCGCTGCACATGTCGCTCATGGCCTTGGGCATGATGTTGGAGACGACGGAGATGACTCCGACGCCGCCCACGGCCAGCAGGGGCAGGACCGTGAAGTCGTCGCCGGACAGCAACTTGAAGTCGCGTCCGCAGAGCTCGACCACTTCGGCTCCCTGACAGAGATTGCCGGTCGCTTCCTTGACGGCGATGGCTTCGGGAACCGCGTCCTTGATCATCTTGAGGGTGGACGGCAGGCAGTTCAGGCCGGTCCGGCCGGGAACATTGTAGATGACCAAGGGCATGGAAGCTGCTTCGGCAATGGCTTTGAAGTGAGCCACCAAGCCGCCGGGGGTGGGCTTGTTGTAGTAGGGGGTGATCTGCAGGGCAGCGTCGGCTCCGGCATCCTTGGCCATCTTGGTCAGCTCAATGGCTTCCTTGGTGGAGTTGGATCCGGCTCCGGCGATAACGGGAACGCGGCCTTTGGTCTGGTCGACGCAAATCTTGATGACCCGTCCCTGTTCCTCGTGGGACATGGTCGCCGCTTCTCCCGTGGTGCCGCAAGGCACCAGGCCGTCAATACCCTGCTCGATCTGCCATTCAATGAAATCGCGATAGGTCGGTTCGTCGACTTCGCCATCCTTGAAGGGCGTCGAGAGAGCTGTAAAAGCTCCTCTTAATTCCATCGTCATCTCCTCCTGAAGTATACGTAGCTATCCGGCATTTTCGCCGTTTCTATTCGAAGAGGGCGTTAATGTCCGGATTGTCCTTGATTGCGTCGTTCATGCCTACGGAAGCCGATGTATAATTCTTCGCTTCATCCCACGCAAATGAATTTTCTCTTTTCGGCCATTGCAGGACATTGACTTCGGATATGCTGCGCCCCTTATCATAGGGCCGGACCCACAGACAGCGGCCATCTGCCAGCACCCGTCCGTTGATGCCCGATCCGTTTCCGCTGCCGAAAAGCATGTCCGGCACGTACTCGGGATTTGATTTGAGATAGGCGTTTTCCGCAACCCAGCCCCAGTCAGTCAGGGCGATGAGCAAATCCACCTTGCTACGATTCTCTCGTATTTGCTTCGAGAGACGGGTCACAAGGTCTTGCGGAACTTCATCATCGGTCCCATTGGGCAGGGAAGGGAAACGCAGGAAGCCGATTTTGCGGCCGTCCTGTATCGTCACCACGGTGAAGGCCTCTTGCTCGGCGCTCTTTCTCCAGGATGGAAGTGGAACGTCGTCTTTTCGAAGAGCCTCGGCTTCCCTGGCGGAGAGCAGGCCGACGTCATAGCGCATGACGTTGAACGCCTCGTTCAGAGCCGCCAAGGTTTGGCCGGGTTCCGGATCACCTGTCGGGCGCAGGAATTCCCAAGCTCCGGAAACCAGCAGTCTTGGGGCGTCGGTGCGGCGAACGTCCATAAAATACGTGGCCCGACGGGCCACCCCTCCGAGGGTTTTACCGCCTCAAGTGGGGCATGGCCGCACCGCGCCATACGTATTCGCCGAATAAAGGATGGTCAGAACAGAACCCTGCGCGCGGGCGTCGCCGCACACAAGGATCAGAGCTGCCAGAAAAAGGCAGTATGAAAGTCGTCGCATCCTACTGGTTGATATATTCCTTCAGCTCTTTGCCGGGACGGAAGAAAGGAAGCTTTTTGGGCTTGACCGATACGACGGTCCCGGTCTTGGGATTGCGTCCAGTGTACCCTTCGTAGTCCTTGATCTTGAAGCTGCCAAAACCGCGAATCTCCACACGGTCGCCGCGAAGCAGGGCTTCCTTGACCGAGTCCACGAAGGCGCCAACCACTTTGGTGGCCTCGTCAACGTGCATTTTCTTCTGTTCCGACAGAGCCTTGATCAATTCGCTCTTATTCATGGTGTTCCCCCTGAAACAGGCATTTCCCGCTGGTCCCGACAATGGGCCTGCGAGGTAACTATAAAGGAATCAATTCCGTAATTCTCACTAACTATGCCGAAAAATGGCTCTTTTCGTCAACTATTATTTCCTGAATTTCATTCAGAGGGAAAATTTTTTAAAATGGGCCGTCCGGCGATGCGTTTCAGGTTGTCTTCACGGTAGCGAAGAAGCTTCTTGGCGATGCCGACGATATCCTTGCTGGCAGTAGTCTGCGGGGCGAATTTAAGGAGCGGGGTCTGGTGGCGAACGGCCTCGACCAGGGTTCGATCTTGATGCACGAAGCCGAGGCTGCGCAGCTCGATGTGCAGGAAATTGCGGCAGGCCGCGTCAAGCCTATCAAAGGTTTGCTTGGCCTCCTTGGCGCTGGTGGCCTGGTTGATGAGCACCAGGAAATCTTTCACGTCGTGCTGGGTGGTCAGTACTTTAATCATGGCGTAGCTGTCTGTCAGCGAGGTCGGTTCCGGAGTGACGACCACCACGCGTAGTTGGGTCAGCGAGGCCAGGGAAAGTACGGTGTGGCTGATGCCCGCTCCGAGATCAAGCATGAGAAAGTCGTATTCGCCTGCCAGGGTGATGAGTTTCTTGAATAGGATATCCTGGAGGTCTTCATCCATTTCAACCAACTCGGGGACGCCGCTGGTTGCGGGGAGCATGTCGAAGCCGTTTTCGATGGAGACCAGGACATCTTCGGCGTCCACCCCGGTTTGCAGCAGGTCATGCAGGTTGCGGTCGGGGGATATGCCGAGCAGGACATCAAGATTGGCCAGCCCGAGGTCGCAGTCCATGAGCAGGGACGTGATTTTCATGGCGTGCAGGGCATAACCCAGATTGAGAACTATATTGGTTTTGCCAACGCCGCCCTTGCCGCTCATGATCGAAAGGCTGAGTGTTTTGTTGTTGTTCATTATACGTCTCCGTTATTTCCCGCCGAACAGGAACTGCTTTTCGTTGGCGTGAACCAGGGTGTCGTTGGGGACATTGTCCGCAAAGGGGAGTCTGGATACCCTGATTTGATCCTTGCCAGCGGCTTTGGCGTCGTAGAGGGCGCCATCCGCCATTTCGATCAGTTCCTTGTCAGTGATATTCACGCTCCCCTTGTAGCAGGTGAGACCGATGGAGCAAGTGACGTTGAAGGTCTCGCTGCCATCCGGAGCGGTGAATTCCAGTTGCCTGAACTCGCCGAGCAGGCGGTCGAGCATCTGTTGCGCCCGGACCACACCGGACCCGGCCATGACCAGGGCGAACTCTTCGCCACCGAACCTGGCGGCCAGGTCGTAGCGTCGGGTGGTTGCCTTGAGATGCCCTGCAAATGCGCGGAGAACCTCGTCGCCCTTGGAGTGCCCGTAGGTGTCGTTGACGCTCTTGAAGTCGTCCAGATCGAAAATGGCCAGCGAAAGCGGGGTGCGCGCACGTTTGGACCGTTCGATCTCGATATCCAGAATACGGTCGAAGGCACGACGGTTGGCCAGTCCCGTGAGGGGATCGTGATCGGTCTGGTAGGCCAGTTTTTCCAGGGTTTCCTGGAAGCGCTTGAGATTCGGGTAGGCATCGCTGTCGATGGGCAGCGAGAGCCATTGCCCGAGGTCGTGTTCGGCGGCAAAGGCGTCCCAATCCTCGGGCGACATTCCATTGAGGAGCCGGAAGATCCAGACAGCCTGGTCGAGAGGCGCGGTGCACTCGTTGTAATGCTCGCACAGCTCCTTCTGGAGCGAAGAGAGTTCCGAAGCGAGCGCCGGCTCGGGGAAGTTAATCTTTTTGTCCGTGGGCATGGATGAATAATAGGTAGTTTCTGATCATTTCGTCCAGATCCCCATCCAAAAAGGCGTCCACGTTGCCGCTTTCGCAGTTGGATCGGTGGTCCTTTATCAGGCGATACGGTTGCAGCGTGTACGTCCGTATCTGGCTTCCCCAGGCGATGGCTCCCTTGGACTGGTAGTCCTGCCTGCGGCTTTCTTCGATCTTCTTGAGCTCCTGTTCGTACAGGCGGGCCTTCACCAGGCGCAAAGCGGTGGCCTTGTTGCGGTGCTGGGACTTTTCGTTTTGGCACTGGGCCACGATGCCCGTGGGGATGTGCGTGATGCGCACGGCCGAGCTGGTCTTGTTCACCGACTGGCCGCCGGGGCCGCTCGATCGGAATGTGTCGATGCGCAGGTCCTCGTCCCGGACTTCGATTTCGATGTCGTCATCCATGTCGGGATAGACGTCGACCGAAGCGAAGGAGGTATGCCGCCTGCCCGAAGAATCGAAGGGGGAAATGCGGATGAGCCGATGGACGCCGGTTTCGCCTTTGAGCAAACCGTAGGCGAACAGTCCTTCGATTTGAAGGGTCACGGACTTGACGCCCGCTTCGTCGCCCGCCTGGTAGTCGAGTTGCGTGACCTTGAATCCCTTGCGTTCGGCGTAGCGGTTGTACATGCGCAGGAGCATTTCGACCCAGTCCTGGGATTCGACGCCGCCCGCGCCGGGATGGATTTCGAGGATGGCGTCGCCCTTGTCGTGCTCGAAAGCGAACATGGTCGCCAATTCAGTGCCGGACAGCCGCTCCCTGAGCAGGCCGACCTGCTGATTCAGGGCGGCCAGGGATTCTTCCTCAGGATTTTCGTGGGCAAGTTCGAGCCATGCGTCCAGGTCGTCCTTTGCTTCGGACAATCTGTTATACATTTCGAGCTTGGAAGAAAGCTGGCTCTTTTCCTTGAGCAGCGGAGTGAGCGCTTCGGGGTTGTCCCAGGCCCCGGGCTTGGAGATCTCTTTTTCTATCTCGTCGAGCCGCGTTTTGGTCTCGGCATAGTCAAAGACGCCCCCAAAGGGATTCGTATTGTTCGATGAGATCCGCGGAGGCGGCTTTGAGTTCGGGATATTCCAACATTATTCAGTGATTCCTTTATTTCGTCTGGCAGCATAGGCGATAAAGCCGAAGGCGGCCACGGTCATGACGTACACGAATATCTCCAGCCTGCGGCTGACGGCATGATACACGGTATTCGCCGAGAGGGCAGCGATTTTCATGCTGAGGTTTTCCGCCCGGAACTGTTCGGCCTGCGCGGCCCTGCGTCCCACCGGATCGATGAAGGCGGAGATTCCGGTGTTGGTGCAGCGCGCCAGCCAGCGTCCCTGCTCCACGGCCCGCATGGTCGCCAAGTCGAGGTGCTGCCCGGGAGCGGATGTGTTGCCGAACCAGGCGTCGTTGCTGATGTTCACCAGCACGTTTGCACCGCGCTCCACCTGTTGCTGGGCCAGCTCCGGGAAGATGGCTTCATAGCAGATGAGCATCCCCAGCGCAACGCCGTTGAGTTTGAGCGGCCTGTTGTTCTCGCCCGCCTGGAAATTGCCCGCTGCCTGGACCAGCTTTTCGAAGGGCACCCATTTCTCGAAAGGCATGTATTCGCCGAACGGGACCAAATGCTCCTTGTCGTAATACTGTGTGGTTCGCCCTGTCGAATCCATGAGCCAGGCGCGATTGTAGAGAACGTAGGCGTTGGTTTTCGTGTCGGTCACGCGATAGGCGGGCGAGCCTGCGATGATCGGAGTTCCGGTCTCGCGGGCCAGGATTTCAACCGCCTTGCGATGGGGAGTCTGCTCCTGAAGATAGAAGGGCATGGCCGTTTCAGGCCAGATAACGACCTCTGGGTGTTCGGCAGTGATGGCCTCGATGCTCAGCTTACCGTATTTTTTGATAGTTTCCGCCTGGTAGGAGGGAACCCACTTTTCTCCCTGGTCAACATTGCCCTGCACCATGCTGACCATGTAGTCGCGGTTGCCGACATTGAAGGTGGCGGTCCGGTAGAAACCGAAGCCCGAGATGAAGGCGGCCAGGCCCACGGCCAGCCAGAGAGAACTGCGGTATGTCGAACAGAGCAGGATGGCCGTGGCCAAGGCGGCGAACACGCCGGACAGGCCGAAAGCTCCGACAAGCGATGCTCCCTGCACGGCAAAAGGCCAGGACGCGAAGGCCGAGGACAGTGTCATCCAGGGAAAGCCGGAAAACAGGCTGCCCATGAGCATTTCCATGCTTGACCAGGCGAATCCGGCCAGGAGGCAAAGGGGAATGCCGTCGATGAGCTTCCCCGCGTGATGGATGCCATAGGAGAAAAGTCCGAAATACAGGCCGATAAACGCGGCCAGAAGAACCGGGCAGGGCAGGGCCACAAACCACGGGAGGCCTCCGTATATCTGTACCGGAATGACCATCCAGTAGAAGCAACCCGTGGCGGCGAGCGTTCCCGCCAGCCAGCCGTATCGGAAGCTGCGCCCGCCGGAGGTGGCCCGCAACCCTATCCAGGCCAACCCCAGAGGGAAGGCGAGCGCGGCCAGGGGGAAATGGAAAAGGGGATTGGCGAATCCTATCCAGGCCCCCACGGTCGCAAGAAGAACCAGCTTGAGCACGGCTTACATTTGCCCCAGAGGTTCGACCTTGATGGTCCAGATCTGACGCTCGTCGGCTTCCATGATGGAGAACCGCCATCCGGAGAAAGTGTAAAGCGCGCCCGGCTCGGGAATACGTCCGGCCATGGCGGCCAGGTAGCCCCCGATGGAGTCCACTTCCTCGCTTTCAAGGTCGAGACCGAACTTGCGGTTGACATCCTCAAGGGGCGCACGGCCAGAGACCATGAAGGTGCCGTCCGGGAAATCCTGGATTTCGTCGGGACGCTGTTCATCGTATTCGTCAGAAATCTCGCCGACGATTTCTTCGAGCACATCCTCCATGGTTACCATGCCGGACGTTCCGCCGTACTCGTCCTGAACGATGGCCATGTGGAGCTTTTCCCGCTTGAAGTAGGCGAGCACCTCGTCCAGGGGCTTGTCCTCGGCCACAAAGAAGGCGGGCCGCAGAAGCTCCATCACGGACCGGTCCAATTCCCCCTTGAGCAGAGGCTCGAGGAGGTCCTTGGCGTGGACCACTCCGAAGATGTGATCCTTGTTGTCCTGGTAGATGGGGATGCGCGAGTGGGCGCCCTGGGTGAAGATGAGCTCGGCCACGTCCTTGACCGTGCTTGCCGCGTCGGCGCACACCATGTCCGTCCGTGGGACCATGATCTCTTCCACGAGCTTTTGGTCCAGTCCCAGAACGTTCAGGAGCATGGAAACCTCGTGGCTTTCCAGCTCGCCGTCAGCCTTGGCTTCGAGGATGTGCTCCTCTATCTGATGATCGTTATTGCCAAATAATTTCTTGAAGATAGTACGAAATCGACTGTCGGAACCTTCGTCCAAGACCAGACTCCTTGAAGGGGTTCAAAACGATGCGCATGGCGCAGATCCTTTTTCGTGCGAATGTCGCATCGATATTCATGTATTTAGACAGACTGCGACACCCTGTCAACTCGCGAAAATGAACGGTCTGTTACGATAGACCGAGTTTTTTCATGTGGATTTCCAGGCAGGAGAGCGCCGCAGGAGTGACGCCGGAAATACGTCCGGCCTGGCCCAGGGTCCTGGGCTGTATGCGGGACAACTTTTCCACGACTTCTCGCGTCAGGCCGGATACTGCGGAATAGTCCAGGTCCTCGGGCAGGACTTTGTCCTCAAGGGACTTGAACTTTGTCACCAGTTCCTCCTGCTTGACCAGATAGCCCTCGTAGCGCACCTGGACTTCGGCCTCGCACAGCACTTCTCCGTCCATATCGGCCAGTTCCGGGAGAAACGGGGTCAGTCTGCCGATTTCCATTTGCGGCTGACGCAGCAGGGCGGCCAGTTCCACAGCCTTGCCCGGCACGGACGCGCCGATACTTTCGAGAAGCTCACGCGTGGGCGCGTCGGGCTTGATGCGGATGGTGCGCATTGCTTCAAGCACTGCTTGAAGTTTTTCCCGCTTGTCGGTGAACAGCCGCCACTGGTCGTCATCGACGAGACCAATATCACGGCCCAAGGGCGTCAGCCGTTCATCGGCATTGCCTTCGCGCAGCAGCAGCCTGTGCTCAGCTCGGGACGTGAACATGCGGTAGGGTTCTTCAGTGCCCTTGGTCACCAGATCGTCCACCAGTACGGCCATATACGCCTGATCGCGGGAGAGCAGGAAGGGCTCCATCCCGCGCAGCTTGCAGGCCGCGTTCAGGGCGGCCCACAATCCTTGGGCCGCGGCTTCCTCATAACCGGACGTGCCGTTGATCTGTCCCGCGCAGTATAGCCCGGGGAGCGCCTTGGTCTCCAAGGTGGGCTTGAGTTGCGTGGGGGGGAGAAAATCGTATTCGATGGCATAGCCAGGCCGGACGATCTGGGCGTTTTCGAGGCCGCGAATGGCCCGGATCATCTTTTTTTGGACGTCGAAGGGCAGGCTGGTGGGGATGCCGCTCGGATACATCTCCGGACTGTCCAGTCCCTCCGGCTCGACAAATATCTGGTGCCGGTCCTTTTCGGGGAACCTGGCCACCTTGTCCTCGATCGACGGGCAGTAACGCGCTCCGGTTCCTTCAATGATTCCGGTGAACATGGGCGAACGGTCGAAGCCGGAGCGGATGGCCTCGTGCGCCTGCTCGTTGGTATAGGTCAGCCAGCAGGACACCTGGGGCAGGGAGACGGACTTGTTTCGGAAGCTGAAAGGCACGGGCGGGTTGTCGCCCGGCTGTTCCTGCATGGCCGTGAAGTCTATGGAGTCCCGGAGCAGGCGGGGCGTGGTGCCGGTCTTGAGACGGCCCAGCTCGAAGCCAAGCTCGCGCAGGTTGGCGGACAGGGAATTGGCTGCCGGATCGCCCATGCGTCCGCCGCTGAAATGCTCCAGGCCGATATGCATCAGACCGCGCAGGAATGTGCCGGTAGTCAGGAGGACGGCCCTGGCTGGGAATATCTCACCCAGTTTGGTGCGCAGACCGGACACGCGGCCGTTTTCGGCCAGCACCGCAGCGCCCATGTCTTGGAACACCCAAAGGTTTTCCTGTGAAAACACTGACCCTTGGACCGCCTGCATGTAGCGGGCGCGGTCTATTTGGGCCCGGCTCGATCGGACGGCCGGGCCCTTTCTTGTATTCAGAATGCGGAATTGGATGCCGGCGGCGTCGGCCCACAGTCCCATCATGCCGCCCAGGGCGTCGATCTCCTTGACCATATGGCCCTTGGCCAGGCCGCCGATGGCCGGGTTGCAGGAGAGGTGGCCGATGCGGTCGACATTGATGGTCAACAGCAGGGTTTTCAGGCCGAGCCGGGCCGAGGCCACGGCGGCCTCACAACCGGCATGGCCCGCGCCGACCACGATGAGGTCGAACTCGGCTGGGATCGCTCCTGTGCGCTGCATGATTCCTCGTCGCCGCTATTTGGTCAGCAGCATGTCCGCCATGACTTTGGCGTCATTGATGGTGTTCTTGATGGAAGACCACTCGTTGGGCTGGTGCGCGGCGTGGTTCAGGGTGGACCAGACCACGGCGGGATAGCCCTTGCGTCGCAGGATGGCGGCAACCGTGCCGCCGCCGACGCCCACGGTGCGCGGATTGTTGTTGTAGATCTTGCGCACGGAAGCCATGGTCCGGGCCACGATCTCGGTGTCGGCCGAGGTGGCCGGAGCGGCCTGTTCCCACTGGGCGGGCTCGCACTCGATGGTCACGCCGTATTTCTCGGCGACTTCGGCGGCAAACCCCTTGATGGTGGCCAGGACGTCTTCCAGATCGTATTCGGGCATCACCCGGCTGTCCACATAGAACACGTCCCGTCCAGGGATGGTGTTCACGTTGGCCACGTTGGCTTCGCGCATGGTGGGCTGGAAAGTGGAGCAGGGCGGGTTGTAGATGGCGTCCTCGGCAGGATACAGGGCTTCCAGTTCCTTGATGCGCAGAATGAGTTCAGCGCTGGGGTACATGGTGTTGATGCCCTGGGCCGGGGTGGACGCGTGGCACTGCTTGCCGATGACGGTGACTTTGAGCCAGAACATGGACTTTTCGGCGATCTCGACCATTTCGGAGGAGGGTTCGCCGGAGTCGGGAATCAGGAACAGATCGTTCTGGCGGAAAATGTCCTCATGCTTGGCGACCATGTATTCCAGGCCGAAAGCGGAGCCGGTCTCTTCGTCGGCCACGAAAATGAGGCCAAGATTGATTTCGGGGGTGATCTTCAGGTCAAGCAGGGCTTGGGCCGTCAGGATGGAAGAAACCATGCCCTGCTGGTTGTCCTCGACGCCCCGGCCGACCAGCGTATCGCCGTCGCGCTGAACCGCGTAGGGATCGGAATTCCAGAGGCCGAGGTCTCCCGGAGGGACCACGTCGATGTGGGAGATGATCCACAGGGTCCTTTCCGTGTTTTTGCCGGGGATGACGGCCACGATGTTGGGCCGGTACCCGCAGGGCACATCGGGAGCGGGCGCGTTGTACTCGCGGATGTCCTCGATACCCATGGATTTGAGATAGTCGAGCAGAAAGTCGGCCTTGGCCTTCTCGCCTTCGCCGCCATTGCGGGGGCCGAGTGCGGGAATGGCCGAAAGTTTGGTCTGTAGTTCGACAACCTTCTCGGTCTGGTTGTCCAATTCGGAAAAGAGCGCGTCCATGAGACCTCCGATGTAGTTTTCGATGAAGCTAGCCCAAAAACCGGCCCGCACAAACAAAAAAAAGGCGGGGACATCGCCCCGCCTTTTCTGCTTGCAGAGGTCTACCGACCGCGTGCGGCGCGCTTGGAAGCCTTCAGCGGGTTGACCTTGACCTTTCCGGCCTTGTCCATCTCGGCGCGCATGTGAGTGGCGAAGTTGCACACACCGGATGCCCACTTGCGGGAGGGCTGCGCGTAGGTCGGGCAGTAGTTCACGTCTTCGAAGGGAACGATACGATCGCAACCTTCGCATTTCTCATCAATGGGTTCCATGATGACGCCCTTGTAGGTCAGACCTTCAGCGGTCTTCACGGCGCCTTCCAGGGAAACGATACTTTTTTTCTTGGCCATGTCGTGCCTTCCTCCTAAAAATAATGCGGCTCACGGGATGCCAGCGGCATACGTAATTTCATATTGGTGCAAGAGCAGACTTCGATATGCACCCATGGTGGGTGTTGTCAAGCTATTTGCTGTCTTTTTCAATTTCCGGAGGCATGTCGGACCCATTTCGCGCAACGCATCGCCTCCTTGCGGAGGCCGTTGAGATCGAGGGTTCGGAACTCGCCGTACAGGTATAAAACCTCGCCCGCGACCATCGTCATGCAGACCTCCATGCCCGTCGCGGCGTAGACCGCGTGGGACACATGGCTGAATACGGGCATTAGATTCGGCGAGGACAGGTCCAGGGCGATCATGTCCGCCGGGTATCCCGCTTCGATCCGGCCCAGTTCGGGCCAGCCGAGGCAGCGGGCCGAGCGGCGGGTGGCCATGTCCAGGGCGGTCTGGGCGTTCAACGCCGAAGCGTCGCCATGGCGGACTTTCCCCAGCAGGGCGGCCAGCCCCATATCGCGGAACATGTTCAATTGGTTGTTGCTTGAAGCGCCGTCCGTGCCCAGGCCCACGTTGACGCCCGCGTCGAGCATTTTTTGCACCGGGGACATGCCGGAACAGAGCTTGAGGTTGGAGGCCGGATTATGGACCACGTTGACCCCGGCCCCGGCAAGCAGCTTTATTTCCTCGTCGGTCACGTCCACGCAATGGTGCAGTGTCGTGCGCGGCGAGAGAAGGCCGTTCCTGCGCAGGATTTCCACCGGGCGCATACCGTATTTGCCCAGGCAAACGGATGTTTCCGTGGGTGATTCAGCCAAATGGGTTTGCCACGGGACGTCCAGTCTCTCGGCCAGCTCGAAGCTCGCCTTGAGAATCTCGGGGGACACGGTGAAGGCCGCGTGAGGCGTGACCGCCGTGCGGATCAGCGGATCGCCGCGGAACCGTCCCTCCAGCTTCAGTATGGTCTCCCAACACGCCTCAGCCGTAGGAAAGAAGGGTGAGGGAAAGTTGAAGAACCCCTCGCCCAGGACCGCGCGCAGGCCGCAGTTCGATGCCGCCGCGCCAGTGATTTCCTCGTGGAAATAACCGTTCATGAAGGCCGTGCATCCGGTGCGTATGAGCTCGGCGCAGCCAAGTTGTGCGCCGACGCCGAGCAAATCCTCATCCAGATGGGCTTCCACCGGCCAGATGTGCCGCTCCAGCCACTCCATGAGCGGAAGGTCGTCGGCAAACCCTCTCATCAGGGTCATGGGCAGATGGGTATGCCCATTGACCAGTCCGGGCAAGAGCATCTTGCCCGACATGTCCAGCCGTTGAACGGGTGCGTAGCGCGCCTCAAGGCCCGTGTAATCACCCGTTTCGACCACAATGCCGTCGCGTATGGCGACAGCCGCGTCGGTCAGGACGCGGCGTGCGTCGTCCTGGGTGACGATCGCATCGGCGCGGACCAGCAGATCGCAGGCTATGGGCGAGATTTCAGCGGCGGGACTCGACATGCGTCAATCCATGTTGGAAATGACTTCGACCAGCAGCGACGTGACTTTTTCCACGTTGCCCTTGAAGACTTCGAGAATCTCCTCCCAGGTGACGGGAGCCTCATCGGTCTTCCAGCAGTCGTAGTCCGTGCTCATGGCCACGGCTCCGTACGGCAGGCCCGCCTCGTTGGCGAGGATGCACTCCGGAGCGACGCTCATGTTGATGACGTCCGCGCCCCACATGCGGAACATGTTCGACTCGGCCCTGGTGGAGAACCTTGAGCCCTCGATAGTGATGACCGTGCCGGTTTTGTGATGAACCAGGCCGAGCTTGTCGCACGCCTGGTTGAACAGGCCGCGCAGATTCTCGTCGAACGGATCGGCCATTGCCGTGTGCACTGCGCCATGGGGCGGAAATTCCTCGAAGAAGGAAACCGCCCTGCGTCGTGTGAAGTCGATGAACTGATCCAGGATGACCAGGTGCCCACGGTCGATCTCCTCGCGCAGGGAGCCGCACGCGGTGGTGGCGAGAATGCTTGTGCAGCCGACATCCTTGAGAGCCTGGATGTTGGCCCGGTAATTGACGAAGGTGGGCGGAATGGTGTGCTCGCGGCCGTGCCGGGCGAGAAGCGCCACGTCCCGGCCCGCGATGGTTCCCATCTTCAGGGGGGAAGAGGGCTTGCCGTAGGGGGTATCCACTTCGATGTCGCGGGCGTCGCGCAACAGGTCAGGGTTGTCCAGGCCGCTGCCTCCGATAATGCCTATTTTGGTCATGGCAGAGCCTTCCTATTCAATTTCCAGCAGAAAATCATGTTTCACATCGGCCGCCCGCATGACCTCGTCCCCATCCAGGAAAGAAAGCTGGATGACGAAGCCCGCTCCCACAATGTCGCCGCCTGCCTCTCGAACGAGCTTTATCATGCCTTCGGCCGTGCCGCCTGTGGCGAGCAGGTCGTCTATGAGCAGGACTTTGTCGCCTTCCTCAATGGCGTCCACATGCATACAAAGGGTGTCCGAGCCGTATTCGAGGTCGTAAGTGACGCAACGGTTCTTGAACGGCAATTTCCCCGGTTTGCGGATGGGCACGAAACTGACGCCCATCTTGAGCGCCAGGGGCGCACCAAATATGAATCCCCGGGCGTCGGCGGCCGCGATCTTGTTTACGCCGCAGTCCTTATACTTGTCATAGAGTTGATCGATGACATAGGCGAACGCCTTGGGGGAACTCAGGATGGGCGTTATATCGTAAAAAGTGATACCTTTCTTGGGATAATCCGGGATATCCCGAACATAATGGCGTAGATTCATGAATCCTCCTCATAGAATGAATACCGAGGATTCATACGTTTTTCATGGAGAATGTGTCAATGCTGTTGCCAGCCGGGCGGGCTTTCGCTATCCGTGGGCGACGGAGAATTCACATGCCACGACAAGACCCGCCGCATAGGGCCAAGAAAAGCCTTGGCCAAAACTTCCTGACCGACCCGAACATCTGCCGCAAGATAGTGGACGCCCTGGCGCCTTCCGCGGACGATTATATTATAGAAATAGGGCCTGGGCAGGGCGCGTTGACCGAGCACCTGGTGGAAACCGGCGCCCGCAGGCTGCGCGCGCTGGAAATGGACTACGATTTGGCCGACCGGCTCGCCGAGCGCTGGCCCCGGCTTGAAGTGGTCGGAACGGACGCCCTCAAGTTTCCTTGGGAGGAACTGAACGGAACTGGCCCGTGCAAGATTATCGGGAATCTCCCGTACAACGTCGGCTCCAAGCTCATCTGGGATATCGTCAGCAGGGTGGAGACCCTTTCGAGGGCGGTATTCATGGTGCAGCATGAAGTTGCGTTGCGTCTGACCGCCGACCCCGGCACCAAGGCCTACGGCGGACTGACCGCGTGGGTGAAGAACTATTGCGACACACGGTACCTTTTCAAGGTGCCGCCTACGGTCTTTCGACCGCGGCCCAAAGTCGATTCGGCCGTTGTCCGCTTCGATCCGTTTCCCTTGGAGGAACGTCCGTTGGATCGGGAAAGGCTGTCCGGCCTGGTCAAGCTGCTTTTCCAGCAGCGTCGCAAACAGATTTCGACCATACTGCGGAAGCACATGAAGCCGGAAATTGAAGAATGGTTTCAAAAAGAGGGCGTCAGCCCGTCGTTGCGGCCAGAAAACCTCACTCCGTCGCAATTCCGTTCACTTTCCTTAATATATTAGTACCAATTTTCACAAGTTCCCGCCGAATACCGATCCGCGACTGCGTAAACAGGGCGGCTTCGGGCTCGGAAAAATTGAGTACAAAAGGCCTCGAAAGCACCATATAGCGTAGTTTTTTCGATTTTTTCCAACACTCGGGCTGGACACGGCTTGAAAGTTCATTTAAAGGCCAAGAGGTGAGTTGGTGACGGAAACAAGGTGCAAAAGCATTTTGTGCTCTGGCTGCACTTAATTAATACCATCAGGTTATTATTTCACCGAGGAGGAAGGACTGATGACAAAGGCTGAATTGGTTGTCAAAATCGCGGAAAAGGCCAATCTGACCAAAGCGAACGCCGAGCGCGCGCTGAATGCGTTCTTGGAGACCGTCGAGAGTACTTTGGTTTCCGAAGGCAAGCTTACCCTGACCGGGTTCGGCACCTTCGTTGTGGAGCTCCGCAAAGCCCGCGTGGGCCGCAACCCCCGCACTGGCCTCGAACTCAAGATTCCCGAGACCAAGGTCGTCAAGTTCCGTCCCGGCAAGATCCTCAAGGACGCCATCAACTAGCCTGGAGATTAAGATGATGATTCACGGTGAAACCGTTCACAGCCCTCTGCCCATGGATCTTCCTTGGTGGATGCCTGACCATTTCGTTTTTTTCGGTGTCCTTTACATCGTCCTCGGCGTAATCGGAGTCGCCTTGACGGTCACGATCATGCAGTCTCTGCGCGACGCGAAAAAGGCGGAACACTAGTTCCCGCACTTCAACGATATTAAAGGGGCCTGTCGGCACATTGCCGGGCGGCCCTTTTTTCATGCGTGGAAAATTTCGCGCACTCCGGTTTTTGTGGTTGCTTTTTCTGATTTTTATATATATGAAGTGTCTCTTATTTCGCCAGCCCGACATAAAGGACGGGCGGTTCACCGAGGAGGTGATTTCCATTGCCCGGAGTGTATTTCGACGATAGCGACAATTTCGACATCTCCCTGCGTCGTTTCAAGAAGCAGGTCGAGAAGGCCGGAATTCTGTCCGAGCTGAAGAAACGTCAGCACTACGAGAAGCCCAGCGTGCAGAAGAAGAAAAAGAAAGCTGCCGCCAAGAAGAGGCTCGCCAAAAAAATGCGCAAAATGCGCAGCATGTAGATTATGAGTCTGTCAAAGCAAATAGACAAAGACTACATTGAGGCCTATAAGGCCAAAGCTACGGTAAAAGTGGCCGTCTTGAGACATCTCAAGACGGCCATTAAAAACCGTATGGTTGAAGATATGGTGCAGGATCTGTCCGACGAGGTCGTCCTTGATCTCATCGCCAAGCAGGTCAAGCAGCGTAAGGATTCCTTCGACCAGTACTCCAAGGCGGGACGGGACGACCTGGCTCAGGTTGAAGCCGAAGAACTCGCCGCCCTCGAGGTTTACCTGCCCACACAGCTCTCCGACGAGGACCTCTCCGCCGCCATCGACAAGGCCATTGCCGACCTTGGAGCATCTTCCATGGCCGATATGGGCAAGGTGATGCAGGTCGTGCTCGGCGCGTACAAGGGACAAGTCGACGGCAAGAAGGCCAGTGGGCTGGTAAAGTCCAAGCTCTCTTGAATTTTCAGCAGCCCGGCTCATCCATGGAGTCCAGAACTTTCCAGGTATTGGAGTTCCCCAAGATTCTTGGGGCGCTGTCCGGTTTCGCCGTGTCCGAACCCGGTGTTGACGCATGTCTGGCCGTCCGCCCTTATGACACCCTCGCGGACGTGCATCGGGCGGGTTCCCTGTTCGATCAGGCCGCGGCCTGGGTGGGCGAATCCGGCTTCCGTATGCGCGCATTTCCGGAGCTCGGCGGTATTTTCCCGCACCTGGGGAGCGAACTGGCGGTGCTCGATCAGGACGCGCTCTTCGCGCTCAAGGTCATTCTTGACCTGGCCCGGGACGCCAGAGACTCGCTGACAAGCTTTTCCGAGCGTGGCTGGGACGTGCTCGAAGAGGAACTCTTCGCCTATGCCTGGCCGCAAAAGACCGTGTCCGGCATCGGCCGCTGCCTGGATTTGGAAGGGCAGATCAAGGACGAAAGTTCTCCCGATCTGCTGGCCGTTCGCCAGGAGATTCGGGCCATTCATCAGCGTTGCACCAAACGGGTCAAGGATTTCATCCTACAGGAAAACCTGGGTGCGGCCATGCAGGACGAGTACATGACCATCTCGTCCGACCGTTACGTTCTGCCCATCAAGGCGAATTACAAGAACAAGACCAAGGGCATCATCCACGACTACTCGCAGACCGGCGAGACATGTTATTTCGAGCCCCTCTTCCTGGTAGAGACCAACAACAGGCTCCAGGAGCTCAAGCGTGAGGAGCGGGCCGAGGAGTACAAGGTCCTTCAATACCTGACCTCGCTGGTGCGCCAGGAGCAGGACCAGGTGCGCGAAGCCTACGACGGGCTGGTCACACTGGATGTGCTCATGGCCAAAATTCAGTTGGCCGCCGCCTACGGAGGCCGGACCATCCATGTGGTGGAGCAGGGCGCGCCCAAGCTTCTCAAGGCCCGTCATCCGCTGTTGGCCCTGACCGACGAATCGGTTCATCCGGTGAGCATTGAGTTGCAGGACGACCAGAAAGCCATGATCGTCAGCGGCGGCAATGCCGGCGGCAAGACCGTCTGCCTCAAGACCATGGGGCTTATCGGGCTGATGGTTTTTTCCGGGCTCCCGGTTCCGGCCGCAGAGGGCAGCTCCCTGCCTTTGTGGCGCGATATTTTCGTCATCATGGGCGACGAGCAGTCCCTGGAGGAAAACGTCTCCACCTTCACCGCGCAGATTCAATACCTGCGGCGGGTATGGGACAAGGTGGATGAACGTTCCCTGTTCATTCTTGACGAGTTCGGCGCAGGCACCGATCCGACGCAAGGCGCGGCCCTGGCCCAGGCGGTCATAGATTCGCTCCTTGAAAAGCGGGCAACCGCCTTTACCGCCACCCATTTTCCGGCCCTCAAGGCCTACGCCATGGCTACCAAGGGCGTGCGGGCCGCCAGCGTTCTGTTTGATCCGAACACCAAGAAGCCGCTGTTCAGGCTCGCCTATGACCAAGTGGGCGCGTCCATCGCCCTGGATGTGGCCCGCGAGCACGGCCTGCCTTCCGTAATACTGGAGCGGGCCGAGAAGTATCTTTTGCTGGACGGTTCGGACACCTCCGCAGTCCTGGACCGCCTCAACGCCATGGCCGTGAAGAAAGAGGCCGAACTGGACGCCATTGAAGAGGAACATCGGCGCATCGAGAAAAAACGGGCCAATCTCGAACAGAAATTCGAGAAGGAACGTACCCGGCTTCTCAAGGATGTCCAGACCAAGGCTCAGGAAGTCGTCAAGCAGTGGAAAAGTGAGCGCATCGGTCAGAAAGAGGCGCGCAAAAAACTCCATCAGGCTCGGCTGCGCATCGAGGACGTCGTCCCCGAACGCAAAAAAGAACCCGTCTTTTCTTTCTCGGATATTGTCCCGGGCCAAAAAGTATCGTATTCGGCATGGAACAAGTCGGGTACCGTGCTGGAAATCAACGAGAAAAAGAAGCAGGCCAAAGTCGACATCGGCGGGGTTGCCATGTGGGTCAAGGCCGAACATCTGGGCCCGGCGGACAAGACTTCCGTCGGGGCTTCCAAACCCCAGGCCAAGACGCCGTCTCCAAGCGATTTGGTGGTCGAGATCGACCTGCGCGGCAATAGGGCCGATGTGGCCATCAGCGAATTGGAGCGGGCAATGGACGGGGCTTTGCGCAAGGGCGCCGGCAAGCTGGAGATCGTGCACGGCCGGGGAACCGGTGCGCTCCGGCGGGAAGTTCACGATTTTCTGAAGCATTACCCGGCGGTGGAAAGTTTCACCCTGGCCCCTGAAGACCGGGGCGGAGACGGAATGACCGAAGTGACGCTCAAATAGCGGCGTCGCCGGAGGCTATTGGTGGACAGAAGTGATGTCGAGGCCGTCAAGGCCCGAATCAACATATCGGATATTGTGCGTCGGTATGTCGACCTGAAACCCGTTTCAGGCCGATGGATGGGCGCATGTCCGTTTCATCAGGAAACAAAGCCCTCCATGTCCGTTAATGACGACGAGGGCTTCTTCTATTGCTTTGGTTGTCAGGCGTCGGGCGACGTCATCGATTTTTACGGGCGAATCAACGGGCTGGATTTCCGTGAATCCCTTGAACAGCTTGCCGCCGAATGCGGAGTTGAACTGGGCTCTGCCCCGCGCGATCCGCACGCCGCTGAGCGCAAGGCCAAGAAGCAGATGCTCCTTGACATGCACGACGAAGCCAACAGTTTTTTCCAGCGGAATCTGTCCCTCGCATCCGGGGACCATTGCCGCCGCTACCTTGCCGACCGGGGGATGACTCCGGAAATGATCTCCAAGTTCGGTTTGGGCTATTCGCCGGACGATTGGCACGGGTTGGACAATTTCCTGCGCACCAAGGGAAGAAGCCCGGAAGCGGGAGTTGAAGCCGGACTTTTGTCGAAAAATGAAAAAGGTAATATATACGACCGGTTTCGGGGAAGATTAATCTACCCTATTCAAAATTTGTCGGGGCGGGTTATTGCTTTTGGCGGCAGAATTATTACTGATGGAGAACCCAAGTATCTGAACAGCTCGGATACGCCTATATACAAGAAGGGCGACCACTTGTATGGGCTTAACTTGGCCCGGTCCACCATGACTCGCACCAAGCGGGCCATTCTGACCGAAGGATACATGGATGTCATATCGCTCCATCAGTTCGGCTACACCGACTCCTGCGGCGTTCTGGGCACTGCCCTGACGGCCGATCAGGTGAAGAGACTGGCCGGATTCTGTTCGCGCGTTGACCTGGTTTTCGACGGCGACGGAGCGGGCCGCAAGGCGGCCATGAAATCCAGCAGAATGATTCTGCTGCAAGGCGTGGCCTGCAAGGCCATCCTCTTGCCTGACGGCGAGGATGTGGACAGTCTGCTCCAAACCAGGGGAGCGGAAGGATTCGAGGCCTGCATGAACGAGGCCCCGGACGGATTGACCTTTTGCATGAATACCCTGCGGGAGCAGTATGCCCCGAGGGATATCATGGCTTGGGCGAAGAGTTTTTTGTCGGAATTGTCCGACGCGTCCTTGAGGGCGTATTACCTGCCCCGTTTGGTGAGCGGGCTCGGGTTGTCGGAGGCTGATTTCAGGCGCGACGCAGGTGCAGCGGCACCGCAACAGCGCAGCGTACGGCAGCAGCCTCGGCATACACAGCGAGCCGCCCGGCAACCGGCTATGGGCGTCGGCAAGGATTATGCTGATGATAGGTATTTTTTGCGGTTTACGATCCAGTATCCGGACTATGTGCCGGAACTGGCCAAAAGAGGACTGACTCAGATTCTTCGTACCCCTTGGGCGAAGGCGCTGTGGGAGAAGCTCGAAACGACGCAGCAAGGCCATGTCGTGAGCCTGCTGAACGAACAGGAAAAAGGCTTCTACATCCAGTGCCGCGAAGAGCTGCATGAAGAAACCCTCTCCGGCCGGGAATTGCTGGCGGAATGGGATCATATTTGTCGCACAATTGCGCAGGAACAGCAAAAGCTGGACATGCGCCAGCTCACAGAGGCCATACGACAGGCACAGCAGAGCGGGGACACCGAAAGGGCGTTGCAACTACTGGCCTTGAAGGAATCTCGCAGGAGGGAAGATGAGCAACATTAAGGAAATCCAACAGATCAAAGATCTTATCGCAGAAGGTAAGAAAAAGGGATTCCTGACATACGAGGAGCTGAGCAAGGCGTTGCCTTCGGACTGCACCAGCCCGGAACAGCTCGAGGAAATTCACGCCATCTTCGACCAGATGGATATCGCCCTGGTGGATTCGGACGATTCCGACAAGAAGCTGACCGATGATGATGACGACAAGGAATTGGAATTCGACGACGCCGATGACGATTCCACGGAATACGCTTCGCGAAGCACCGACCCGGTGCGTATGTACCTGCGCGAGATGGGAGCAGTTCCGCTCCTGGATCGCGAGGGCGAAGTGGTTATCGCCAAGAAGATCGAAAACGGCGAAATGGACGTTCTGTACTCCCTGGTGGAGGTCCCCGTCGCCGTCGAGGAACTTATCGCCGTGGGCGAGGATCTCGAAGACGGCCGCATCAAGCTTAAGGACGTGGTCAAGACCATCGAGGAGGACGATCCGTCCGAAGATGAGATGAACCAGCGTCAGCGGGTCATCTTCCTGCTCGACGAGATCAAGAAGCTCTATCACAAGAAGAAGAAAATCTACGAAAAGCTCGACTACTGCGCCTGTCTGGACAAGCGCGTGTACGGCGTGCAGCAGGAGATTCTCAGCTACAAGGAAGAGATCGTCACCCGTCTGCGCGACATCAAGCTCGAAAAGACCCTCATTGATCGAATCATCGAGACGGTCAACGACTACGTGCGGCAGATGCACAACTGCCAACGCGACCTGTCCGCCTATGTCTTGTCCGTGGGCATGACCAAGGCCGAGATAAAGGATCTGTTCAAGCAGGTGGACGACCGCGAGATCAATCCCGTGGCGGCCGCCGACCAGCTCGGCATGACCGTGGAGGAGTTTTTCTCCTTCAAGGAAATGCTGGCCGGCAAGTTGGAGATCATGACCCGCTTGCAGGACAAGTGCTGCCACTCCGTACACGACCTCGAAGAGGTCCTGTGGCGGATCAAATCCGGCAACCAGACCGCGAGCCAGGCCAAGCAGGAGCTCATCCGCGCCAACCTGCGTCTGGTGGTTTCCATCGCCAAGAAGTACACCAACCGCGGCTTGCAGTTCCTGGACCTCATTCAGGAAGGCAACATCGGCCTGATGAAGGCTGTCGACAAGTTCGAGTACCAACGCGGCTACAAGTTCTCCACCTATGCGACCTGGTGGATTCGTCAGGCCATCACCCGCGCCATCGCGGACCAGGCCCGGACCATCCGCATCCCGGTGCACATGATCGAGACCATCAACAAGCTCATCCGCACCTCGCGATATCTGGTGCAGGAGCTGGGCCGCGACCCGTCGCCCGAAGAAATTGCCGAGCGTATGGATTATCCGCTCGAAAAGGTCAAGAAGGTGCTGAAAATCGCCAAGGAACCCATTTCCCTCGAAACCCCCATTGGTGACGAGGAAGATTCCAGCCTGGGCGATTTCATTGAAGACAAGAAGGCCACCGCGCCTGCTGAGGAAGTGGTTTCCACCAAGCTCAGCGAGCAGATCGCCTCTGTCCTGTCCGACCTGACTCCGCGCGAGGAACAAGTCCTGCGCAAGCGGTTTGGAATCGGCGAGAAGTCCGACCACACCCTTGAGGAAGTCGGTAAGCTCTTCAACGTCACCCGAGAGCGTATCCGCCAGATCGAAGCCAAGGCGTTGCGCAAGCTTCGCCACCCTGTGCGAAGCGCGCTCCTCAGGTCCTACTTCGAAAACTAGACGCTTACAGGGCCGGGAAGAATCTTGCTTCCCGGCCTTTTTTTTACTCCCAGTTCTCGCGGCAGAACGCCGCGGAGCAAAAAAAACGCGCCGAAGGCGCTTACAGGGGATGCAAGGGCGCGAACCCTTGCCCGCCGGAGGCGAAATCACCCGACTATTGCCGCGAAGCGGCTTTCAACGCCTGATTTTCCTCTTTACGAAGTAAAAGGGGTAGTCCCCTTTTTTTACGCTCATGAATCAATTCACCGCCATCTTCATCGTGCCTGCCGCCGCCGTCCTTCTGGATATCTTTCTTGGCGACCCCGCGAAGTTCCCGCATCCGGTCAGAATCATCGGAAAGGGTCTTGATCTCTACGAATCCTGTGCCCGCCGTCTGGGCGTGAATCTTCGATGGGCAGGCTGGGCCGCTGTCTTGATTTTCGCCGGGGCAGCCTGGTTCACCGTAAGCGCGCTCGCCCGCATCGCATACCTCGGCCCCCTGCTTGCCGTGTATTTCGCTTATGCAGGATTGGCCTTGGGCTGTCTGATGCGTGAAGCCGGGAAGGTGGCATCGCTTCTGGATTCCGGGAATATTCCCGGTGCGCGGCAAGCTTTGTCCATGCTCGTAAGCCGGGAGACCGCCGAACTGGACGAATCCGCCATACGCCGGACCTTGGCCGAAACCGTCAGCGAAAATCTCAATGACGGTTTCACGGCCCCCTTGTTCTATCTCGCGCTTTTTGGCCCTGGCGGCTTGTGGGCCTACAAGGCCGTCAGCACCATGGATTCCATGTGGGGATACCGCACGGACCGTTTTCGCGATCTCGGACAGGGCGGGGCCTTGACCGACGACCTCTTGGCCTGGATTCCGGCCAGGATTACGGCGGGCCTTTTGCTGTTCACCGGCAGGGGGCTTGGCCTGGATGCCGTCATGGCCAAAAGCCGATTCCGCGCCGACGCCGTCAAGATGGAAAGCCCCAATGCGGGTTGGCCCATGGCCGCGGCGGCCTGGCTTCTTCAGGGGCAAATGGGCGGTCCTACCGTTTATTTTGGAAAGGTGAAGGAAAAGCCTGTGCTCGGTCCGGAAGGACGGCCTTGGACGCGGCAAATGCTCCGCACGCTTTTCGAGTTGACGCGAAAAACCGGCATACGCACAGCTTTGGTGTTGATTCCGGTCCTTGGCCTGGCCAGGCTGTTACTGTTTTCCTGACGGCTTTTTCCTGGCCGGGAAGAGCCGCCTTGCTTGCGTGTATGGAGTCGGGGCCAGGACTGTTCCCGAACGACAGGCGTGTATAGCCGAAGTCTTTTTTCCCAGATTCGAATGGATGCGATATGAAAAACGGGTTGCCGGTTCAAGCCGACAACCCGTTGAAATCAAGGAGAAGTGATCGCCTCGCGAAAGCGTGGCTGCCGTTACCGGCTTCCCTTCCTTTTGGTCGTTATTGTTCGCCGAGTTCCATGCTCCGATAGTAGCACTCGAAGACGCCGTCGATGATGTCGCCTTTGAGGGCCTGCCTGTCGAAATGCATGAGGGCGCGGATGGTCGTTCCCCCGGGGGAGGTGACCATTTCGCGAAGTTCGGACACGGAGTGTTCGCTCTTGTCGGCCATGACGGCGGAGCCGAGGAACAGTCCCTTGACCATCTCCACGGATTGAGCCCGGGTAAGGCCCAAGGCTACGCCGGACTCGATCAGGGCTTCCATGAAATAGAAGACGTAGGCCGGTCCGGAGCCGATGACGCCGGTGAAGGCGTCAAAGAGCTTTTCAGGGAGAATGTGCACCTGCCCGACAGAGGCGAAAAGTTCGGGAACCAGCGCCTTGTTCTCGTCGGTCAGATTATGGTTGTCCAGACAGACGGCCGACACGCCGTGGCCCACCAGGGCCGGTGTGTTGGGCATGATGCGGACAACAGGGCAACGGTCTTCCGTCCAATCTTCGTAGGTGGACAGGGGAATGCCCGCGCAGATGGCGATCAGGCATTTGTTCATGTCCAGCAGGGGCGTCAACTCCTTGACCACGGGTTCGGCATGTTGCGGCTTGACTGCCAGGACAATGTAGTCGCACGCCTTGGCGAGGTCGGCCGCGCTCTCCTGCACGATAAGCCCCAATTCCTTGTTGAGCTTTTCAAGATTGGCCTTGTTGAAGTCAACCCCGTGCAGTTCGATGTCATCGCGGGAGGCCAGCCCCCTGGCGATGGCGGACCCCATATTCCCTACGCCTATGAACCCGATTTTTTTAGTCATTATCCCACCAGCTCGTCGTTATTGAAGAAGTAAGCCACCTCGGTCCTGGCGGTGTCGGGACCGTCGGAACCGTGGCAGGAGTTGTTTTGGATGCTCTGGCCGTACGTGGCGCGGATGGTGCCCTCGTCGGCATTTTCAGGATTGGTCGCGCCCATGAGGGTGCGGTACCGCTCGATGGCGTTTTCACCTTCGAGACAGGAGACGACCACCGGGCCGGAGATCATGTAATCGACCAGTTCGCCGAAGAAGGGGCGTTCCTTGTGCACCGCGTAGAAGCCTTCGGCCTTGGCGCGGTCCATGTGGATCATTTTCAGGCCTTTGATCTTGAGGCCGGAATCGGTGATCATTTTCAGTATTTCCGCGATGAGACCGCGCTCGACCGCATCGGGCTTGATGATGGAAAAGGTCTGTTCAATAGCCATGTGAGCCTCCGTTTGTCAGTTACTATCTTATACCTGTAGGCAGCGATTTGCCAGCATATGGATTGAAGCCCGCACCGGCCTCAACCCAACAACATGCGGTCGGAGACACCCTCGTCCCCGCGTAGGCGCGAGAAGCGTTCCAGGAGGTCTTCGACCTTGAGATTTCGTTTTTCCTCGCCTTCGATATCCAGCACCACCTGACCACGATGAAACATTATCAGCCTGTTGCCCAGGGCGATGGCCTGTTTCATGTTGTGAGTCACCATGAGCGTCGTCAGGTTGAGGGAACCGACGATTTCTTCGGTCAGGTCCAGAACCATGCTCGCTGTTTTGGGGTCCAGGGCGGCGGTATGCTCGTCGAGCAGGAGCAGGCGGGGTCTCACCAGTGTGGCCATGAGCATGGTCAGGGCCTGCCGCTGGCCGCCGGAAAGCAGGCCGGTGTGCGTTTTGAGGCGATCTTCGAGCCCAAGCCCGAGTATGGAGAGTTTTTCGCGGAAATATTCGCGGTCCCTGTTCTTGACCCCTCTGGAAAGCCCTCGGAATTTGCCGCGCTTGTTGGCCATGGCGAGATTCTGTTCGATGGTCGCTCCGGCGCAGGTTCCAAGCAGCGGGTCCTGAAAGACGCGTCCGATGAGCGCGGCGCGTTTGTGTTCCGGCCATTTGGTGATGTCCTGCCCGTCCAGAACGATCCTGCCGGAATCCACGGAAAACGTTCCTGCGAGGGCATTGAGGAAAGTGGATTTTCCTGCGCCGTTTGAGCCGATGATGGTGATGAAATCGCCATCCTTGACTTCGAGATCCACGCCGCTGAGCGCGGTGACCTCATTGACGTCGCCCCGGTTGAAGGCCTTGGTGACTTGGGAGACGGAAATCATTTGGCCCTCCCGGCAAGGAATTTGCGCTTCATCTTGGGCATAATCAGGGCGAAGACCACCAGGATGGCGGTTATCAGGTTCAGGTCGCTGGGAGTGATGGAGAAGGAGCCGAGTTTCAGCCCCAGGGCCAGGCCTATGGCGATGCGGTAGAGCACGGAGCCGAGCAGGGCGGCGATGAGCGCACGGGAGATGGTCTTGTCTCCGAATACGGTTTCACCGAGGATGACCGAGGCGAGCCCGGCCACGATGGAGCCGACGCCCATGTTCACGTCCGCCGCCCCCTGATTCTGGGCCACCAACGCTCCGGATGCGGCCACCAGCGCATTGGACAAGCCCACGCCGAAGATGATGATGTTGTCGGTGTTCACGCCCTGGCTGGTAATCATCTGCTGGTTGTCGCCCGTGGCCAGAAAAGCCAGTCCAAGCTCGGTATGCAGAAACCAGATCAGCACGGCCACCACGGCAAGGCAGATGAGGGCGAAGAGCAGCGGGGTGGCGTGCTGCGGCAGCAGGCCTGAAAAACCGACGAACTTGTCCACCACGGTTTCCTGCCCGAGCAGGGCCATGTTGGGCCTTCCCATCACACGCAGGTTGATGGAATAAAGCGCGGTCATGGTCAGGATGGAGGCGAGCAGATGAAGGATCTTGAACTTCGTGTTCAGGATGCCGGTGACCATACCGGCTAAAAGTCCGGCTCCGGCGGCCATGAATATGGACAGGAGCGGGGAATAGCCGGAGGTGATGGCCATGGCCGAGACGGCCGCGCCCAAAGGAAGGCTGCCGTCAACGGTAAGATCCGGGAAATCGAGCACTCGAAAGGTCAGGTACACACCGATGACCATGAGGCCGTAGGCGAATCCCTGCTCAATGGCGCCGAATAATGCGTAGAGAGTCATGTAGTAGTCCTAATGGTTGCCGGAGCCAAACCATAGCGGTCCGGCCAAAAACAAAAAAAAAGGCGCGTTGTCGAAGCAACGCGCCTTGTATCGTTTATAGGCTCGATTGGCAAATGCGATTCACTCTATTCAATGACCTTGGATGCGCGGTCAATGACGGATTGGGGCAGGGTCACGCCCATCGCCTGTGCAGCCTTGAGATTGACGTGCAGATTGAGATCGTTGAGGAATTCAACGGGCATGTCGGCGGGATTGACACCGTCCACCAGGATGCGGGCGGCCATGTCGCCGGTCTGGAGTCCCATCTTGTAGTAGTCTACGGCCACGGCCGCGATGGCGCCGCGAGCCACGGAATCCACATCGCCGACGATCAGCGGCAGCTTGTTGTCCGTACAGACCTTCACGGCGGACTCGATGGCCGAAACCACGGTGTTGTCCGTGCCGATGTAGACCACGTCGCAACGTCCCACAAGGCTCTTGGCGGCTTGATAAACGCCGCTGGAATTGGCGATGGTCGCCTCTTCGACATTGATGCCGACCTTGGCGGCTTCTTCCTTCAACGCCTTGAGATTGGGAACGGAGTTGGGTTCGCCGGAGTTGTAGATGATGCCGATGGTCTTCACGCCGGGAACGATCTCACGAATCAGAGCCACATGCTTGTCCATGGGGCTGAAGTCGGACATGCCGGTGATGTTTTTCCCGTCGGTGTTCTTGAGATCCTTGACCAGCCCCGCAGTGACGGGATCGGTCACGCCGGTGAAAAGGATGGGCGCGTCGTGAATCTTCTGGGCGCAGGCCTGGGCCCCGGGTGTGGCTATGGCAAGCACCAGGTCAGGACGCTCGCCGATGATCTGGCTGACGATCTGAGTGTTGGTGGCCATGTTGCCCTGTGCGATATGCACATTGTAGGTGAAGTCGATGCCCTTTTCCTTGAGGCGGTCGGCCATGCCTATGCGCATGGCGTCCAAGGCGGGGTGCTCCACGATCTGGGTCACGGAGATGACGTACGTCTTACCGGCAAAGGCGGTGGAGGCGACCAACAGCAAGGCCGCCGCAAGCAACAGAATTTTTTTCATCGGGAAAATTCCTCCTCGAAATGCTTTTCAAGATGGGACTCTGACCGTGTCGCGGGCTTTTCGTCAAGGCATTTCACTTTTGAAACGAATGAAAAGAGCCGCTTGAAGCGGCTCCGGGAAAAGAATGGGCAGGAAATCAGAAACGGATTTCCTCTTCCTTCACGACCTTGAAGGACTTGTTGCCCTTGACCCGGCCGGGCAATCCCTTGAACTTGCGGACGCCTTCGACCTCGGCTTCGAGGAGTTCATCCTCATCGGTGTCGAGCAGGATGATGTCGCCTTCCTGCAGGTAAAGGAGCTGACGGCCTGAAATGGTTGTCCTGCCAAGCCGCACGACCATTTCCACCGGCGTCTCCATGAGACGCTCCTTGAATCGGTTGATCCATACGTGATCCACTTCCAGGCGTTCGGACTGGAAGGACGCGTGCAGCTTGGAGCGGATCGGTTCCATGGTCGCGTAGGGAAGACAAACGATGAGCGAGCCGATGGCATTTTCCAGCTCGACCTCGAAAGTGACGACGATGACTACGTCAGAGGGCGGGACAATGGCCGCGAACTGCGGGTTCACCTCGGTACGGACCATCTCCACGTGGACCTCGTGCACCGGTTTCCAGGATTCTTCCATGTTTGCCAGGGCGATCTTGACCACACGTTCGACTATGGCCTGCTCGATGGGTGTGAAGTCGCGTCCTTCGACCTTGGGCTGACTCCCCGCGCCGCCGAAGAAGTTCTCGACCAGGGCGAAAACCAGACGGGAGTCGACGACCAGCAGGGCATTGCCGCGGAGGGGATCCATCTTGAAAATGGAGATGGAGGTCGGCACCGGCAGGGAGCGCATGAAATCGCCGAACTTGGACATGTCGATGGAAATGGGGTTGATGTCGACCCGCTTGCGCATAGTGTTGGCCAGCGCGTTGGTGCACAGACGAGCGAAGCGGTCGTTGACGATCTCGAGCACGGGCATACGGCCGCGAATGATCCTGTCCTGATTGGCCAGGTCAAAGGCGACCACGCCGGTATCATCTTCAGGAATCTCGGTCTCGGTTTCGACATCCCCGCCGGAAAGACCCCGGAGCAGGGCATCTACTTCATCTTGTTCGAGGATTTTGCTCATCTGGACAAAGCCTCATTGTCGCCGGTCATACGGCCCGTTTGCCCGGCCTGTGCCGGGAAATTGAACATCGTAATACAATAAGCAAAAAACGGGCCGCTCCGTCTTTTCCCTATCGACGGAATGCGTTCGATTCTTAAGGTTTATTGTACCTCTCCCGCGATTCGCTTGCAACGGCAAGACGACATTCACGCTCGATCAAGCTCTTGATACGTTGCGACGAACGGGGAAGACAGTCAAATAATACTATTAATGCATTCAGTCGGTTGACCGTAAAATACGTCGCGCGCAATGCGCAGCGAAGGTCTCCGGCAAACTGCACGGGCACGGATGAAACGGTCTGTGCGTATTCGGTTGCGCAAGGGGCGAAAACGGCCGGACAAATATTACTCGGGACGGAGTTTCGACAGGGAAATTACCTGGATGGACTGGTCACGGCTTTTCTGCCACTGTTTGAGAGCGGCCAGAGTTTCCCTGTAGGGATGGCCGATGGCGATGGCCCAACCCTTGCGTTTGGCTACCCGTTCGGTCTTGCGCAGTTGAAGCACTATGGCGTTCACGTCCTTTACGTTGTCCAGAAAAGTATCCCGCTCATAGAAGGGGATTCCCACATCCTTGGCCGTGGCGCGTCCCACGCTTTTGCCCGAAGTAAGGCTGTCCAGGAAGAACAGGCCGTGCCGCCGAAATTCGCCAAGGGCCGTCCGCATACCACGCGCATCGGCCGTGAAGCGCGATCCCATGTGATTGTTCACCCCGATGGCTTCGGGTATCCGGCCGAGGTTGTCTGCGATGCGTTTCCGCACTTGGTCCTCGGACATGGACACGAACAGGGCGTCGTCGCCCGGTTTGACCGCAGGGTAGCCCATGGGCTCCATGGGGAAATGGATGAGCAGGTCATGATGTGTGCCGGTGATGAGGTCCACGCATTCCCTCGTGTGGCTGGCATTGGGCCACACCGCGAAGGAGAGCGGGATGTCGAGGGCGGCAAGCCCCTGGAGCAGGGCATAGTTCTCGCCCACATCATCGATGACCACCGCCAGCTTGGGGCCTTTGGCCTCGGGCAGGACGATAACCTGCGGGGTGGCTTCGAGAAGCAGCAGATGGGTGCGCTGCCCATGAATCTCGACAGCCGCCTCGGTGTCGCCGTTGTCGAGCAGGGCGGCATCGGGAAGACGCTCATAGAGCCTTTTGCGTAATGTGACCAGGAAGAGATTGCGGTCGGAGACCTTGGGGAATTGCAATACCTGGTAATGGTACCCGCGGTCCTCGAAGCGGCGCAGCTCCACGTCAACCAACTCAAGATCGTGCATCTTGAGATTCAGGTCGCGCATGGTTTCGATGATGGCGAGATCGGCCTGCTTGACCTTGTCCTCCAGGTCGGAGACGACTTCCTCATACGCCTTGTCGCGTTGCGGCTCCTCTTCCCGTTCGGCGGTCACGGGAACGATGACCTGAGGCGGCGGCGTCTTCGCGGTCAAAAGCATCCAGCCCAATCCGGCCATGGCCAGAAAGGCGAGAGTGAACAGAAAAATGAGAGGACCGGGCCGATAGATCCTCTTGAGAAGTCCGTCGAGCCCGGTCTTTTTTTCGTTATTCGTTTCCGGAGCGCGTTCGTCCATTGGCGAAGCTCGGTTCCTTTTACTGGATTTCCTTCATCTTGGGCAGGCTCTTGACCAGTTCCAGGGCCATGCGCAACTGGTTATCCCGGGCGAGCATGTCCTTGGCCTTTTCCGCGTCCTCGTCCCGCTTGCGCTGGGTGGGCTTCTGGCCGTTTTCCAGATGGCCGCTCAGGTCCTTTTCGCGGACGGTAAAGCGGTCACGCATACCTGTCTCGTCCTCGCTCGGAGCAACGAACGGAATGCGCAGATCGGGCTCGATGCCCTTGGCCTGGATGGAGCGCCCGCTCGGAGTGTAGTAGAGCGATGTGGTCAGCTTGATGCCCGAGCCGTCGGACAGGGGAATGATCTGCTGGACCGATCCCTTGCCGAAGGAGCGCTCACCGATGATGAGGGAACGCTTGAGGTCCTGAAGGGCTCCGGCGACGATTTCCGAGGCCGAGGCCGAACCAGCGTTGATGAGCGTGACCATGGGGACCTTGACGTCGTCGGATTCCTTGGAAGCAAAGAAGTCCTTGCGGTCGGCTTCGTTCCTGCCCTGGATGTAGACGATGGTGCCGTCGTCCAGGAAGGTGTCGGCCACGGAAACCGCCTGGTTCAGGAGTCCGCCGGGGTTGTTGCGCAGGTCGAAGACGATGCCCTTGAGCGTGTGATGCTTGCGATATTCGGCAATGGCGTCGCGCAGGTTCTTGGTGGAGGATTCCTGGAACTTGGTCAGCCGCAGGTAGAGATAACCGTCTTCGAGGGACTGGGTCTTGACGTTGACGATGGGGATGGTGCCGCGAACGATGGCCACCTCGAGAGGCTTGTTGGAGCCCTTGTGGAGGATGAGCAGCGTGACGGTGGTGCCCTTTTCGCCGCGAATCAGCTTGACCGCGTCCATAAGGGTCATGTCCTGGGTGGATTCGCCGTCGATCTCGAGGATGATGTCGCCCGCCAGCAATCCAGCCTTGTAGGCAGGAGTGTCCTCAATGGGGGAAACCACGATGATGCGCCCCTGGTCCATGCTGATCTCGATGCCGATACCGCTGAATTTGCCTGCGGTGTCGACCTGCATGTCCTTGAAGTCCTCGGGGGAAAGATACGTGGAGTGGGGGTCAAGCTCTTCGAGCATCCCCTTGATGGAATTGTCGATGAGCTCCTTCTTGGTCACAGGCTTGACGTAGTTGCCTTCAACAAGGTCCAGCACCTGCGAAAAAGTCTTGAGAGCTTCGAACTGGTCTCCCTTGGCCGCTATGGTCGGGCCGGGGGCGACGGTAAGGGTGAAAAGAAGCAAAAATGTGACTATCCAAAGCGTGACACGCATGAATGCCTCCCGAATAACGGAGTCCTGAAAATGTTGGGTTAACGACGGTTCATCTTGTTGCGGTTAACCAAGTTTCTGGGTTAATTGGTTTTTGATGAAAACGCAATTCAAAATACAATCCGGTCCCGTCCACCTGGGGGAAATAGCCCACGGTACCCAGAGGCTCGTTCTTTTCGACTTCCTGCCCGTTACGAACGAATGTATCGGATAAATAGGCGTAAAGGCTATAATAATTATATCCGTGGTATATAATGACCACTCGCCCGAAGCCGCGCAGGGTGTCATTATGCACCACCTTGCCCCAGAAGACTGACTGCACGGTACTCCCTTCGGCCGCCCCGATGGCCAGGCCGCGCGCCGGAGGAGTGGCCTTGAGATTGAAACCGGAAACCACGCGTCCCCTGACGGGCCAGGGAAGGGCGTTCTTGTAAAGGGCGAATCGCTTGGTCTTCTGGGATTGCAACTGGTACTTGAGATCGGCGATGGTTCCTAGGATGGCCGTCAGCTCCGCCTCGGCGTTCTCCTTTTCCCGGTTGACCTTTTTCAGGTTGCGGCGCAGGGCGTATTGATTGTCCAGCAGCTTATCCTTGCTCTCATTGACCTGCGCCAGCTGCCTTTCCGCCTCTTCGGCTAGCCGCCGCTGGTCTTCCAGGTTTTGCGCTATGCTTTCCGAGTTGCTTTTCGCCTCGTCGAGCTTGCGGCTCGTGGCTGCATAGATGTCCGCCAGCCAGTTGAAGCGGCGATCGAACATGGCCCAGTCTTCAACTCCGTTGAAACGAGACCTGACGTTTTGCATGTGTACCGGCCACAGGGTGCGCATGAGCCCGGAAAGCTCCATGGAAATGCGCTCCTTGTCCTTTTCCAGGGCCAAGTAATCCCGTCGCGCCAGCGCTTCCCGTTCATGGATGGAGGCCAGCGTTTTCTCCTGGTCGCGGATGTGTCCCTTGAGCCTGGAAACTTCGTTCCCGATATCCGTAAGCCGGGTGGATATCTGTCCGGCTTTTTCGGTAAGGGCGCGTACTTTCTGCTCGTTTTCGTCGGCCTTTTGATGTTCCTTCTGCAATGATTCGCTCAAGACCTCGTCGCGCGCCTGCCCAAAAGCCCCGGAGGGCAGCAGAATGAGGCAGCACGCTATGACGACAAGAATCTTGTTCATGAGAACTATTGTTCAAGGAAAGGTTGAAGGGGACAGGACTCGCACAGGCCGGCCTTTTTTCGACACCAATTCGCGCCTACGCGAACGATGAGGGCATGGTATTCATTGTATAATGCCACATCTTCCGGCAAGGCGTCCATGAAAACGGCTTGAAGCCCGTGGTAGTCGACGTCTTCCCATGCCAGCCCATGACGTCCGACGATCCTGGCGGTATAGGCGTCCACCACGAAAGTCGGAAAGTCCAGGGCGTAGAGCAGGATGCAATCCCCGGTCTCAGGTCCGATTCCGTTGATGCCGAGAATCTTGGGGCGGAGCTCGGCCAGATTCCTGTCCTTGAGCGAAAGCAGGTCAAACTCCGCCTCAACCTTGAGGAATTCAAGGAAGTTGTGAATGCGCCGCGCCTTGACGTTGTAATACCCGGCCGGCCGAATCAGCTCGGACAGCTTCGGGACAGGCAAGTCGTGCAGGGGCTCCGCCTCAAGCACTCCGGCGGACTTGAGGTTGTCCAGGGCCTTTTCGACGTTCTTCCAGTTGGTATTCTGGGTGAGAATGGCCCCTATGGCTATCTCAAAGGGCGTTTCACCCGGCCACCACTCACTCGGGCCGAGCGTCGCCAGCATGGCGTCGTACATGTCCATCAGCAGGCCGGACCTGGACATGCGGCTATCTCCCCAGAGTCTCCCAGACCAGGCAAATCCATTCACCCTCGATGAATCGCTGCGGTTCGCCGAGGCCATGCCTGCCGTAGGCCTCGGCCACGGCGTCGGATTGTTTGTCGGCTAGAATACCGGAAAGGACAAGAGAACCGCCGGGAGCGACTCTGGCGAGGATATCGCCCGCCATTTCGATGAGCGGCCCGGAAAGGATGTTGGCCACGACGAGGTCGAAAGTGCGTCCCTCTTCAACGCAGTCAATGGAGCCCACGGCCAGGTTGAAGGAGTCGGTTACGCCGTTGGCGTCAACGTTTTCCACGGCGCAGGCCACGGCCTGCGGATCAATGTCCAGTCCGATGCCGGTCAGGCCGAGTTTGGACAGCCCGATGCCGAGAATGCCGGACCCGGTGCCCAGATCCAGGAAAGTCTGGCCCGCCTGGAGGGTCCCCGCCTTGGACAGCCTGCCGATGGTCGCCAGACACAGCGAGGTGGTGGCGTGATGGCCGGTGCCGAAGGCCATTTTGGGCTCGATGACGATGTGGGTGGTTCCGTTCTCTTCGTCGTCGTTCAGCCACGGGGGATAGATGCGGAAGGTGTCCCCGCAGTTGACCGGAACGAAAAAGTCCTTCCAGGCCATGGCCCAGTTTTCGGACTCCTGCTCGGAAAAGGTCACGCCTCCTTCGGGGAACCGTTCCCGGAAAGCCTCGACCATCTCATGCCCGAGGGGATGGTCTTCAAGGTACAGCGTAAACTTGCGGCCGTCCGCGGTGGGAGTCTCCTCCCAGCCATGGGGGACCTTGGAGGCGATGAACACACCGGCTTCATCGGCGGTTTCTTCGGGGATGGTAAATTCGATCTTCAGAAGGGTGGACATGTGGTGGGTTGTCTCCATTTGATATGACAAGGCCGGGAGCGTGCCCCGGCCTTGATTGATTTGCAGCGTCAATGAGCCAAGCTAGAATACCTTGTCGATGAACGAGCCTTTGCCCGTATATCGAAAGTCGTTGAGAGTGGTCTTTTCGGCCTGCGCGACTGCATCCGCCTGGACTTCGGCAGGAGTTTTCACGTCGTCGGACGTCCTTTCGGAAGGAATGATCCGTTCCGCCGGTTCTTCGCGTCCGGACCAATGTTCCGACGCGGGGCCCATGGGAGCGACGCCGTTCATGACTCGATACCTCGATTTACGGAATACGCCTTAGCCTCCGGACGGTCAAGCCGACCGCTTATTCCTCAATTGAGGTCAGGACCTCGTCCAACGCCTGGACAAAGGCGGTGATGTCGTCCTCGGTAATGGTCAGGGGCGGCACGAGGCGCAGAATGGTTCCCTGGGTCAGGTTGCAGACCATCCTGTGCTCCAGGAGGCCATTCCATATCTCTCGGCCGTTCTTGGCCAGTTCGATACCCAAGAGCAGTCCAAGCCCGCGCGTTCCGGCGATGGTTTCGGGATGCTTCTCCTTGAGCTTGAGCACCTGTGCCCTGGCGAATTCGCCCATCTTGAGAGCGCGCTCGGCCATCTTGTCCTCGATCATGATGTCGATGACCTTTGCCGCAACGGCCGAAACCAGCGCGCCGCCGCCGAAGGTGGTGGCGTGGGAGCCGGGCGTGAATCCCTTGGCGACTTCGTTGGAACACAGAACCGCGCCCATGGGCAATCCGTTGGCCAGGGCCTTGGCCGAGGTGAAAATGTCGGGGGTGATGCCGTAATGCTGATGGGCCCAGAAACGGCCCGTGCGGCACACGCCGGTCTGCACCTCGTCCACGATGAGCAGGATGCCGTTTTCCTTGCACAGCGCCACGATGTCGTTGACGTAGTCCGTGGGCAGGGGACGCACGCCGCCTTCACCCTGAATCATCTCGACCATGATGGCGGCGGTATGCGCGTTGATGGCTCCGCGCAGCGCGTTGACGTTGCCGAAAGGCACGGTCACGAATCCCTCGGGCAGGGGGCTGTACCCTTCCTTGATGGGACCGGCCTGGCCGGTGGCGGTCAATGTGGACAACGTCCGGCCATGGAAGGATTTTTCGAGGGTAATGACCTCGTAGCGGTCCTCGTTGCGCACGGTGCGCATATATTTGCGGGCCAGCTTGATGGCGCCTTCGTTGGCTTCGGCTCCGGAGTTGCAGAAAAAGACTTTGCCCGCAGCGCAGGTGGAAAGCAGCTTTTCGGCCAGATTGAGCTGGGGCTCCTGGTAAAAGAGGTTGGAAACGTGAACCATCTTCCGCGCCTGCTCGACCATTACGTCGGCCAGATCGTCGCGGCTGTGGCCCAAAGAACACACGGCGATGCCCGCCAGGAAGTCGCGATACTCGACGCCGTCCAGATCGTAGAGGCGGCAACCCTTGGCATGGGACACGGCCAGGGGATACCGGCCGTAGGTATTACATAAAAGATTCGATTCCCGTTCTTTTATCGCATCGAATTTCTGAGACATTATCGTTCTCGCTATTTAGTGTTTCCCGGTGGAGCCGAACCCGCCCGCGCCGCGCGCGGTCTCGCCGAGTTCCTCAACAGGGGTGATTGTCGCTTGGAATATGGGCATGAACACGAGTTGGGCAATGCGTTGCCCGCGTTTGATTCGTCGCATCTCGCCCGAAGTGTTGAGCAGCGAGACTTTGATCTCCCCACGGTAATCCGGATCGATGACGCCGACGCCCTGGCTGACGGTCAGTCCTTCCTTGGTGCCCAGGCCGCTGCGGGAAAAAACGTATCCGGCCACACCGGGCTCGCGGATTTCGATGGCGACTCCTGCGGGGATGGCCGCTTTTTCGCCCGGTCCGATCTCGACTTCATCCGAGTCGATACAGGCGCGCAGGTCCAGTCCAGCGGAGTGCTCCGTGGCGTAGGCCAGTTTGTTTTCCTTCCAAACTTCATGCAGGAACTTCACGTTCACGTCGATCTTGTTCATTGTGCGTCTCTATACTTGGTGTTGAACGAATGGTTGTTTATGTTCGCATTGAAAGCAACTGTCAATCGGCGGAAATAAAGGGGTTCGAGTCGTAACCGCAACATCCTTCCGCAACAAGCCCATCCGGTCGCGTTCGGCTCACGCCTTTCTCAATGTAAAGGGCGCCGCTTCATCGAAGCGACGCCCTGGAATCACATCCGACACGGCGGATCAGCGCAGTCCCTCCCAGCAAAGGTCCAGGTGCTTTTCCTCGATTCGTCGGGTGGCCAGGCTGACGCCCACCGCCAACGCCAGGGACACGGGCAGGGCGACCACGTTGGGGTCCACCCACTGCATCAGCCACGTCCAGGAGCCCGGGGCGGCATCGGCAACCAGTGTCGCCTTGCCGAACATGGCCTGGCACAGGCCGATGAATCCCGCCTCCTTCACGTGAATGAAGAGCAGCCAAAACATGGAGAAACAAAAGCCGCCGACCATGGATACTTTGGCGCCGGTCTTGGTCATGCCTTTCCAGTACAGGCCGAGCACGTAAATGGGCAGGAATGAGGCCGCGCACAGTCCGAAGAAAAAGGCGGTGGCCCGGGCGATGACTCCGCCGGGCAAGAGCCAGGCCCAAACCAGGGTGGCCACGATGGCCACGGTCACGCCGAGCCGGTTGAGCTTCATGGACGACCCGCCGTTGCCCACGCTCACGTACTGCTCCAGAAAGTCGCGGGAGAGCGATGTCCCGCCGACGTGATACTGGGAGCTCATGGTGGACATGGCCGCCGCGAACATGGCCACCAGGAACAACCCGGAGAACCAGCCGGGCATGACCTTGTCGATATACAGCGGAATGATGCTGTCGAAATTGTTGTCAGCAACGGCGATGGCGACCTTGCCGAATTCCTTGTAGAAGACAACGTTCGACAGTGCGCCAGCGACAAAGGCCACGCCGGTCATGAGCAGGATGAAAATGCCGCCGATGGCGACGGCCCGGTTCAGTTCCCGGTCGGAAGGCACGGTCATGTACCGGATGGCCAGTTGGGGCTGCGCCAGCACGCCGATGCCCACCCCGTAGATGATGGTCGTGTAAATGGTGAGTCCGATGGGCGATTCGAGCTTCGGCCCCGTGGTCCACCCCGTCATGCCTCCCTTGGCCAGGCCAGCCGGGACCAGACCTGCAAGATCGGTCAAGGCCTGGTGCGCTTCGGTCACGCCGCCGAGTAGGGCATAGGTGGTGACGATGAGAATGAGCATCATGGCGGCCATGATGGTCCCCTGGAACGCGTCGGTGTACATGACTGCCTTGAGCCCGCCGGTGACGACGTAGACGGCCACGATGGCGGTGACGACGAGCAGCCATACGCCATAGCTCACGGCAGGGAAGGCCACTTCAAGCATCCGGCAGATGCCGATGAGCACCGCTGCCGCGTAGACCGGAATGAAGACGAAAATGACCACGCCGGAAAACTGCTGAATGAATTTCGATCCGTACCGCCTGCCCAGGAATTCCGGAAAGGTGTGGGAATCGAGCGCCAGCCCCATGCGCCGGGTGCGTTTCCCAAAAAAGACCATGGCTACGAAAATGCCTACGAAAATTGTCAGAAAGGTCAGCCAAAGCAGCGACATGCCAAACATGCCGGAGACGCCGCCGAAGCCCACGATGGCCGAAGTAGAGACGAAGGTCGCTCCGTAGGACATGGCCAAAACAAAGGGGTTCATGGACCTTCCGGCAAGCATATAGTCCGTGGACTCCCTGGTTTTGAGCCAGGCCTTGTAGCCGAGATAGAAAATGACCACGAGGTAGACGAGAACGCCGATGATTTTGCCGGTCATCACGCGCCCCCTTCGTTTTTGTCGTTGCCCTTGTTGTTCCAATTCACAATTCCGTAAACGACGCACAAAATCGTCGCCCCCACGGACAGCCAGAAGGCCAGCGCAATTTCTACACTTCCCAGTCCAAGCATCATGATGTTGCCCCTTGATTGCGGGCCGGGAACGCGCCTGCCGCCGGAAACAAAAGGGCCGCAGGCTTGTCGCCTGCGGCCCTGGTTGTGGATGAAACTAGTGATCAGCTACACGCACACCTCGAAACCGCAGGCGCTTCTAAAAAAGCGAAAGCTAAAAAAGAAAAAGAAGCCGAAGCGGTTGTGGCGTGTTTGCATTTGTGTTTCATTAGACTTGAATCCCCCGAAAGTCAAGGCTGGCGCGATTTACGGCGGGTTGGGCGGAGGTTCGGAACCGGGATCGGGCATCAATATGATTCCGATATGGTTCAAGACGTTTCTCAAATATATACATTTACAGTAAAATCAATGACTTAAAACTTTTCTTGACAGGGAATACGGACTTGTGGTTTTGTGACTCCCCTTTGTAATTCGGTAATATTACCCGAATTGTGAAATTTTTGGAGAAGTGCTCCGAACATCTTGTCCGCGAGATGACTTTTTTGGCAACTAACGAGAGAGGTTACCTGTCTTGCTTTTTCAGCCCATCAACAAGAATTACCATGAGTTCTGTATTGAGCGGGACCCGGAGCTGTGCATCAACTGCAAGGTCTGCGTCCGCCAGTGTTCGTACGAAGCTCACTATTGGGATGAATCCCGGCAAAAGGTCGTGCACGACAACACCAAGTGCATCGGCTGTCACCGTTGCGAGGCGCTGTGTCCCACCGCGGCCCTGAACATCGTCAAGAAGCCGTCGGATTTCCGGACGAACAGCCTTTGGCGGCCGGTGTTCCTGCAGAACATCTACAAACAGGCCGACACCGGCGGCGTGCTGCTGGCAGGAATGGGTTCCCCGGTGGACATTCCGGTCTACTGGGACCGCATGTTGCTCGACGCAAGCCAGGTGACCAACCCGTCCATCGACCCCCTGCGCGAACCTATGGAGCTCAAGACGTTCCTGGGCGCGAAGCCCCGCAAGGTGGAGCTGGCCAAGGACGAAAAGACCGGCAAACCCAAGCTCAAGACCAAACTGACTCCGCAACTGGAGCTGGACATCCCCATCATGTTCGCGGCCATGAGCTTCGGGGCCATCAACTTCAACCTGCACCGGGCCATGGCCCGCGCGGCCACCGAGACCGGGACCTACTACAACACCGGTGAAGGCGGTCTGCACAAGTCCTTATATAAGTACGGCGAGCATACCATCGTGCAGGTGGCTTCCGGCCGGTTCGGCGTGCACCGCGACTACCTGCGGGCGGGCGCGGCCATCGAGATCAAGGTGGGGCAGGGCGCCAAGCCCGGCATCGGCGGGCACCTCCCCGGTGAGAAAATCAACGACAAGGTGTCCGAGACCCGCATGGTTCCCATCGGTTCCGACGCCATTTCTCCGGCTCCCCACCATGACATCTACTCCATCGAGGATCTGCTTCAGCTCATCTACGCCCTGAAGGAGGCCTCCGAATACAAGGCCCCCATCTCGGTCAAGATCGCGGCCGTGCACAACGTGGCCGCCATCGCTTCCGGCATCGCCCGGGCGGGTGCGGACATCATCACCATCGACGGTATGCGCGGCGGAACGGGCGCGGCTCCGGCCATGATCCGCGACAACGTCGGCATTCCCATCGAACTGGCCCTGGCCCAAGTGGATCAGCGCCTGCGCGACGAGGGCATCCGCAACAAGGTTTCCGTGGTGGCCGCCGGCGGCATCCGCTGTTCCGGTGACGTCATCAAGGCGATCGCTCTCGGCGCGGACGCCGTTTATATCGGCACCGCCACCCTGATCGCCGTGGGCTGCACCATCTGCGGCCGCTGCTACACCGGCAAATGTCCGTGGGGCATCGCGACCAACGATCCCAAGCTGTCCAAACGGCAGAACCCGGACATCGCGGCCAAGAAGCTGGCCAACCTGATCCGCGCCTGGGGGCATGAGATCGAGGAGATGCTCGGCGGCATGGGTCTCAACTCCATCGAATCCCTGCGCGGCAATCGTGACAAGCTCAGGGGCATCGGGCTTTCCGACACCGAACTCGACATCCTCGGCATCAAACATGCCGGACGTTAAACGGAGAAGCGTATGAAGAGAGTCTATCCGGACAAAGAATATTGCATCGGCTGCCACCTCTGCGAAGTGGCCTGCATTACCGCACACTCCAAGTCCAAGGACCCGATCATCGCTTTCCGCGAGGAGCGGGGGAAGGATGGCCTGACCGCCTGCAAAAAAGTCTTTGAGAAAGGCGACATCTGCGTGGCCATTTCCTGCCGTCATTGCGACGAACCCTCCTGTGTGGCCGCCTGCATTTCCGGTGGCCTGCACAAGGACCCCGAGACTGGCCGCACGGTTTATGACCGCGACAAGTGCGTCGGCTGCTGGTCTTGCCTCATGGCCTGTCCCTATGGGGCCATCAAGCGGCATCCCACGGAGAACAAGATCGTCAAATGCGACCTTTGCGAAGGGCGGGAGGGCGGACCGGCCTGTGTGGCCGCCTGCCCCAATCAAGCCCTGAAATTCGAGGAGAGATAGGGAGCTGACCATGAAATACGTCATCATCGGCAACGGTATCGCCTCCATCGGGGCCATCGAAGGCATCCGCAAGGTCGACACCGAAAACGAAATCCTGGTCATCGGGGCTGAAAACGCTCCGGCATACGGCCGTCCGCTCATCTCCTACCTCCTTGCGGGCAAGATCGGCCCGGATCGTCTGGCCCTCAGGCCCCAGGAGTTCTACGAAAAGAGCAACGTCTCCCTGATGCTCGGCACCAGGGTCACGGGCATCGACTCTTCGGCCAAGACCGTGACCACGGACAAGGGCGATACCGTGGAGTTCGAGAATCTGCTCGTCGCCACGGGCGGCATTCCGTTCACTCCGCCCATTCCGGGGTCGGACGGCGCCGACGTCTACAACTTCACCAACCTGGCGCACGCCCAGACCCTCATCTCCAAGGCCAAGGATATCAAGAGGGCGGTGGTCATCGGCGGCGGGCTCATCGGCCTGAAGGCCGGTGAATCCCTGTTCGACCGCGGCGTCGACGTAACCATCCTGGAATTGTCCCCGCGCATCCTGAGCCTCGCCTTTGACGAGAATGCGGCCTCCCTGGCCGGTTCCCGCCTTGCCGAGGTCGGCCTGAACGTGCGCTGCGGCGTTTCCGCCAAGGAAATCCAACGCGATTCCGAAGGCAATCTCAAAGGCGTTCACCTGACCGACGGCGACTTCCTGCAATGCGACGTTGTCGTCATCGCCATCGGCGTGGTTCCCAACTACAACCTGGCCAAGGACGCCGGGATCGAAGTGGACCGCGGCATCAAGGTGGACGACCACATGCGCACCAGCGCGAAAGGGATCTTTGCCGCGGGCGACGTCGCCCAGGCCAAGGACCTGCTGTTCGGCGACGATCGCGTCATTCCCATTTGGACCAACGCCTACAATCAGGGATTCTGCGCAGGCAAGAACATGGCCGGCGCGGACATTCCGTTTACCGGTTCCTTGTCCATGAACTCCATTTCCTTCTACGGCCTGCCGACCATTTCTGTAGGCACGGTCAACCCGCCCGAGAACGACGAAGCATACGACATGGCCGTCGCGCTGGACGAGAAGAAGAAAAGCTACCGCAAACTCGTCTTCCACAACGACCGCCTGGTCGGCTACGTGCTGGTGGGGGACATCGACATGGCGGGCATGTACACCGCCTTCGTCAAATTCCAGATGGCCGTTCCCGAGGATGCCAAGAAGCAGATCCTGGCCGGTGAGCCCGACGTGCTCATGTGGCCGGACGATTTCTTCAAGGAGACCTGGAACCCCGGCGTCGTGGAACCCGACTAGAGAGAGGATAGAATGAAAGCGCCTGAAAGATATTATGATTTCCAGAAGGATATCTCCGGCTGCGGGATATTCGGAGTCATCAACAAGAAGCGGGGCCTGATCCCCGGAGACATGCCCATCCAGGCCATGACCTGTATGCACGACCGGGGCAACGGCCTGGGCGGCGGTTTCGCGGCCTACGGCATTTACCCCGAGCACGCCGAAAAGTACTGCTTCCACATGATGTGCGACGACGATGCGGCCATCAAGGGCTCCGAGGAGATGATAAAGCAGTATTTCGATCTGCACTTCTATGAGCCCATTCCCACCCGCCGGACCCTGGCCATCCCCAATCCGCCGAAGTTCAACCGCTATTTCGTGACCGTGCCCGAAAGGCCCGAAAACGAATTCCGCGAACTTCCGGAAGAAGACTACGTGGTGGCCGTGGTCATGAAGATCAACACCACCGTTGGCGGAGCCTTCGTGGTTTCCTCGGGCAAAAACATGGGCGCCTTCAAGGGCGTCGGCTTTCCCGAGGACATCGCCGACTTCTTTCGTCTCGAAGAGTACAGCGCCTACATCTGGACCGGCCACAACCGGTTCCCGACCAACACCCCGGGCTGGTGGGGCGGAGCGCATCCGTTCACCATCCTGAACTGGTCCATCGTGCACAACGGCGAGATCTCATCCTACGGCATCAACCGCCGCTACCTGTGCGAGCACGACTACCTCTGCACCATGATGACCGACACCGAAGTCGTGGCCTATGAGCTGGACATGCTCATCCGCAAGCACGGCCTGTCCTGGGAGATGGCCGCAAAATGCTTCGCCCCGCCTTTCTGGGACGAAATCGAGCGCATGGACGAGGAGGACAGGGAACTCTACACCACCTTGCGCGCAACCTACGGACCGGCCATGCTCAACGGTCCCTTCGCCATCCTGGTGGCCGACAACACCCGGCTCATGGGCCTCAACGACCGCATCAAACTCCGGCCCCTCCTGGTTGCCGAGAAGGACGACATGGTCTTCATGTCGAGCGAAGAATCGGCCGTGCGCGACGTCTGTCCCGATCTGGACCGCGTCTGGATGCCCAAGGCGGGCGAACCCGTCATCGTTGATCTGGAGGATTAGATGACAGCCAAGAGAAAACAGAAGACCCTCACGGCAGGGCGGACGTACTACAAGCAGTTCAACGAGGAAATCCGCGATCTCGTCCGGGACGGCGTGACCGACTTCGTCATCAAGGAATGCAACGGGCAGCGATACCTGGCGACGGCCTTGGACGGTGACCTCAGCTTCGATATCTATGGCGTCCCCGGACAGGATCTCGGCGCGTTCATGCGCGGGCCCAAGGTGCGCGTGCATAATAACGCGCAGGACGGCGTGGGCAATACCATGGACAACGGCCGGATCATCATCGAGGGTCTTGCCGGAGACGTCATCGGCTACGCCATGCGCGGCGGAGAAATATTCATCAAGGGCGACGTAGGGTACCGCGTCGGAATCCACATGAAAGCCTACCTCGAACACCAGCCGAAAATCGTGGTCGGCGGCAAGGCGGGAGACTTCCTCGGCGAGTATATGGCCGGAGGAATTATTTTGCTCTTGGGTATGTTTTCTGATAAGCCAGATGCGCCCATTGCGGGACGGAGTCTCGGAACGGGTATGCACGGCGGCGTGATCTATGTTCGCGGCACCGTTCCCGAAGACCAACTCGGTCCCGGTCTGACGGCTAATCCCGTGGACTCCGACGACCTCAAGGTCATCGAAGGGCTGGTCAATGAATACGCCAAGGAATTGAAGCTGGACAGCAAGGCGATTTTAAGCGAGAACTTCGTGAAAATTCGTCCGTTTTCGCACAGGCCGTATGGGAACCTGTACGTCCCTTGCTAGACGGCGGGGAAGATACAACACTCATTACCTTTGGAGGAACCAATGTTCTTCGATTCCGTAGCCTATGCCATGGCTCCGCCCGCTGGCGGCGGTGAAGCAGGCGGCCTCGGCGCCATCCTCGGCGGCCCCCTGCCCATGCTGATCCTGATGTTCGCCATTTTCTACTTCCTGCTCATCCGCCCCCAGCAAAAGAAGCAGAAGGCCCACCGGGCCATGCTCGAAGCACTCAAGAAGGGCGACAAGGTCTGGACCAACGGCGGCATTCTCGGCACCATCACCGATATCGATGGCGACAACATGACCATCGAAATCGCCTCCGGCGTCAATGTTGTTATCAAGCGCGGTTTCGTTGCCGACAAGGATGGCGGCGCTCCTGCGACGGACAAGAAGAAGTAGGTTCTTGCACCAGTTACCTGAGACTTCGTGCGGATCGGACCACCACGACGTGGCCCGGTCCGCGCTTGCGTTTGTCGCTGGCGTTCTCAGGTCGGTAGCAACCAGTTTGTATTACAGGGAGATTTCATGCAAAGTTTGCGTTTGAGAGCCGTCATCGCTCTCGCTGTCGTGCTCCTGGGACTGGCCTTCATGCTGCCGTCCCTGCCCGGCGTAAAGGACTCGTCCCTCGGCAAGATTCTGCCGGGCAAAGGGGTCAGCCTCGGTCTCGACCTCAAGGGCGGCATTCACCTGACCCTCGGCGTGGACATGAAAACGGCCATGGACAACAGTCTGGCCCGTTTGGGCGACGACCTTAAGGCATCCGCCCGCGAGCAGGAAGTTTACATCCTGCGTCCGAACGTTCTGGACGAAAATCAGATTGAGGTCACGCTCATCAAGGCTGAGCAGAAGGACACCTTCGAAAGCGTCATCAAGGACTCCACGCCGTTCGCCATCGAAGAGAGCACTCCGCTCGAAGGTGACAAGGTCAAGTACGTCCTGTCCGTTTCGCCCAAGTACCGCAGCGAAATTGAAAAGCTGACCATGGAACAGGCCATCAAGACCATCCGCAACCGGATCGACCAGTTCGGCGTTGCCGAACCGGATATCCGCAAGCAGCAGGATAACCGTATCCAGGTGCAACTGCCCGGTCTGCAGGACCCCGAACGGGCTATCAAGATCATCGGCCAGACCGCGCATCTCGAATTCAAGATGGTCGACGATTCCGCCGACCTCAAGAAGGCCCAGCAGGGCATTCTGGCCCCCGGCCGCGAACTGTCTTCGCTGCTGCACCGTCAGGCCAACGGCTCCTATGCCGAATCGCCCATCGTCCTCAAGAAGGACGCCGTGCTGACCGGCGAATATGTTTCCGACGCCCAGGTCCGGCTGGACCAGTGGAACACCCCTTACGTCTCGCTGACCTTCAATGCGCGCGGCGGCAAGATCTTCACCGACCTGACCGGTGAAAACGTGAACAAGCGGATGGCCATCGTCCTGGACGGCAAGGTCTATTCTGCTCCGGTCATCCGTGAACGGATTTCGGGCGGCAGCGCCTCCATCACCGGCAACTTCACCCGTGAGGAAGCCCGTGACCTGGCGGTCGTGCTGCGCGCCGGTTCCCTGCCCGCGCCCGTGACCATCCTGGAACAGCGTTCGGTGGGCCCGTCCCTTGGACAGGAGTCCATCGACAACGGCGTCATGTCCGCCATGGTGGGCATGGCCCTGGTCCTCGCCTTTATGGTCATCTACTACGGCTTCAGCGGCATGGTGGCCGACATCGTGCTTATCCTGAACATCATGCTCATCATGGGCGGTCTGGCGGCCTTCGGCGCCACTCTGACCCTGCCGGGCATTGCAGGCATCATCCTGACGATCGGTATGGCGGTCGACGCCAACGTCATCATCTACGAGCGTATTCGAGAGGAACTCAGGCGCGGCCTGTCTGCCAGCCAATCCGTGTCGGAAGGCTACGGCAGGGCCACCTTGACCATTCTCGACGCCAACGTGACCACGGTCATCGCCGCAATCATCCTGTACCAGTTCGGTACCGGCCCGGTCCGCGGCTTCGCCGTCACCCTGACGCTCGGCATCATAACCTCCATGTTCACGGCCATCTTTGTGTCGCGCATCCTGTTCGACCTGTACCTGAAAAACCGCAGCGACAAAGCGAAGCTGAGCATCTAGGGGGACGATAATGGGACTTCAAATAATCAAACCCGATACCAATATCGATTTCGTCGGCATCAGGAAGATCGCCTTCATTATTTCGGCGATCCTCATTCTCTGCGGCCTCGGCTCCCTGCTCATCAAGGGCGGCCCCAAGTACGGAATCGATTTCGCCGGCGGCATGATCGTCCAGGTCAGAATTGATAAGGCCACCGACGCCGCAGCCGTCAAGGACGCCGTCAACGAGGTCAACCTGCCCGGCCTGGTGGTGCAATCCATCGGCCTGGAAGGGGACCACGAATACCTGATCCGCACATCCTCGTCGGACATTACCTCCGAAGAGGTCCGGGCGAAGATCAACAACGCGCTGACCGACAACCTCGGCGCAAGCTTCGAGATTCAACGGCTCGAAATGGTCGGCCCCAAAGTGGGCGCGGACCTTCGGTCCCAGGCCCTTGAAGCACTGTTCTACGCGGTCCTGCTCATTGCCGTGTACATCTCCGGCAGGTTCGAGCAGCGCTGGACCGCAGCGGCGGTCATGGCCGCGGCTCTGGGCGGTTGCGTGTACGGCCTCGGCCTTCTCGACCTGGATATGGGCTGGCTCATTCTGGCGGCCCTGTTCATCACCGTGGGGCTGTGCTGGTACCTCAAGCTGAACTACGCCCTGGGCGCGGTTGCAGCCCTCATCCATGACGTGCTCATCACGGTCGGCCTGTTCTCCATCATGGGTAAGGAATTCGACCTGACCATCATCGCCGCGCTGCTGACCCTCGTTGGTTACTCACTCAACGATACCATCATCGTCTTCGACCGCATTCGCGAGAACACTATCGCCAAACAGGGCAAGATGCCGTTCGGACAGATCATCAACCTGTCTGTCAACCAGACTCTGTCCCGAACCATCATGACCTCTGGCACCACGCTCTTGGTCGTGTTCTGCCTGTACGTCATGGGCGGATCGGTTATCCACGACTTCGCCCTGGCTTTGCTCATCGGCATCACCGTGGGTACCTATTCCTCCATCTTCGTGGCCAGCCCCATCCTCTATGGATTCGGCCCCAGCGAACTCCCCAAGACTGAAGAAGACTAATCCGTTAGTCCACATTCACTGAATCAAAAGGGAAGGCCTCACGGTCTTCCCTTTTTTGTTGTCCGACATTGGAATGACGGCTCCGCAATCCAAACAAGCAGTTGAGTCTGGCGCAATCAATCAATGGCCTTTAGTTGCAGACGGCAAGGGCTCCCTTGCAACCTGATGGCCCCACGTGGACGCGAAGAGTGTACTATTGGGAAAACTGCCGTTTGGATATCACGCAGCCCTCGCCGTATCAGCCGGAATAACACTCTATTCAGTAGAACAAATCCTTCGGCGTATATGCCCAATGAACGGCAAAGAGGAATTCCGGATGAATATGAGAGAGGAGAGGGGAGGTACAAATTCAAAAAGCCCCTCCGGAAGAACCGGAGGGGCTTTTCAATATTATCGTTCGGCCTAGCTTAGTCGAGCTGGCTGATGAGGTATTCCTTGATCTCGTTGATGGACTTTTCACCATCGAGCTGGATGTATTTGAAGCCGCCGTCCTTCAGGTCCTTGAAATAGTTACAGGCAGCCATGGTACCGGTCTTCTCGTCATAGTAGATGTCATGACGCTTGTTGATGGCATCCTCGTCCTGATCGTCTTCGCGGGCGGTCAGCGCGCCGCCGCAAACGCGGCACTTGTCGCCGTCAGGAGCGATGACCGGAATGCCGACGTTGTTGGGATGGTTCGGGTTGTTGGCGCAGAGACGACGACCCATGATGCGGGCCTTGGCGATCTCGCGGGGCAGTTTGATCTCGATGACGTAGTCCAGCTTCACGCCGTCCTTCTGAAGGGCTTCCCAAAGCTTTTCGCCCTGGACCAGGGAACGGGGGAAACCATCAAGGAGCCAGCCGCTCGTGGAGTGGGACAGCACGTCCAGGACCATGGGGATGGTGATATCATCAGGAACCAGTTCGCCCTTGTTGATGTACTCCTTGGCCTTCAGACCGAGCTCGGTGCCGCCGCCGATGTGCTTGCGGAAGATGGCGCCGGATTCGATGTGATCCAGGTTGTACTTATCCTTGGCGATATCGCCCTGGGTGCCTTTACCGGAGCCATTGGGGCCGAAAATCAGAATGTTCATAATTCCTCCTGATGATGAAAAACGAAATGCCTATTGGTCATCTCGACACATTGTGCAAAAGATCACATGCTCTTATACCGCGACTGCCTGGAAGTCAATCCTTGGACGAGAAAACCACGCCTGAAACGGTCACGGTGGCTGTTTTGTCGCCAGGGAACTGGAAGACGGCATTATTCCGATGATCCTGCCACGCCTCGTCAAGCTTGAACAGCGTGTCGGCCAGGGCTTGTCCCGAGCCGAGACGGTCCAGGCACGCCTTGTAGAGGTGAAGGCGTTGCGCCTTGTGCAGAGCTTCGAGGCGGGCATTATCCAGGATTTCACAAGCTTCGGTTTCAAGCTCGGACCAAAAATCCTGCTCCACGCGGCCAATCCGCCACAACCGGGCAACGGATTGCCAAAAATTCGGGTTTTCCCGCTCAATGAGCGGGAGAATCTCGTTGCGCACACGGTTGCGGGTCATGGACGGATCGGTATTGGTATGGTCTTCGCGCCACTGAATGCCCAACTGGGTTACGAAGGCCGCAAGCGTGGACTTGGGTATGAGCAGCAACGGACGAATCAGGGCGCGTTGCGGGTCGTACCCGGCCATACCGGACAGGCCCGGCCATCCGGTACCCCGGATAAGGCGCATGAGCACATCCTCGCTCAAATCGTCCAATTGATGTCCAAGGGCCACGTAATCATAGCCGCCGGACCGGAGCAGCTCGGCGTAAAGCCTGTAGCGCGCCTCGCGTCCTGCCTCTTCGCAACCGATGCCGCGAGTTTCGGCAATTCGGGCAACATCGCACTTTTCGACGACGCACTCGATGCCGAGAGTTTCGCACAACGAACGGGCGAAAGCGGCGTCATCCGCAGACTCTTGACGCAAGCCGTGGTCGAGATGTACCGCACCCACGGTAAAATTCGCACGTTTGGAAAGATAATGCAGGACCATGAGCAGGGCGGTGGAATCCACCCCGCCTGAAAATCCGACCAAAACACGGCGTCCTTCAAGATCGATTCCCAGCTCTTCTTCGACGAACCGCCCAACATAAAGGCAGAAATGCGCCCATTTGGGTAAAAGGTCCTGCAATGAGGAAGGGATATCGGCAGGCGTGCTGGTCATGCTAGACGGAAACTTCCAGTTCCTCGATGAACTGGTCGAGGTATTCGATCATGTGTTCGCGCTGGGCCGGGGTGGCGTAGGAAACGCAGGAACAGCGGAGCTTGTTGCGGGCGCGGACGAGCAACTCAAGGCGCAGGTTGTTCTGGTCCGGAGACTCGACGGCTTCCAGGGCCATGAAATAGGGACCGCAATCGCCGAGATGCGCCTTTTGTTCACCCTGAAGGAGATTTTCAGGCAGCGGCAGATAATAGATGCCGTCCAAGGAACCGCGCAGACCAAGATCGTCAAAGGCTTTGATTACGGTCCGGTAATCCTTGTCGGTCAAATCATCTATGAGATATGTGCGCATTATTGTTCCTTTTTAGACACTTCAACGTACTTTTCGATTTCTTCGGGCGAACAGGTGGCCGACTTGCGGTCCAGGTGTGCGTCCGGCGGCACGGTCTCATCGTCAAGGTTGAACATCCTCCGGGCCAGATCGACGAATCGGTCGGCCGATCCCTCTTCCTGGGTGCGCCGCTTGAGAAAACAGATGGGCTCGTGCAGGGACTTGTGAGCGATGGACAATACCAGCCGCTCCAGAGAGTTGCGGGTCCTTTCGTCCACCGGACCTATCTTTTTCAAGGTCTTGTGCAATTCTCTCATGGCCACATCCTCAGCCTTGCCCACCAAATCCACGATGGTGGGTTGGATATTCAAGGAGTTGAGCCAGTTGCCGAAAGTCTCTGTTTCGAGATCCACCACGGCGCGGGCCTTGGTGGCCTCTTCCTGTCGGTGGGCCATGTTTTCGTCGACCACTTCGGTGAGATCGTCGATGTCGTAAAGATAGACGTTGTCCAAGGTGTTGACGTCCGGATCGATGTCGCGAGGAACCGCGATGTCGATGAAGAACATGGGCTTGTTCTTGCGCTTGCGCAGCACGGACTTGACGTCTTTGGCCCGTATCACGGCCACAGGAGACCCTGTGGAGGAAATGACGATGTCCACCTCATGCAGGCGTTCGGGCATGGTTTCGATCTGGATGGGCTCGCCGCCCAGACTGTCGGCAAGCTCTCTGGCCCGCGAAAGGGTGCGGTTGGCGATGATGATGTCCTGTACGCCGTTTCTGAGAAGATGCATGGCAGCCAGCTCGGCCATTTCGCCCGCACCCACAAGCATGGCCTTGGTGGGCCTGAGATCGCCAAATATCTTGCGGGCCAGCTCCACGGCCGCAAAGCTGATGGATACCGCGCTGGAGGCGATGGCCGTCTCGGTGCGAATACGCTTGGCCACGGAAAAGGACTTGTGCAGCAACCGGTTGATAATGGTTTTGGCTGTCCCCTTTTCCACGGCGGACCGGTAGGCATCCTTCAGCTGTCCCAGAATCTGCGGCTCTCCCATAACCATGGAGTCGAGGGAGGAGGCCACAGTGAAGATGTGCTTGACCGCGTCCAAATCAGAATACTGGTAAACATCTTGAACCAGCAATTCCGGCGAACCGTTGCACGCCCTGGCCCAATACTGGACAACGGCATCCATGGCCTGGTCCGCCGGGACATTCTTGGCCACCGCCACGATTTCCACGCGGTTGCAGGTTGAAAGCGCGAGACATTCCTGCACGGGACAGTTGGCCATAAGCCCCTGTTCGAAATTGTCCACGTCGGTCAGGGCGAATTTTTCGCGCACTTCTACGCCCGCGGTACGGTGGTTGAGGCCTATGAGAATTATCTGCTTGTTCATGGCACGGCCCTGAATGTGATGGTGTGATGAATGAGGGAAATGCACATTCCCGCAAAGACCCAGATGGCCAGGATGGCGGGCTTGCGTCCGCGCCAGTCAAGCACCAGGCGTTGATGGAAGAGGAATGCGTAAAGGAACCAGACCGCCAGCGAACCGATCTTCATGATATCCCAGCTGAACGGCTTGAACGGAGCGATCAGGTACCAGAAAAAAGTGGAGAAAAGCCCCAATGTATAAAGCGGGAAGCCGATCAGCACCGCCCATCGGTTGACGGTGTCGAACTTGTCGAGGGACGGAATGTTCTGCCCCATGCGGGCCAGTCCTTCCTTGGTCTTGAGCTTGCGGTTGTAATAGATGAAGGCCGCTCCCGCACCGAAGGCCATGATGAGCGCCCCGAGGGTAAGTACCAATGCGCCGATGTGCAGGCCGAAGAAAAGGGCGGTCAGATGCGGAGGCATGACCACCTTGATGCCGCCCAGGGCCAAGGACGCGACAAACAGCAGCAGGGCGAAGGGCAGGGCGGTGATGGCGAGATATTCTAGACGCAGCCGCCACCAGAGAAGAAAATACAAAGCCAGCGCGCACCAGCCGATGATATTAAAATAGAAGGTGCCCCCGCTCAATGCGGACGGATTACGAGTCAGGGTGAAGGCCAGGTCCGCGGTATTGAAAGTAAAGCCGAGGACGGCGAGCCAGATGGCTATGCGCTTGAGCCTGTCGTTCTCCGTGAACACGGACGTCAGGAACAGCACGGTGCCGAGCGCGTAGAGCGCAATAATCACGATATGGAGCGAATCAAACAAGCCCATCAAGCAACTCCGGGATGTTGTCGTGCAGCGGGTCGGGCAAAGATTCTTTAAGAATTTGCGCGGCCGCGTCAAGATCGCGGTTCTTCATGGCGTCGAGCAGGGCTGAATTCACCAGGGTCCGAAAGACCGCCGTGTTGTCCGCCGTGGTCAGCCCCAAACCAAGCATGAGAGGCCTGATGCGGCCCATGGCTGTCAACAGGTTGGCATACTCGTCGCCGAAATTTTCTTGCAGTTCCTTACGGATGCGCTTGGCCATGGCCGGACTGCGGCCCGCCGTGGAGATGGCCACGGTCAAATCGCCGCGCTTGACTGTGGCGGGAACGATGAAACTGCATTTTTCAGGCTGGTCCACGATATTGCAAAGGATGCCCCGATCGCGGCATAGATTGCTGATGCGCCAATTGACTTCTTCGGAAGAGGTGCAGGCGATGACCAAGAATTTGCCGTCCAGGTCGCTGTCCGCAAACTCGCGGCAATGAAATTCCACGTTGGGCAGGGCCACGACAGGCGCCATTTCCGGGGCTGCGTCGCGGGTGTCGATGATGGTTACGCTGCCGGCCCCGGAGTCGATCAGGGACTGAATCTTGCGTTTGCCGACCTCGCCCGCGCCAACGACCAGGCAACCCTTGTTTTCCAGATTCACGAAGATGGGGTAATATCGCATGGCTCTTGATAACCAATGCACGGGAACATGTAAAATGGGAAATTGCCCGGTTCTTGCAAGAATCATTGAAATTACGCTAGGATTTTGACGCACGCGAACTCAACATGAAGAATTACCTCGTCATACAACTCGCCCGGTTCGGAGACCTCGTCCAGACCAAACGGTTGATGAAAACGCTTCTGGCCCGACCCGGAGCAACGGTTCATCTCTGCCTGGATGGTTCCCTGGCTCCGCTGGCCCGGCTGATCTACCCCGATGCGATCCTTCATCCGATCACGGCCCATGGCACAGGAGCGGATGCAGGGAGCGGGGTTATGAAAATGCTTGTGGAGAATCGGCGTACCTTTGCGGAACTCGCCGGTTTGGATTTCGCCGCCGTTTACAACCTCAATTTTTCCGGCCTGAATTTCCGCCTGGCCGCCCTGTTCGACCCGGATAAAGTGGAAGGATATGCGTGGCGCGACGGCCAGGAACTCATCGGCCGCTGGCCCGCCATGGCCATGCGCTGGTCAGCTTTCCGCCGACTGGGCATCAACCTGGTGGACTTCTGGGGCGCGTATTGCCCGGACATGCTCCCTGCCGAAGCCGTCAATCCCGAAGCTTCGCCCAAAGGAGGCGGCATCGGCGTCGTCCTGGCCGGACGCGAATCCCGCCGCTCGCTGCCCGCGCCCTTGCTGGCGCAGATCGCGGCCACGTTGGCCGGTTCGCGCAAGGCGCAACGCCTCGTCCTCCTGGGCGGGCAGGGCGAGCACGCTGTGGGGCAGGCGGTACTCAAGGAGCTGCCGACCGCCGTGCAACGCAACACCGAGAACCTTGCCGGCGGAACCGACTGGAAACAGCTTGTCGAGACCGTCGCCGGGTTGGATCTGCTGATAACCCCGGATACAGGGACCATGCACCTTGCCGCTCATTTGGGCACGCCCGTGGCCGCGTTTTTTCTCTCTTCGGCCTGGTGCCACGAAACGGGACCGTACGGCCTCGGACACATTGTTTACCAGGCCTCGACAAACTGTTCGCCGTGCCTGGAAACCGCGCCTTGCCAGGAAAACGTCAAGTGCCTGAGCGGTTTTGCGGCCCCCGGATTCCGGCGGTTTCTCGTCACGGCAAAACCCGAGCACTCTCCGGGCGGCATTTTGACCCTGCATTCGGGATTCGACGCATTGGGGCAGACTTACACTCCGATCGCCGGGAACGATCCTGACGCGCCTCGGCGAGAGGTGATGAGACGCTTCCTTCTTCATCACCTCAGCGGCTCGAAAACGCGTTTCGACGAGCTGGAACTGAATTTCGCCCGGCAATTATACCGGGAAAAGGACTGGATGACCGCTGACACGCCCCACAGGACACAGGGATAACCAATGGAAACGCTACGCATTCTCGTAATACTGCCGCTCTACGGCGGCTCCCTGCCCATCGGCCGGTATGTGGCCTCGGCACTGAAACAGGAAGGGCACCTGACCGAGGTATTCGAGGCTCCGGCCTTTTATCCGGCATATACCGCCCTCAACGACCTCAAGGTAACCACCGATCGTTTGGATTATTTGCAGAATTCCTTTCTTAACGTGGTCAGCCAGTCCATCCTGGCAAAGGTGGAGACCTTTCAGCCCGACCTGGTCCTGGCCATGGCGCAGGCCCCGCTCAATCAGCAGGCCTTAAAAAGACTTCGCCGCGACGGAGTGGCCACCGCCATGTGGTTCGTCGAGGATTACAACCTTTTCACCTATTGGAAGACGTTCGCCCCGTTGTACGACGTCTTCGCGGTGATCCAAAAGGGAAGTGTTTTCGAAGACCTGGCCGCCATCGGCCAAGCGAATGCGCTCTACCTGCCGCTGGCGGCGCAACCGGACTTCCATCGACCGATGGACTTGTCGTCCGTGGAACAACGCAAATTCGGCTCCGAGGTCTCGTTCATGGGCGCCGGGTACCCCAACCGGCGCAAGGCCTTCCGCGAGCTGGTCAACTTCGATTTCAAGATATGGGGCACGGAGTGGGAGGGCGACCATGTCCTCGAGCCGCTCGTCCAGCTTAAGGGAGCGCGTGTAACTCCCGAAGAATGCGTGAAAATATTCAACGCAACCAAGATCAACCTCAATCTCCATTCCAGTGTCCAGGCCGACGAGCTGGTCACGTTCGGCGATTTCGTCAATCCGCGTACGTTCGAGCTGGCCGCCTGCGGCGCATTTCAGTTGGTGGACAGGCGAACCCTCATGCCGGAGGCCTTTGCGGAAAACGAACTGGCTACCTTCTCTTCCATGGAGGAACTCGCTGAAAAAATTGAATACTTTTCTTCCCGTCCCGAGGAGCGGCAGGCTTATGCGGACAGGGCGCGCGCCCGGGTGCTCAAGGACCACACCTATGCACAGCGCATGAACTCATTGCTTGAGTTCACGGCCGAACGAATTCCCGGCTGGCCAAAACCGCGTGATGCTTCGCCTGCCTTCGACGCGAATTATCCCCCCGAACTGAAGCGGGACATTCTTGATCTGCTGTCCCGGCTCGGTCTGCCCGAAGATGTTTCTTTCGAAGACCTGGTCTGGGCGGTGCGGCAGCAGCAGGGCAAGCTGAACGACCTGGATACAGCCATTCTCTTTTTGGACGAATGGCGCAAATTGTATAAAAAAAGGTCCCAGTAAAAACCTAAAGTACTTCATGAAGAAAAAGCCTGGTCAATTTGCTAACCAGGCTTTTTTGCAGAATTTAATTACCGCTGTTTTTTGAATTGGCGCAACCAGGCATTGAGTCGCGGCTCTTCGCCCTGGTCTTTGGGGTGATAGAACCGACGCCCGGCAAGCTCGACGGGAAGATAGTCCTGATCGGCCCAACTGCGCGGGAAATTATGGGGGTAAAGATAGCCTCGCCCATAGCCCCATTCCCGCTGTAGCGAACTGGTCGCGTTGCGCAGATGGAGCGGGACAGGTTGCGGCCCGTTTTCTCGCACTTCCTTTTGGGCTGTACGATAGGAGGCGTAAGTGGAGTTGCTCTTGGGAGCGAGAGCAAGATACACGGCGGTCTGAGCCATGGGGATGAATCCTTCCGGCATACCGATGGCTTCCACGGCCTGATGGCAGGCCATGGCCTGGTTCAAGGCGAACGGATCGCCGAGGCCGACATCCTCCGAAGCGGAAATGACCAGTCGTCTGGTGACGAAACGCGGGTCCTCACCGCTTTCCAACAGGCAGGCGAGATAATAGAGTGCCGCGTCCGGGTCCGAACCGCGAATGGACTTAATCATGGCCGAGACCAACTCATAGTGGGAATCGCCGTCGCGATCGCCCCTGACAACGATTTCCGGCAGAGAATCGCGCAGACATTCCGGGCACCGTTTGTCTTTGGGGAGCTCAGCAGTATATTCAAGTAAATTCAAGAGAGTGCGGGCATCTCCTCCAGCCATGGCCGCGAGCATCTTGTGGCTTTCCTCCTCAAGATCAACGCCAAGTTCCTCGGCTCCGCGATGGGATACGCCTATCAGTTCCTCACGGCTGAGCTGGCGCAGCCGCAGGACATGCAGCCGGGAAAGGAGCTGACGGGTGACGCTGAAGGAGGGGTTTTCCGTGGTAGTGGCCAGCAGGGTGATCTCGCCGCTTTCGAGTATGGGCAGAAAAAAGTCCTGTTGAGCCTTGGAAAATCGGTGCAACTCGTCAAGAATGAGCACTTCCTGCCCAGGCAGCATCTTGCGGAGCGCGGTAAGTCCGGCCTCGGGGGCGCTGACTCGCAAATATTTCTTCCCGGTCAATTGCGCCAGCAGAAGCGCCAGAGTGGACTTGCCGCAGCCGGGAGGCCCAAAGAGCAACAGGCTGGGCATACGTTTGGATTTGGCAAAAGCCTCGATCCGATTGCGGATATGGCTCTGGCCAACGAAATCGTCCATCGAGACAGGCCTGATCCTGTCGGCAAGTGGTTGGCTTTCTTCTATTTCAAGCTGCATGACCTATCCTGTGCGCCAAACAAGGCGAGACTGAGGCAGTAAACGGCGGCAGTCTCCCATCGCAGAATGGAAGGCCCGAGCGTAACCGGAGCGAATCCGGCACCGATAAGCCTGTCCGCTTCGGCGGAGTCGAAACCGCCTTCGGGACCGATTACTACAAGAGTGCGTCCTTTGGAAAGCATTGAAGGCGACAGGGCGACGGAGGCCTCTTCCGCCTCCCAGGCCAGATACAAGCTGTCAAAATCCCCGGCAAGGGAGAGCAGACCCTCCAGGCCGCCGGAAACCGTTTCGAGAGCGGGCAAACGGACGGCCCCGCACTGCTTGGCCGCCTGGATGAATTTCTCGTTCCAAGTGCCCTTGGGGTCGTCGGGAGGGGTTCCCTGACTGCGCGCGGCCCGCCAGAAAACAATGCCGCGCCCCTGGAGTTCCACTGCCTTTTCCAGAAGATAGTCCCGTCTTTTGGATTTGCCCCAGCCTATAGCCAGGGTCAGGCCGCCCTCGGGCTCTGGATGCTCGGTCAGTTCAACGGCCTCCAGCTCAGCGCGATTCTTGGCAATATCAAGCACCTTGAAGAGCCCGTCGCGCCCTTGCCCGTCAAAAAAACGAACCACCTGGTCGCGTTCCGTACGCAGGATGGTTCCCATGTGCCGAGCCTCGGGGCCGGTGAGAATAACGATGTCCCCGCAACTTGCGGGCCATTGATCCGGCGGCAGGTGGAAGGTGTTCAATCGCGCCATGGCAAATCCGAAAAAAAGGCCGGAGGCGAACCTCCGGCCCTTCGCGCTAGAGTTCGTTTTCTATAAGGTCTTCATACGTTTCCCGCTTCCGGGCGACAATGACCTTGTCTCCATCCACCAGCAATTCGCAGGCGCGCGGCCTGGAGTTGTAATTGGAAGACATGGTGAAGCCATAGGCTCCGGCCGAATAGAGAACCAGCCTTTCGCCCTGTTCGACGGCGGGCAGTTCCCTGTCGCGGGCCAAAAAGTCGCCGGACTCGCAGATGGGGCCGACCACGTCGTAAACCTTGGGATCGCGTCCCTTGGGCTCCACTTCCGCGATGCGATGGTAGGAACCATAGAGGCTCGGGCGGACCAGGTCGTTCATGGCCGCATCAACGATAAGAAAGTTCTTGGTCGGATTGGACTTGGTGTAGACCACTTCCGTGACCAGGATGCCCGCGTTGCCCGCAATGACACGCCCCGGTTCGAGGATGACCTTGAGAGGCAGCGCCTTGAGCCGCTCGCTCAACGCCTTGCCGAATTCGGCGGGGTGGGGCGGTTCCTCTTCGTTGTAGGGGATGCCCAAACCGCCGCCCAGATCAAGGTACTTGATCTTGATGCCGAGTTCGCCGAGCTTTTCGTAGAAGACAAGGAGCTTGTCCAGAGCTTCCAGGAACGGGTCAAGGCTGGTCAGCTGGGAGCCGATGTGGCAATCCATGCCCACAGGCTCGATGTGTTCAAGTTCGGCGGCACGCTTGTAGGCCTCCATGGACAGGTCTATGTCCAATCCAAACTTGTTCTTCTGCATTCCGGTGGAAATATAGGGATGGGTTTGCGGGTCCACATCCGGATTGATGCGGAAGCTGATCCGTGCGACGGTGCCCATTTCACCGGCCACCTGATTGATGCGCTCCAATTCCGCCATGGATTCCACGTTGAACATGAGAATGCGCGCTTCCAGGGCCTCGCGAATCTCTGAATCCCGCTTGCCCACGCCGGAATAGACAATCCGACCGGGGTCAACCCCGGCCCGCAGGGCGCGATAGAGTTCGCCGCCGGAAACGATATCCATGCCCGCGCCTTCTTTGGCGAGCATTTTGAGCACGGACAGATTGGAGTTGGCCTTGACCGAGAAGCAGGTCAGATGGTCCAGCTCGTTGAAAGCGGAATCAAAAGCATGAAAATGCCGCTTGAAGGTCGCGGTGGAGTAAATATAAAGCGGTGTGCCATACTGGCTCGCCAGTTCAGGAACACTCACTTCCTCGGCAAAAAGGACGCCGTCCCGATGTTCGAAATGATGCATGAGGTTCGATCTCCTGATAAAGATGTATGGGGATCAATACGCCCTAAAAAACAATATCATCCAATACTTTTCAGATATAAAAAGAAATGCCCGGCCCTCTAGGGCTCGGCCTGGAACACGTCGGTATACTCCAAGGCCATGGTCGGAAGCTCGCTTTTCCCGGACACCCGGAATCGATACTCGACCCCCGGTTCAAGCCCGCAGATGCTCAGCTTCAGGACATTGCCGTCCAAGTCGAACCCCTCCTGGCCGCGAGTGAAATGCCGGGCATTGCGCGGGACGAACGGACATCCTGCACACCCCTGGCCCGCGCCGTCGCCAACCGCTTCATAAAGGACGCTTGCCCGCCACAGCCGATTCGTCGCGCCGCGAACGTCCACTTCAAGGACCAGACATTCATCCTGCCGGACGCCTTCGATAAGCCTGAGGGTGAAGCGGTCCTCGCTTCTGGCAGCCTGTGGCCACTGTTTGCGCCCCATGGCGCAGCTTGACAGCGAGGTCAGCCCGAAGAGGAGGAGAGCGGTTATGACGACGAATTTGCGCATGGATCAGTCCTTAATCATGTCCTTCCACTGATTGAGAAGCATGAGCGCCTGAATGGGGGGCATGCCGTCCACATCCAGATCCGTGAGCTGGGTGATGATCGGGTGCTCGCACAGCTCCCGGTCGATCTTGATGGGCGGTGCGCCGAAACCGGGCAACAACGTCTGGGACGCGCGGTCCACCGCCCCTTTAGCTTGGCTATCCTGCGATTTTTCTTCGAGCTTCGCAAGAATTTCCCTGGCGCGTTCCACCACGGGGCGGGGCACTCCGGCGAGACGGGCAACTTCAATGCCGTAGCTGCGGTCGGCCGGACCGGGAACAAGCCTGCGTAAAAACACGATATCCCCTTTCCACTCCTTGACCGCGATGTTGAGATTCCGCAATCCCTCGATCTTGCCTTCCAGGCTGGTCAGTTCGTGATAGTGGGTGGCGAACAGGGTACGGACCGAGCCCCCGGCGCGCGTGGACAATTCCTCGACCACGGCCCAGGCGAGCGAAAGGCCGTCGTAGGTGCTGGTGCCTCGGCCGATCTCGTCGAGAATAACCAGGCTTCGTTTGGTGGCTTGTCTCAGGATGCGCGCGGTCTCGGTCATTTCGACCATGAACGTGGAATGCCCCTGAGCCAGGTTGTCCGAAGCGCCCACCCGGGAAAAAACGCGGTCCGCCAGACCGATGCGAGCGCTGCGGGCCGGAATGAACGAGCCGATCTGGGCCATGATGGTTATGATGGCCACCTGGCGGAGCACCGTGGATTTACCCGCCATGTTCGGCCCGGTGATGAGCAGGATACGGCGGCTTTCGTCCATATGGAGATCGCCGGGAATGTAATTCGACGCCCCCATGGCCGCTTCAACTACGGGATGGCGTCCTTGTTCGATATCGATTTCAAGCCCTTCGTGCAGGACGGGACGGGTCCATTCGTTGACCCGGGCCGCCTCGGCCAATCCCTGCCAGTAATCCAGCGAGGCGATCACATCGGCCATGAACAGGAACCGGGACCGGGCCTTGGCCAGCAATTCGCGCAAATCCTGGAACAACTTGTATTCGAGGCTCTTGCGTTCTTCGCTTGCGGAAATGATCCTATCTTCCAGTTCCTTCAGCTCGGGAGTGATATACCGTTCGCTGTTGACCAGGGTCTGACGGCGGATAAAGTGATCCGGTACCTGTCCTTTGTACGCCTTGGAGACCTCGAAATAATAGCCGAAAACTTTGTTGAAGCCGAGTTTGAGCTTCGGAATGTCGCTTTTGGCCATTTCGGCCCGGTGCAGCTCCTTGAGCCGGTCCTCGCCGTGCTCATTGAGCTCGATCAACTCGTCCAGAACCGGATCGTATCCCTTACGGAACAGGCCGCCGTCCGAAATTACGGGCGGCGGACAGTCGACAAGGGCGCTATCCAGCAGGGCGCACAGGTCCTCCATGGCATCCCATTTATTGAAGATACGCTTCAAGTCCGGAGCGGGCTCTAGAGATTCCTCGGCGGCAAGGAGCTTGCGGAGCGGAGGTAGCATTGTCAAACTGCGCCGCAGAGCGATGAAATCCTTGGGATTCGCTCGGCCAAGGAAAATGCGTGTGGAAAGCCGTTCCAAATCGTAGACCGAGTCAAGGCCATGCCGGATATCGCCGCGCAGACGGTCTCGGTCGAAGAGAAACGCCACGCACTCCTGGGTCTTTTCGATGGGTGTGAGGTTGCGCCAGGGTTGACGCAGGCGGGCTTCAAGCAAGCGGCCGCCCATCGGCGTCATAGTCCGGTCCATGACCTGCCACAGGGTGCCGAGACCGGTTCTACCGTCAAGCCTGCGGAAAATTTCAAGATTGCGTTCGGTGACTTCGTCAAGCAGGAGATGCTTGCCGAGGTTCAACGGCTTGAATTCGCCCAAGTGGCCGAATTCGCCTTTCTGCGTCTGATCCAGATAGGTGAGAAGCGCTCCGCACGCCCTGACCAGTTCGTCTTTGCCCGTCAGCCCGAGGGCTTCCAGATCGGCGACTTTCTGCACCTCCAGGACGCGGTTTCTCGCCCCGGCCAAATCAAAGAATGCGCCGGCTGCCACGGATGTGACCTGACCGGCCAGGTCATTGAACTGGGGCGGCACCTTCACGCCTTGAGGCAGAAGCAATTCGCTCGGGTCGATCTTGACCATCCACTGCCACAGTTCCGGCTCCCTGCGGCTGTATAAACCGGACCACTGCCCCGTGGAGAAATCGACCCAGGCTATCCCTCCGGCATCCTTGGCGCTGTCCCAGTAGAGCGCGCCGAGATAGTTGTTGGCCTTGGACTTGAGATTGGAATCCTCAACCACGGTGCCGGGAGTGAGAACGCGGGTCACGTCGCGCTTTACCAGCCCCTTGGCTTCCTTCGGGTCCTCAACCTGGTCGCAGATGGCGATCTTGTATCCCTTGTCGAGGAGCTGACTCAAATACGGCTCCACGGAGTGGTGGGGCATACCGCACATGGGGATGGGATTTTCGTCGTTGGGATTGCGGCTCGTAAGAGCGATCTGAACCGCGCGGGAAACTACCTCTGCATCCTCGAAGAAGAGTTCATAGAAGTCGCCCATGCGAAAAAACAGCAGGCAGCCCGGATTTTCCTCCTTGAAGCGGAGGTACTGCTCGAGCATAGGAGTCAGTTTCTTTTGTACCACGAGAAGATCTGTACGCTTGAATTATTCGTTGATCTCGGTTCTGAAGGCAATGGAGTGCCAGCTATGGCAACGCGGGCAGTTGAAGAAAATCTGATCGCGCTTCAGGCCGCAATGGCGGCAGAAGAACCGCCGGACCTGCCTGGCCCGGTCGATGAAAAAGGAGAGCTGTTCCTTGAAAAAAGGCGTCAGGGTTTGCTCGGTCCGGGACAGGTCGAACAGCTCAAGCCGCGCCTGCCAGAAATCGGCGTTGAGCATGAGCGCCTTTTCAAGCCAGGGGCGGGCGTTTTCCGTGTCCTCGATGCGAAGGAGCAATAGGGCCCCGTAGTGAAGCAGCAGGACGTCCGGCTCCTGGGTCTCAATGATGGGGACCACCACACGGACGACCTTTTCGTCAGGACACGTCCCTGACCATTCCGTTTCTTCGCCGAAAGAGTTGACCCGGGCTCTTTCCGCCTGGTCCAGAGCCTGCAACAGGCCCTCGAAGAGGACGAAACGCAATTCCGGGGCCACATACGCCAGGGCCTGGGCGAGGATGTCGCCGACCTTGGCCGCATTGCCGCTCTTGTACGCCTGAACCATCTGCTCCAGCCATGCCTCCACAGCACCCGGATAGGCGCGAATGGCATGGCGAAGGGCGCGATGGCCCTGGGAGGCATTTCCCTCGGCGAAACGATCCTTGGCCAGACGGACCAGGAAATGCGCCTGCGGCAAGGGCAGATCAAGCTGGCCATAGGATTCGGCGGCTTTTTCGTAGTCACCGCGCTCGGCCGTCAGCCGGGCCATTTCCCTATGTATGGAGATGGGGTCCTGCCCGAGAGAGCGGGCCTGATGAAAGGCTTTTTCGGCCCGGTCCAGAAAACCGGCGCGACGAAAATCGCGCCCCAGTTCAAACCAGGCGCGGGCCTTGAACTCGCGGTCCAGGCCCGGCCTGACAATGAGACTGTTTCTAATCTGGATGGCGCGCTCAATCTCGCCCTGAGATCGGTAGAGACTGCCGAGAGCCAGGTAGATTTCAACCGCTTCCGGGTCGTTCTGGACGACCTTGCTGAGTTCCTCGATGGCCGCACGGGTATCCTGCACCGGCAGGGATTCCCCGTTGCCAGCGGCCCGAGTCGCATCACTCGTGAAGCTCGGTGTCTTCTTGCGGTTGAATATATTCCAGCCCATGGCGATTCCTAGGCGTTTTCCTCTTCCTTGTTCTCGACGGAGGAGAAGGAAGTGTCAGCGCTGATGGGCATGTTGCGCAGGGAGTTGAGCTCCTGCTCCAGGCTGGCCATGCGGGTGCGGCATTCCTTGAGCTTGGAGGCGCCGCGGAATTTGTCCACCGCGAAATAGATCATGGTCAGCAGGGCGCCGGCCACGAAAGCGGTCAGGATCAGAAATCCGAAGGGCAGGGGAATGGAATGCAGGGTGGCTACGTAGGGAATATCGAGAACCAGTACCAGGTTCTGAAGCAGGACATCATTGTTCTGGCTGAAGAACAAGATGGAAAAAACGAAAAGCACCAACAGAAACAGGACCTTGATAAAACGCATGCGGTTCTCCTTAAGCTGTTATCGCATCAAACAGCGGCTTGAGACGGCTGTAGGTTGAAGACAGGTGTTCGGGGATGACCGTGGTCTCGCCGAAGACGGCCATAAACGACGCGTCCCCATTCCACCGGGGGACAATCTGAAAATGCATGTGCTGGGCGATACCGGCCCCTGCCGCCTCACCCAGATTGAGCCCCATATTGATCCCTTGGGGGTGGAATGCCTTTTCCAGCACTTCGATGCAGCGCCTGATCCAGAGCATACAGTCTTGGGACTCTTCCAAAGTCAGATCCGTCAAGTGGCTCACATGACGGTAGGGGGTGACCATGAGGTGCCCGTTGTTGTACGGGAACTTGTTCATGATTACGAAACAATGTTCGCCTCGGGCGAGGATGCACCGCTCCTCGTCCTCACTCGTGCCCTCGGGAATGCAGAAGACGCACTCCTCGGGTTTGGGACCGAGTATATATTCAAGACGCCAAGGCGCCCACAGAACATCCATTATCCACTTCCGTTTCAATTTCATGAGGTTGAAGGTTGTATTCGCGACAACCGCTCACACATACCAACACCTTGATTTTCTACACGGCTTGTCCGTAGAGGGCAAGGGGGTAAAGCGTCTAGTCCTCACCCTTTTCAGCGTAACTCGCCGAGAGCTCCCTGTTCAACCTCTTGGCCAGATTCAATTGTTCGTGACGGGTTTCAGCGCGTCCGTCGATCTTGGCGATCATCAGCTTGTCCAGAATGGCCGTGTAAATGGGGCCGGGCTCAATACCGATGTTCTTGAGGTCCTTGCCGTTAACATCTATTTCAATATATTGCAATCTAGCGAGATATTGAGAAATATTCCTTCTGATATATTCCTTTCGGCTGCGCGCCATGAGGAAGAGAACCCCCTCGACAGGGACGGGGTGAAGAATCTGATAAAGACGGCTCAATTTGGAGCGTCCCTCTTTCCAGCCCATGAGCTTCATCAGCGCTTCGCCGATCATATCCCGCAGTTGGAAGAAATCCCGTTCCTCTTTTTGGGTGAAATGCAGCCGCTTCGTCACCTGGCCGAGATCCTCCCGCTTGATGCCCATGGTCATGCCCAGAATGTAGAGTTTCCAAGGGATAACAGACGGCTCCAGGTAAAGTAGCTTGTACCAGTTATGGACCTTGGCCAGTTCTGTCAGAATCTGGATTCGATCACGGTCGAGGCTCAAAAGAGGGTGGATGGCTTCCATGATGCCCAGTTCCTGCATACGCAGCAGGCAGGAAAGAGGGTCGTCCTCATTCATGATGAGCTGCAACTCGTGCATGACGCGGGTCCCGGAAAGCTTGCTGAAAAGCTTGAGACTGAGCGCGTTCTTGATAAGCCGCATGGTCTGACCGCCGATCTGGAAATCGAATCGCCGCTCGAACCGTATGGCCCTGAGAATGCGTGTAGGGTCTTCCACGAAGCTCAGGGAATGGAGCACGCGGATGGCCCGGTTGCGGATGTCCCGGTCCGCCCCGAAAAAGTCCACGAGTTGACCGAAACGGCCGGGGTTGATGCGCAGGGCGAGGGCGTTGATCGTAAAATCACGCCGATACAGGTCCATCTTGATGGACGAAAGCTCCACCGTGGGCAGGGCTGCGGGGTATTCGTAGTATTCCAGCCGGGCCGTGGCCACGTCCACCCGTTGGCCGTCCTCAAGAATGACAAGGGCGGTCTTGAACTTGGAATGCGCCTTGACCCGGCCGCCGAGCCTGTCCGCAAACCGTTTGGCGAAAACAATGCCTTCCCCCTCGACCACCAGGTCGAGATCGAGATTGGGCCGTCCCAGCAGGATGTCACGCACAAAACCGCCGACCGCATAGACCTCCCAACCCAACTCGGCTCCCAGGTCGCCCGCTTCCTTGAGCAGATCGAGCATACGCTGAGGCAGCCGATTCCTGACCTGCGCGGCGATATTCCGCTCCCTGCGGCGGTCAGGCATAAGTGAATCGGGGATGCGCGCAGGCTCCTCGATCAGCATGTTCATGAGGTCCGTACGGGTGATGACCCCCACCAGGTTTTCGTCTTCCACCACGGGAAGCATCCGCTGGCGGTTGTTCAGTATTATTTCCATGACCCGATAGAGATCGGTCTTTGACTCCACCGTCTCGAAATTCCTGGTCATGTACTCGCTCAGCCCCACCTCGCCGAGATGGTGGGAAAGGGCCTTGTCCGCGATCTTGTGGCCGATGATGCCGATGCACCGCATGGTCCCGCCCGCCACAACCGGCACATCCTTGAGCCCGTAACGGGTCATCAGTTCGACCGCGTCCGCAATGGTCTTGTCGCCCTCGATGACCACGGGAGGGCGGGACATGAGGGATTCCACCACGATCTGCGGATTGATCTGGGAATAAAAGAGGGCGAACAGGTCGTCGCGCACCTCGGCAAGGGTGCGGTCCTTGATAGTGGCCGAGGCCGCCGAATCATGCCCGCCGCCTCCAAGGGACGAGCAGATGCGGCCGACATTGACGTCCGGGCTTTTGGACCGGGCCACCAAATGGATGCGGTCGGCCATGCGCCCCAGCGCAAAGACAACCTTGATCTTCTCCATGTCCATAAGCTTATGCACCAGCAGGGCGAAATCCGGAACGAATTTGTCCGTGGACATCTCGGTGATGACCACATCCACGCCATGGATGTCATAGGTCTTTGCATTCTTGAACAATTCACCAAGATACGTAACCTGCATGGCCGACAGGTCATGGGACAGCAGATCGGCGATAACCTCGAGATTCATGCCCTGGGACTTGAGCCAGCCCGCAGCTTCGAAATCCTGTGGAGTAGTGGTGTTGAAACCGAAAGAGCCGGTGTCCTCGTATATGCCGACACCAAGCAGGGTGGCTTCCTCTTCGTTGAGGGAGAGGCCACGCTCCCGTATCTCATGCACTATTATAGTAGTGGTGGAGCCCCAATCCCGGACCACGACCTTCTCTGCGGGCAAATCCTCCTCGCTGTCCGGGTGATGGTCGTAGAGATGTATGCGTAAGCCCTCGTTGTCCAGAACGGGCCGCACGTGGGAAATCCGCGATCGCTGCCGGGTATCCACGACCACCAGCAGCTTCACGGAGTCGGGATCAATATCCTTAAACGCCTTGAAATTGAAAAGATATGTGGTGCTCTCGATAAAGAAGTTTCGCAGGTTGGATTCCTGGCTGCCCGGGAAAATAAGCACTGCGCCGGGGTAGAGCTTGCTGGCCGCGACCATGGCCCCCAGAGCGTCGAAGTCCGCATTGGCGTGGGCCGTGATCACGGTCGGGGCCTTTATCTTATCTGGCGTGTTTTTCATAAGGTGTTCTGGCGGTTGCAGTGATCACATGGTTGATCTTGGATGGAATTTGCGGTGCAGGGCCTTCAACCTGCTGGACTCCACATGGGTATAAATCTCGGTGGCGCTGATGTCCGCATGGCCAAGAAGAATCTGCACGGTTCGCAGGTCCGCGCCGCCCTCCAGCAGATGCGTGGCAAAGGAGTGACGGAAGGTGTGAGGGGAAATCGGGCGCTTTATGCCCGCCGCCTCGGCGTATTTCTTGATGAGTTTCCAAACTCCCTGGCGGGTCAGTCCCTTGCCCGAACGATTGAGGAACATGAAGTCCGCGCAAGGCTTGAACCCGGGCCGGGTAAACTCCAGATAATGGTTGAGATAGTCCTGGGCCGTGTAGTGGATGGGGATGAGGCGGTCCTTTGCGCCCTTGCCGAAAACCTTAAGCATCCCCACCTGTGGGTCGTAGTCCAAAACCTTCATCCCGATCAGTTCGGAAACCCGCAGGCCCGCCGCATAGAGAAGCTCCAACATCACCTTGTCGCGCATACCGAGCGGAGTGGAGGTGTCAGGCAGGGCAAGCACCCGCCCCACCTCCTCACGGGTCAGGAATTCAGGCAACTTGCGCGGCAGTTTTGGGTTTTCGAGGAGCTGGCCGGGGTCTTCCTTGTACCATTTCTCTCCCACGGCAAAAGCGAAAAAGCCGCGTAGGGAGGAGAGGTGACGCGCCAGGGAGCGGCTTTTCAGACCTCTGGCACGAAGATGCGTCAGATAAAGGAAAAGAGTCCTGTCGGTCAGATCCTTCAGGGCGAAGGAGCGTTCTTCCAGAAAGGCGAGGAGGGAACTAAGGTCGTTGGCGTAACCCGTCAGACTGTTCTCGGACAACCCCTTTTCGATCAGCAGGTACTCAAGATAACGGTCCACCCAGGGATGATTGTACTCGTTGATGTTTTTTTCTTTTTCCGGGTGTGTCATAATCACTGCCGAATCGGTTTGATACTATTAAAGTATTGGATGATATCCCGTATAAAAAGGTAATTGCCGCACTGCACGGGAAACAAGCACGATCGCCAGCATCCTTGCTACCAAGGTGAGGGTCAAAGCGCAATGGTTCGCATTGACACAGGGTCATGCCCCCATTATGAAAGTGCTTCAATATCGGATTCCAAGGAGAGACATACATGTCTGAATTCAAACTGGCCGACCGTTTGTCGACCCTGCCTCCGTACCTTTTCGCCGCCATCGACAAGGCCAAGGCGGAAGTAGCCAAAAAGGGCATGGACATCATCAGCCTGGGTATCGGCGACCCCGACCTGCCCACCCCTGACTTCATCATCGAAGCCCTGTACGAGAGCGCCAAGAAGGCTCCGAACCATAGGTACCCCGACTACATAGGCATGTTGGCTTTCCGCCAGGCCGTGTCCGACTGGTACAAACAGCGCTTCAACGTCGACCTCGATCCCAAGACCGAGATTGTCAGCCTGATCGGCTCCAAGGAGGGCATCGCCCACTTCCCGCTGGCCTACGTCAATCCCGGCGACACGGTCCTGGTGGCCACTCCCAACTATCCGGTATACGGCATCGCCACTGAATTCGCGGGCGGCAGGGTGGAATACCTGCCTCTGCTCGAGGAAAACGACTTCCTCGTCGACCTGGACGCGATTTCCGACGACACCTGGGCCAAGGCCAAGATGATCTTCGTCTGTTATCCGAACAACCCGACCGCGGCCACGGCGACCAAGCCGTTCTATGAGAAGCTCATCGAGAAGGCCAAGGAATTCAACGTAATTGTTGTTTCCGACGCAGCCTACACCGAAATTTACTACGATCCCGAGAACAAGCCCCTGTCCATCATGGAATGCAAGGACGCCAAAGACGTCTGCATCGAATTCCATTCCCTGTCCAAGACCTACAACATGACCGGCTGGCGTATCGGCATGGCCGTCGGCAACGCGAGTCTCGTCGCGGGCCTGGGCAAGATTAAGGAAAACGTGGACTCCGGCATTTTCCAGGCCGTGCAGGAAGCCGGCATCGCCGCCCTGAGAGAAGGCGAGCCTTTTGCCGAAAGCTTCCGGGCCATCTACAAGGAGCGCAGGGACGTCGTCAGCGCCGCCCTGACCAAAATCGGCATCAAGCACCGCGTCCCGGACGCGTCCTTCTACCTTTGGTGCAACGTTCCGGAAGGGCACAAGTCAGCTGAATTCGTTACGAACGTCCTCATGAAGACCGGCGTTGTCCTGACTCCCGGAAACGGCTTCGGCACGCCTGGAGAAGGGTACTTCCGCATCTCCCTGACCGTGAACAACGACAAGCTCGAGGAGGCAGTATCCAGAATTTCGAAACTGTGATCTGCTACGTGAGCCTAGGCTCGAACGTGGGAGACACTGAAGAAAACCTCCACGAGGCTTTGGTCCTGCTTGAGGACTACGGCGACGACATCCGCTTGCGGAAGGTCTCTGAATGCTACGTGACCGAGCCTCAGGGGCAGGTCAAGGATCAGCCGTGGTTCACCAACCAGGTGGTGGAGCTCGAAATCGACGCCGAGATCTGGTCGCCGCCGGGCTTTCTGTCCACCTGTACGGCCATTGAGGCCAAAATGGGCCGCACCCGGGCTGTCCCGGGAGGTCCCAGGCCCTTGGATATGGACATCATCGCGTGGGGCGACACCGTTATGGATATGGATTTCCTGACCCTGCCGCATCCTCGCGCCAAGGAAAGGGCGTTTGTTCTGGTGCCGCTCAAAGAAATCGCGCCGAATTACGTCTTTCCGGACGGCACGACCATAGACGAGGCCCTGGACGCCATCGAATATCGGCTGGAAGATCGAAAGATCTGGCAGGACTCCTGATAAAACCAACCAACGAGGCTACCCATGCTTAAATTTCTTGTCATCGCGGCTGCATTGTTTCTGGTCTACAAGCTCTTCATGGGCGACAAGCAAAAACGGGAAATGCGAAAGGACAAGTCCATCAAGCAGAAGGTTGCCTCCGGCGAAATGGTCAAGGACCCGTCCTGCGGGACCTATGTTGACAAGGATGGAGACATCCGCGTCCGTGAAGGGGACAAGGTCCACGTCTTCTGTTCCTACGAATGCCGTGACAAGTACCTGAAACGCATCGGCGCATCGGTTCCGAAAGAAGAAGAATAGGCTTCCAGACCACATCCTAAAATCAAAGGCCCGACTCAGGGCCTTTTTTTACGCCCTCAGTCAGCCCTTAAGACGATTTGGCCTCCAAAACGCCCCTTGCCTGCAAGACCCAACAAAACTCGGCTCAGACGAGTTCCCGAAGGCAGGGCGGCTTCCTGTCGGTTAACGGCTCAATCAAGGGCTAACACGACCTGAAGCAAGGCATCCGCACATGCCAAGACGCGGAGGCTGTCGATGGCGAATCCTTCCCATGCCAAGGGACCGCCTGGAGCGTGATGTCGACGTCTGTGCCGACTAGGCATTCTTATCCAGATTACGCTCAATACGACCCGCATATAAATTTAGCTCTCAGTTCAGCGGAGAGCGATTTTCCCTTTCAAAACAATGTCGACATCGGCCGCAACCCCAAAAACGCAGCACAGAGCATTTGTCGCAACCGATCTTTCGTGAAGTCATCAGTAGGCGACGATGTGACCAACTTACAAAGTGAGCTTTAAGAATTTTAATCTAACTTTCCAGTGTGTTATATATTTGTCTCATAATGTAAATTATGTAAACTTTTAACAAATAAAGTCCCAAAAGGGACAATCGTAACCGTTCGGATTCACCCTTCGGCTTCTTTGCGGATCAGCAACGAAACGACTCCCAAGCACCTGTCGGACATTCGAGATGCCGACCAAGGGACCCATTGAGCATTTTTTATGCGGCTGATAATGATGCCCCATCATGAACAGATAAAAAGGCCATTCCGGCCGGATTCGAGGAACAATGAAATCGAGACTCGTATTTTCGCTTCTGGTGGCTTTTTTGGCAGTGGCTGGGCTCAACCCCGCCCATGCCGAAGAAAAACAGTCCTTCGAGCAATGGCTTGAACACTACCGGGCCTGGGACAGACTGGAAAAGGAATACGCGCACGAGCCCTCCGCCGACACGCCCGAGGCCGTGCTCAAACGCGCTCAGGTCTATCTGAATCTCAATTCACCAGAGAAAGCCCTTGAACTCATTGAAATGACGCCTGCTTTTACCGGCCAGTCGGAAGCCGACCGTCTGTGGCTCGGAGGACAAGCCCATCGAGGGCTGGGTGATCTGACCAAAGCCGTACTTTGGTACACTCAAGCCGCCAGGTTCATGCCCGACGAGGAACTCCGCTCCCGTTTCAAGGCCGAATCGGGCCTGGAGCCCATCTGGCACGATGTATGGCTCAAGATGTACTGGTCCTGGCTTGCCAATCACACCATTTCAAGAGATTCCCAGCGAGAAGCCCTGGACCTGATAATGGCCGTGGGCATCAAAGTCTGGCCCAACGAATTCTGGAACGGTGTCCATTCTCTCCTTCAGAACCAACCGTTGGCCAATGCCGCGCCGCCCGCTTCCGCCCTTGTGTCTTCCGCCGATACCATGCTCATCGCCAAGGCCATGGCCTCGATTTCTCTTGAAAAATTCGATGAAGCATCGACTCATATCACCAAGCTGTCCAACGAAACAGTCCGCCAGTTCTGGGCTTCGACCCTGTATTTTCTCAATAGCGGCAACACGCCGACAAACATTGATGTTTTCCTCGAAGGAAACTATCTGAAGGCGTATGCATTCTGGTCGGGCAATGTCCTGGCGCCTTATTCCAAGTCCCGGACCGATTGGTTCCTGGGCAATCCGGACTCCGCCGCCTGGACAAAATTCCGCAACAACATCCTGAACATGCCCCCGGAAGCGGCGGAAAAAGCTATCGACAACGAGCTGGGCTCCATGCTCATTTCAGAGCAGACCGCCGCCTTGTTGCGTAATTTCAAGCTCGCCCTGTCTCTTGCCAACGGCAACACCTCTGCTGCGGCAACCACCTGGAACAGCACGGATAAAAGCACTTTGCCAATCTGCCTCAGGCTGGCCGGGACCCTGGCCTTCAAGGAAAGCTTGAACAAAGTTCTGCCCGAAAATCCGGGCGAAGCCTTTGCTCTGTACCCGGTTTTGGCCGCCCTCTCCGGGGCCGCCGGTATGGATGTTCACCCCAAGACCGAAGCCCCCTTCTGGACCGCCGCCCCGCAGGACCAGTTGCAATCCCTTTCTACCGTCAGGTATCCCCTGGATCGGCTGCTGCTTTTAGCCTATTGGCAGCAACGCTTCACCCAATCTCCGTCCGTTGAACTGGCCAAACGCGGCGCTTATCTTTTCGACGACACGTCCTTCGGCATACGCAGCCTGATTCATCTCGCCGACGACGCGGTGAAGAACAAGCAGTTACAACACGGGGCCTTTTATCTGAACCGGATAGACGACACCGCCCTGCCACCCGAGTTGCGGATGGCCTGGCTGGATATCAAGACCCGCCTGGAACTGGACGCCGGAAGCCAAGGCAAGGCGCTTGAGACTTATCAGGACATGGTCAAGACCGATGAACCTATCCCGGTGATGACCCGGCTGCGCATGGCACTTCTTTACCAGCAGCGAAGGGAATATGAGGCTGCTCAAAAGGAATTGCTGGCCATGTGGGACGCCCGGGCGAGCATGACCACCGCTTTGCAGGCCGAGACCTTGTTCTGGCTCGGCGAGGGCGAACAGGCCATGCGCAACCCGGATAAGGCCTTGGACTATTACCTCAAATTGGCGTGGCAATATCCCCAGGAAAACATCTGGGCCTTGACCGCCATGTATCGCGCCTCCCTGATCTATGAAAAACGGGGCAAATACGAAACCGCCAAAAAGCTGCTCGGAACCGTGGTGCGCAACGCTGCCCGCAAGGAACAGCGAGTCGCCGCCCAAGCCCGCATCGACGCCATCGACAAGAAGATGGGCGAGGAAAAGAACGAGGGTGAAAGCACGCTGGTCTACCCGTTCTAGGCGAGACGACCGGACTGACCATTGAATCGGCCATCGGCAGGGTGCCTTGAGCACCCTGCCGATGGCCCTCAGCGTCAACGTCCCGGCTATTTCTCATTGTAACTCTCCGCCCACCTGTCCATAGGCTCATCCCAGACTCCATGGGTGCAGAGGCCCCCGCTACTCCCCTCCACCTGCCAGACCATTTTGTGTTCGACGGCCTCTCCGGCGAATTCCCCCCGACTAGCTGCCGCCAATTCCCGAATAACATGGAGACCAACGGCAAATAATGCGTTTGGGAATGAGACTTCATCTCATCCTCGATTTGCCGAAAGTACAGGGTGGCCCAACGTGGGACATGCAAATCTCAAAACACACGCACATCTTTCATTGAGATCTTCGGACAGGGCATACACATGAAGCTTGACGGCTATAGCCTTAACGAATAGCCGACTAAGAAAAGGAAAGGGTTGCAACCAACCGGCTGCAACCCTTAATTTTACTCTTTATGGAGAGGTGATACTTGGTATTTATCCGAGCATAGCCCTACTCGGCTGATCTTTTGGCCTTCAAGCCCACTACCGAATGTACCGCTTTTCATTTTCCTTCATGGCCGCCACGTCCTGCAACCTGAAAATTTCCGTTACCGGAACAACGTGGCTGTCGGCATTTTGGATACCGCCATCCCGCCGTATCTCGGCAAAGACATCCTGCATCGCCTTGACCGAAGCGCGTATGGCGTGATTGCCGTATATGACGACGCCGACCTTTCCGGTCCGCTTCATTTTCTCTTCGGTCAACTCGGGATAGCTGGTAGGGATCAGGACCACGGGCACCCGTCCGCTCCACTTGTCCAGAAAACCGAGGATTTCATCGGGACTCTTTGATTTGGAGTGCACAAGGATCATATCGGCTCCGGCCTCAACGTAGGCATCGGCGCGGGCCAGAGCCTCTTCGATCCCCTTTCCCGCAATCAGCGCTTCGGTACGGGCGATTATTACAAAGTCGGGCGATCGCCTGGCTGCGACAGCCGCCTCCACTTTGCCTTGAAATTCCTGAATGGGAACCAATTCCTGCCGCCCCCCTTTCAAGAGGCTTGTATCCTTCGGGAACTTCTTGTCTTCCATGACGACCGCTGCCGCCCCAGCCTGCTCGTAGGCGCTGACCACATGCATTACATTGATGGCATTGCCGTACCCTGTGTCGATGTCGGCAATAATGGGTATCGACACTTGCGAAGCCATGGCCCGTGTGTTGTCGAGATGCTGCGTCAACGACAGCAGGCTGGCGTCAGGGATGCCGTATGCCGCCGACAGCTCAAAACCGCTCGCCCAAATCCCATTAAATCCGGCCTCTTCGGCAAGCTTGGCGGAAAGGGGGTTATGCGCGGCCATCGCATGAAAAATGCCGTTCTGCTCTATGATGCTTTTAATTCTGTTCATAATGGCCCTCCCGTTATTTCAACTCGGCGCAGGACGCTTCTATCCGGTCGATTCCCTTGGAAAGGTTCTCCAGGGAAGCGGCGCAGGAAATCCTGAAATGCCCGGGAGCGAAGAACGCCGAACCCGGTACAACGGCGACGCCCGCCGATTCCATGAAGTGCATCCCAAGCTCTATGTCATTGGCTATGGTTTCGCCTTCAGGCGTCTTTTTACCGATCAAATCGGAACAATCGACAAAGACATAAAAGGAACCGCTCGGCATCGAACAATTCAACCCGTCTATCTTGTTGATTCTTTCGACTGTAAACTGGATTCGCCGATAGTAATCCTCGATGAACTGAGTGATGTGCTCCTGCGGACCGTTGAGCGCCTCGATTGCGGCCACCTGCGAAATGGAGCAGGCATGGGATGTCGTTTGGGACTGGACCAGATTCATCGTTTTTATCAGATGCGCCGGACCCGCGCCGTATCCTACCCGCCAACCCGTCATGCAGTATGTCTTCGAAAGACTGTTGACCACCAGGCAGCGATCGGCCAAATCAGGCGCGACTTCGGCCATGGTGGCGAATCGGGTCCCGGGATAGGTAAATTTTTCGTATACATCGTCAGACATGACGGAGACATGGGGATAGCGCCGAAGCAGCTCGGCGATGATCTTGAGGTCCCCTTCCTGATACACCGCGCCCGACGGATTGTTGGGCGAATTGAATATGATCCATTTTGTCCGGTCTGTAATTTTGGCTTCAAGCTCTTGGGGATCAAGCAGATAGGAATTATCCTTGCGGCATTCCACGAAAATCGGAGTTCCCCCTGCGAGTGAAACCATATCGGGATAGGACACCCAGCACGGCGTGGGGATCAGGACCTCGTCCCCCTTGTCCAGGGTCGCCACCAGGGCGTTGTACAACACCTGCTTGGCGCCCGTGCCGACCGTTATCTGGTCGGGCGTGTACCTGAGGTTGTTATCCTTCGCCAATTTGTCGCATATGGCTTCCCGAAGAGGGAGAATGCCGGGGACGGAGGTGTATCGAGTATGCCCTTCACGCATAGCCCTTTCTCCCGCATCGATGATGTTCATGGGAGTATCGTAGTCGGGTTCGCCGAGGCTGAGGGAAATGACTTCCCGCCCCTGCGCGTTCAGGTTGGCGGCGATCTGTGCGATCGCCTTGGTCTGGGAAGGCTTCACGTTGGCCAATTTTTTCGCGATATTGATCATTTAGGTACCTATGCCCATGAAAGTCTTCCGAACGAAACCTTCGAATGGGATAAAAGTTGAGGGGGAAACAATTCAGGGCGCCCTTCCCTAGGCGGATTCGAGGTTACGGCCCCGAATCCGCCTCAAAAGAGGGATTTATCTTTTATTTGGAAGCGAGCGCATCCTTCCAGATCTTGATGACCTTGTCCTTTTCGGCTCCGGCCTGCTGCTGATCAACGGGGAAGACCTTGATGTCCTTCATGTTGGGAAGCGCCGAAGATGCGGAGACATCGACATCGGCTCTCGTAGGTCTTCTGAAGCTCTTCTCGAAAATCGTCTGCTGAGCCTCTTTGGACATCATGATATCAAACAGCTTCTTCGCGTTTTCGGCATGGGGCGCGCCCTTGATGATGAACATGCCTTCGGGAGACAGGAACGTTCCTTCCTCGGGGTACACAAGCTTGATGGAACGCTGTCCGCTGGCCACATAGCGATAAGCGGCGTATTCAATCGTGACGCCGATCGGATATTCACCCTGGGCCACGCCCTTGTAGACGCTGCTGGAACCACCGGTGACCGTGACGCGCTTCGCCAGTTTTTTCACGCCCTCTTCACCGTACTTCTTGTAAATGCCGTAAAGCTGAAGATAGGCGGAACTGGATGCGGACGGATCGGCAAAGGCTATTCTGTCCTCGCCTGCACCGTTGAGAATGTCGTCCCAGCCCTTGGGCATTTCCCCTTTGACCTGATCTTTGTTGACCATCAAAACGACCACATGGACATTGGTGCCGAGCCATTTGCCGTCAGGTCCGCGCAGAGATTCAGGGACGGTTTTCCCCTGTTCGGAATCATACGATTCCGCCATGTCGACGTAACCGGCGAGGGTGCCGAAACCGCTGCTCCAAAAGACATCACCGCTCGGCGCACCCTTTTCCGCGACAACGCGCTGAAGCAATACGCCAGTTTTTCCTCTGATGACGTTCACATGCATATCCGGGGCCTGCTTTTTGACCGTTTCGAGAATGACCTGAACGGAGTCTTCGCTATTGGTAGCGTAAAGCGTCACATCTTCCCCGGCGCGGGCTTGCGTTGCGAACGCCGCAAGGCAAACAAGAAAGGCGGCTAACAACTTTTTCATTGGAATCTCCTTTTGCTCTTTTTCAATTATTTTAGGGGTTATTTAAACAATTCCACTTTAGTGAATTTGGTGACCAGGAAAATGGGCGTCAGAATAAGGACGATCATGACCACTCCATAAGCGGAGGCTTGCGCCATGAGATCGCTGTCGATCAAATTGTAGATTTTTATGGGCAATGTTTCCTGGCTGGGGTGATACAGCAGGAGTGTCGACGCCAGTTCCGCCATGGTCATCGCCCACATCAGAACCGCGGCGGAAGTAATGCCGGGGGCCATGAGCGGGGCAACCACCTTCCGGAAGCTCTTCATCGGAGAGGTGCCGAGGCTGATGGCGGCCTCCTCTATCGAGTCGGGTATGTTGAACAAGTTGGCGGAAGCATTTCTGACGGAAAACGGCAGTCGCCGGAGGGTCAACGCCAAAACCATAATGATGGGAGTGCCGGTTAACGGAATCAATCCCGCATTGAAGGTTTGAGAAAGGGCTATCCCCAGCACGGTTCCGAAAATGGCCATCGGAAGCATGACCATGAAATCAAGGGCTTCGGTCAATGCATTTTTCTTCTTGATGATCAGATAGGAAGCAGTCGTGCCGAATACGACGCCCAAGACCGTTGCCGAAAATGCGTATGAAATGGAATTGACTATGATTTCCACTCCATAATCGGCTACGTTGGCGAAATGTTTCAGGGTGAAATGGCCCCAATGCATCACCGGCCCGGTGGAATCGGTGATCGAACCGGCCAAGACAAGCCCGAGGGGAAGCAGCGTCACAGCCAAAAGGGCAAGCACGGCCACATACGCGGCAACGCCCCATGCTCCTTTGATCGGAAGCGCTTTCATGGAGCGGCCCTGCCTCATTTCAAAACGCGATTTTCCGACAAACCGCTTCTGAACGAACAGAATCAACCCGACGAGGACTATGGAAATGGTTGCCAATGCGCTCTGCATCAAAGGATTCAAGCCTACCTCGCTGAGAAAGCTGTTGTAGGTCATAACCGACAGGAGCGGGACGCTCGGTCCCAGTATGATCGCGATCGAGAAATTTCCCAAAACGAGAGTGAACACAACAAGAGCGCTGGAGAGAATTGCCGGCGCCATCAGCGGGACCATGGTCCTGATCCGTGCGGAAATCGGCGATCGGCCCAAACTTTGCGCGGCCTCCTCCAGTTGAACGTCGAAGCTCCTCAAAGCTGCGAGAGACGCCATATACACATGAACATAATAAGTAATGGCCATGACGAAGATCAGCCCGGTCCACCCGTAAAATCGAGGGGCCCTGATGCCCAATTCGAGCAGCATCTGCGTAACGAACCCATTGTAGCCGAAAACAAGCAGCCAGGATTGAGTGGTAATCAATTCCGGAATAATAACGACGGTAATCGGCAGGATGCTCAACAAGGATTTGAAAGGGAAATCATAGTAAACGGTGACATAGGCAAGAGGCACACCGATAAGGACGGTTACGACGGTAACGGCGGCCGCAAGAAACAAGGAGTTGAAGAGACCTTGGAGGTAATCCCCTTCCGTAAAGAAAATCTTAAACCCTTCCAGAGTTAATGCCCCGTCGGCATTCTGAAGGCTCGCCAGAATCACCTTGAAGATCGGCAGGAGCAGAAACACTGCCAGGAAAAGGCAGGAAAGAAGGGTCAGGGCTCCCCAAGGCATGAATTTATTCATCGTCCTTAGCTCCTGACACACCGCAGAGAGGCAGGCAGCGTGGCGTATACCCTGCTTCCCTGAGCTATTTCACCGCTGGCCTTCGTCAGCGCATCATCCACGACCAGGAATTGATCTTCCGCTAATTTTACAAGGTATGACATGCTCCGGCCATGGTACCGGACCTGGACAACCCTACCCTCCAGTTGTTTGATGCCTGGAGCGGGCCTGGTTGCCACTAAAATGTCTTCAGGTCGAACAATCAGTTTTGTCCCGCCGATTTCCTCTATTTCCTGATCGTTATCGATGTGAATATCCTGCCCGCAGGACAAGGCGCAGCAAATACGATTCTCGGGGGTAAGCCGCATGGATTCAACGTCCAGAATATTGGCAGCTCCGATGAAGTCCGCAACAAAAGCCGTTTGCGGCTTTGCATAGACATCCCTTGGCGTACCAAGCTGTTCGATGGCCCCCTTTCTGATCACGGCCACGTCCGTTGCGAGTTCAAGCGCTTCCTCTTGATCGTGGGTGACCAAGACCGTTGTCGTGCCGATTTCACGCTGAATCTCCGCGATGAGCGAACGCATTTCGATTCTGAGTTTGCAGTCTAAGCTGGAAAGAGGCTCATCCATCAACAAGACGGAAGGTTTGACGACCAAAGCCCTGGCCAAAGCCACACGTTGTTGCTGACCGCCGCTCAACTCGGACGGGAACCTGTCGAGCAAATCCCCGAGGCCGACTTTTGTAGCGATATCCATGACTTCGGCATTGATGGACTTTTTACGGAACTTCCGCACCTTGAGCCCGTACGCGATATTGTCGTGAACCGTCAGGTTCGGGAAAAGCGCATGGTCCTGAAAGACAAAGCCTATGTTGCGCAAATGTGCGGGAACATGCGTCAAATCCCGATCATCGAAATAAAGGTTGCCGGAGGTGGGCTTGATAAAACCTGCAATCGTTCGCAACAAAGTGGTCTTTCCGCACCCGCTAGCCCCTAACAGCACGAAAAAACTCCCGTCTTCAATATCCAGACTGAGACGATCAATCACGGTTGTTGCGCCGTATTGAATCGTAAGATTGTGAAAATGAATAGCCGACATAAGGTCCCCAGGTTAATAGTGCCTAAAAGTGTTGCCACGAACACTTCGTAGAATCAGAACACGACTGTAACAATTCGCATTCAATTTTAATGTAAAATGAACAAATTTATTGTTGTAATACCAATATGCATTGAAATTCTCTGCACAAGAGAAGTACAACATTAAATTTTACGCTTTTCAAACGATAATATCGAATGCAAACCGTTGAGAAAATCTCAACAGTAACGACTTACAGCTTGTTTATACAGAGAAAAAAGTGTCCAGCAATTCTCCACTGAATGCGATAAATGTATTTGAAGTATCAGCACGATTGGGTAGCTTTCAAAAAGCCGCAAAAGAGCTGTGCGTAACTCCCGGTGCTGTAAGCAGACAGGTCAAACACCTGGAAGACTACGTAGGGAAGAAGTTATTCAGGCGAAAATCAAGGCGAATCGAACTCACGACCGCCGGGCGGATGTACTATTCCAAGGTGGGAGTTTCACTGGATGTTCTGCACAAGGCCACCCAGGAAATTCAATCTGCGGACGAAAAGGAAATCATTTTGATCGAGACGCCATTGACCTTTGCGATGCACTGGCTCATCCCGCGTCTCGCGGACTTCAAAAAACAATTTCCAAAGATTGACCTTCGATTGAGAACCAGCTCGGAACCGATACTGGTGCACAGGGAAATCGACCTGTTCATCCGGCGAAGTCCGAATCAGTTTTCAGGCCTTAAGGGTAAGAAATTCCTTACGGAAAAGTCGCGGCTGGTATGCGCGCCCGAAGTACTTGGAGACTTGCAGTCCTGGTCCGACGAAATGATCTATTCCTTGCCGGTTATTTCCATGCGTTCCCGACAGGACTTGTGGCCAATGTGGTTCAGGAAAGCGGAATTGAACATGAACTCGGTTGAAAACCAGATTCTCTTGGACAACACGGTTCTGGCTATCGAAGCGGCAATCCAAGGACTGGGAATCGCGCTGATTCCGGAACTTTTCTTGACGCAATACATCGACAAAGGAAGCCTTGTTTACATTCCGAAATCGCAAAAGATTACATCAGGGGCATACTACTACTTGAAATCACCCATGCATGATGAAGATAAAGCGGCCAAATTTCTCAAGTGGATCAAAAATACAATAAAAACAGACTGACATTATCAGGCATAAGAAACACACAGCCACAGGAAATCTAAAAAAATCCATCACGAGCAATTCACTCGTTTTTCCCTGCCCCCCCCATTCGTCCGCCGCGCAATCCATCAGCTTTTGCAAAAACGCCACAGAGTAACGCCGAGTGTCCAACAACAAAGCTCGCAACGCACAACCTCAGGTCGACTAAACCCTTCCGGCGACTTGATTTGATATGTAAGAGGACACGAAGATAGAATAAAATTGCGCGTACTTGCGCAGACAAAGATGCGGAAAGGCCGACAGCTTGGGACAATCCAGCCGAGACTGCTGAGAATCTTTGGTTTGATGGAAGGACGGCAAAAAGAAGGCGGAGGCGAATGTATTTGTACGGTTGTGCCAAGAGGAAGCCTCATTCGCTCCCTTTCCCCCAAAGGCCGTCCCGACTTACCGGCACAAACAACGCGACCGAAACCAGAGCCCTACATTCAATTCAAAATGAGCCGATTCAGAACAAACAATCATATCGCCAAAAAAGAGGAAGGGTTGCAGCTTGTTAGCTGCAACCCTTTTGATTTCGTGGTGCCGAGGGGGGGATTCGAACCCCCACGGAATTTCTTCCACTGCCCCCTCAAGACAGCGTGTCTACCAATTCCACCACCTCGGCACGATATGCTTTGAGCTTATTCGCTCTTGGCGTCGTCGCCGGTATCCTTGAAAGTGACTCCGGGCTTGGCCGGAGCGGCCGGCGCCTCAGTCTCAGCCGCAGGGATATTCTGCTGCAGCATGATGGAGTCCTGGCTGGATACCTTGTTGCCCGTAAGGACATTGTACCCGAGGGAAGTTACCAGAAAAACCGTTGCAAGTCCAGCGGTTACCTTAACCAGGAGTCCGCCTGCGCCGGTGCTTCCGAACATTGTGCTGCTCCCGCCGCCGAAGATGACTCCCATCCCCTCGTGACCGGACTGAAGCATTACAGCACCGATCAGAAAGATGCAAGCCAAAACATGGATGACGATGACGATGGTTTCCACAATTTTTCCCTTTTCTTAAAACTTCTTTCCGCTTACAATATCAAGCCAGTACGATTCGGCTGAAGCTTTCGCCGTGCAAGCTCGCGCCTCCTACCAACACTCCGTCCACGTTGTCAAGCGCAATAATGTCGCCGCAATTATCCGGCTTGACACTTCCACCATATAAAATCCTAATTTCATTAGCTTTTTTCCCAAAGAGAGAAATAAGATTTTTCCGGATAAAAGCATGAGCTTCGACAATTTCAGTCGGCCCCGCCACCTCACCGGTGCCGATAGCCCAGACAGGTTCGTAGGCTACCGACAATTGCTCGGGATCAAGGTCCCCGGGAACACCCCCAAGACCTATCCGCAACTGGCGTTCCAGGACTTCATGCACTCGGCCCGCCCTGCGTTCCTCGATAAGCTCTCCGATGCACAGGATGACCTTCAGCCCACGGGAGAGCCCATAGGCGGTTTTGCGGCCAACACACTCATCATCCTCGCCCAGGACGTGCCTACGCTCGGAATGACCGGTCAGGCCGTATGCCGCTCCGACGTCCGCAAGCATGACCGGCGATATCTCTCCGGTAAACGCCCCTTCATCTTCATAATAATAGTCCTGTCCGCCCGTGGAGAAACCGTCCACCGGGTTCAGGATATCGCTCACCGCCTTGAGTGCCGTGAATGGAGGGAAGACAAGCACTTCCCTGTCTTCAGGGAGCTTGCTCGCGGCCAGGTCGACCAGATCCCGGGCCGTGGCTTCAGCCTCGCCCCAGGTCTTGTACATCTTCCAATTGGCTGCCATCAGCTTCTTCATTATTAAACGCACTCCTTTAAGGCTTTGAAGGCCGGAAGCTCCTTACCTTCAAGAAATTCCAGGAAAGAACCGCCGCCGGTGGAAATGAAGCTGAATTTATCTTCCAACTTCATCAGATGAACAACGGCATCGGTATCTCCGCCGCCCACAATGGTCAGGGACTTGTCCAGTCCGGCGATGGCTTCGCAGACCGCCAGCGAACCGTTCGCGAAGGCGGTGGTCTCGAAAAGCCCCATGGGCCCATTCCATACGACGGTTTTGGCCAGCTTGAGGATGGAGACGAAGTAGGTGATGGTTTCCGGGCCGATGTCCAGAACTAAGGCGTCCGACGGGATAGTCTTGGCCGAACACACGCCTTCAGCCTGCTTTGCCTTGGGCGTTTTGGCGTAGAGAAAGTCCACAGGCAGATGCAGCTCCGACCCCATCGACTTGGCTTTGGCCATGATCTCCGCGGCCGCATCCACCAGGTCCGGCTCAACCAGCGACTGGCCCACGTCGTATCCCTGAGCCAACAGGAAGGTATTGGCCATGGCCCCGCCGATGATGATGTCGTCCACCTTGCCCAACAGGTTGTTCAGAATACCCAGCTTGGTGGACACCTTGGCGCCGCCGGAAACGCAGACGTAAGGCCGTTTTGGGGACTTTAACGCTTCGCCGAGATACTCGTACTCACGTTGCAGCAAAAAGCCGCAGCAGCAGACCTTGGCGTACCTGGGCACATCCACCACCGAAGCATTTTCGCGATGCGCGACTCCAAAGGCGTCGTTCACATACACGTCGGCCAGGGAAGCCAGCAACTTGCCGAAATCGCCCCGCTCTTCCGGCGTCTTGCCGGTCTCCTCCGGATTGAAACGCAGGTTGTCGAGCATGATGACTTGCCCAGGCTGGAGGTCGGCGGCCATCTTTACGGCCTGATCGCCGATCCGTCCCGGCACCAGGGGAACGCCCTTGCCGAGCAATTCGCCGGTCCGATTGGCCACAGGACCAAGGGAAAGCTCGGGCACGACTTTGCCCTTGGGCTTGCCCAGGTGCGCGCAAAGAATGACCGAAGCCCCCTTGTCCAGGGCGTACCGGATGGTCGGCAGGGCCGCGCGGATGCGGTTGTCGTCGGTGATGACGCCGTCTTCGATCGGAACGTTGAAGTCCACTCTGAAGAGCAATTTTTTCCCTGCGATATCCACCTGATCTATAAACAGCATACGTCAAATCCTCACGCTTCGTTGTTTTGAAAGTCGTACCGGAACAACAGTGCGTCTTCCCTGGTGTCCGGGTAATATTTCTTCCTTACGCCAATCTTCTTGTATCCGAACTTGCGGTATAAAGCCAAGGCCGGATCATTGGAGACCTTTACATCCAAAAAACTCTTGGTAATGCCGCTTTGGCTGCAAATTTCAAAACTCCTGGCCAGAAGGGCTTCGCCGAGCCCCTGCCGTCTGAAATCAGGATGCACGGCCAGATTCAGAATTTCCATCTCGTCGGCAATAAGGGAAAAGGCCATGTATCCGGCGAGAACACCGTCCCGACGCACGCCGATCACCTTGAAGGCTCCCGCCTCCAGGCCAAGCAGAAACTGCTCCCTGGTCCAGTGGTAGTCGAAGCAAAGCGCCTCAAGCTCGATGAGATCGCCGACGTCCGGCTCCCCCAATTCGACGACTTCGTCTTTCATGGCCTCTCCGTGCCCATATGGGGCTGGATATGTTGAAACATTGCGTGTATACAGGGTTTGAAAGCAAAACAAAAGAGCACACGGATATGATCTCTCCCCAAGACTCCCTCGAACAAGACGCGGACCATCTGGTCGAAGTCATCGACAAGGACAACCGCCCGCTGGCCGTGCTTTCCAAGCGCAGCGTACACCGGCAGTTGCTGATGCACCGCTCCGTCCAGGTGCTCGTTTTCAACCCCGAAAAAAAAATCTTCCTGCAAAAGCGCAACCAGAACAAACTGTTCTTCCCAGGCAGATGGGACATCTCCGCCCGCACTCATCCCAGGGCCGGTGAATCCGCGTTCGATGCCGCCGTGCGTGCTCTCAGGGAAGAGTTGAACCTGGAGATCGAACATCCTCAGTTGGTCAAAGAGCTGCCCGCCGGACCGGAAACGGGTTTTGAGCACGTTTCCCTGTTCGAGGTGACCAGAAACATCTTGCCGGTTGTTCCCAATGAGGATTCGGCATCGGAAGGATTCTACTACTCTCCGGAGGAACTGACCTGCCTGGTCAAGGAATTCCGGGAGCTGCTCACGCCGAACCTCGTGATTCTCTGGGAATCCGGCCTGCTCGTACCGGCCTAACTCCCGGCGATAAGTCCGCTCACCTTTCCGTGAATTCGGCCGTTGGTGGCCAGGATGCAGGACGATCCGAAAGCATACGGCCTGGAGGCATCATACTCACTCACCATGCCGCCCGCCTCTCGGACTAGCAGCATCCCCGCAGCCGTATCCCACGGATTGAGGGCGCGCTCGTAAAAGCCATCCAGCCGTCCGCAGGCGACATATGCCAGATCCACGGCCGCGGCACCCGCCCGGCGAATGCCCTGGGTCAAAGGCAGCAGCGTACGAAGGTTCTTCAGAATGTCTTCGAGGTGCGTCTCAATATCGTAGGGAAAACCGGTGGCCAAGAGGCATTGCTCAAGATCGCCCTCACCGGTCACGCTGATGGGTGCGCCGTTCAAGAAAGCGCCCCGCCCTTCCATTGCGGTGAACCGTTCATCCATGAGCGGCATGTTGACCATGCCGAGAACCACCCGATCACGACGCCACAAGGCGATGGAGTTGGCCACGAACGGAAGTCCGTGAGCGAAATTCGTGGTCCCGTCCACCGGATCAATGATCCAGGTCAATTCTCCAAGGTCGGTATCCTTGGCCGTCTCCTCGGCCAGAAAATCAGAACCGGGCAGAAGTGCGGCCAATTCATCCTTGAGCATGGTCTCCACGGCCATGTCGGTCTCGGTGACCAGGTCGATGCGGCCCTTGTGCCTGATCTTCCGAGTCCGGCCCGCGCCTTCCCGCACTATTTCACCGGCCCTGTCCGCAACGAGCTCAAGCCCTTGCATAACGCGCGCGACATCGAAATCACCCGTCATATATACCTCTTCTCAAGAAAAAGGGCGGTCAACCGGCCGCCCTGCTTTAATATCCCGGTAGCGCGGGTTCAGGACCTGCGCTGAATGAAAAATTCCAAGGACCTGTTGAAGGTTTTTTCCTCTTCCTTGGTGAAGTAGCAGGCAGGGAGCTCCCCCCTCTGCCGATGGTAGTGCAGACATTCGCAACAAATGCCGTGCCTGTCACAGTTATGGGTGCAAGTACAATATTGCTCGTTGATTTTCGATCGCGGGCATTGATCCTTCTTTTTCATGACAACCCCTCTGGTCACGCAGATGTGCGGTACGATTGATGCTCAAAAGCTTTGTCACAGTAGCCAACAGCAGGCAGAGAGTCAATTATTCAGGCCAATTGTTTCATCCCGGCCGGGCTGACCCGCATGAGCGCCCGGCGTGCCGCCAGGAAGCGTTTAACGCGATAAGAATACGCTAATCATTGTATTTCAGGGCAGATGAGTATAAAGATATGTGATGATCACATGAGGCTGAACGCCTCTGCTCTTTTGACTCGACCCGGACTGCTTCCGATGTGGAAAAAAGCATTCAGCCAGGCGCCTGGCTACAAAAGACAAGGGAAAAAGAAGTCCCGCATCAGGCTCGAAACCCTTGAGGAGTTCAAGGAGTTCATCGATTACGAGCACATCAAGCACTGCCTGCTGAGACCCTATTTCGAAGAGCAGGACTACCCCCTTGTTGAGGCGCGGGAGCTGCTGCCCTCCTTCGAAGTCGATCTCTATGAGCACAAGAACCTGCCCGGGTTCTCCATGGTTGCCTTCGAACGGCAGCTCAACTCCTTCCAGGAAATTTTTCAGTTCGACGCCCTGCATTCTCCGTCCGACTGGAAAGAAATGATGGTCCAGGACTCCTGTTCAGTGGAAGAAAACGTCCGGGCCACCAACATCCGCACCTTTCTGAGCCGCCTTCCCAAGCGTTACCATCCGGACTTTCAAGGCAAATTGGAATCCCGGGATATTTGCAGCATCCGCCACTACGACAAGATGCTGCCTTTTCTTCTGCAATTGGAACGGGCTCACGTCCTGGCGCTGAACTCCGCCGGGGAATTTACGCTGCAAGGAGTATACGCCTCTCTGCCGTCCAACCTGGACAGCGAGCTCAAGCAATTCGGGCTGAAGATCGGCAAATTCAAGCCGGGCAACAATCTGCTCTACGAATGCAACCGCCTGTTCGTCTACCAGTTCATGATGGAATTGTACGGCTTTCCCATCGTCTCGGAACGGCGCACTTCTTCGGCCATGTTCGCCATCCGCCTGCTGCGCCAGCATGAACGATTCATCGTGCGCGTGCTGGGCCAGAGCGACCGGACCATTACCACTCTTATGTCCCCCCCCAAGGGAACGCCGAGACGGTCCACGAAATACCCCAGGGTGGAAAAGATCGCCTTGGTCCAGGTCAACGAGAACCAGAAGGAACTGGCAGAAGTCCTTAAGGACCAGGGATTCTTCGTCGACCCTAAAAAACGGGTGGTCATTCTCAGGGTCACCTACCAGCAACACGACTACAACCCCAAGAACGTGCGTGAAGACCGCGCCCTGTCCGTGTTCAAGCAGGAAATCATCCATCCCGTGACCGGGCGTACCATCGAGGGCCTGAACATCATTCAGAACGTGCGCAACATGCTCCTGCGCCTGAACGACATCGTACGGGGCGAATACCGCATTCCCGTAAACTACAAGCGCCAGGAACTCCTCGAAAACACCGAAACGCACGAGAACCGCCTCAAGGTCCTGTTCGTCTGGCTTTCCAAGCATATGCACCGTATCGTCGATTACTCCGACGACTACTACGCCCAGTTGGTCCGCGTCCTGGACGCCTATCTGCTGGCCCCGGACAACTACGACGTTTTCAACGAATACCATGACCTGCACCAGGAAGTCTGGTCCCGGTACGGGCAGATTCAGCAAGCAAGAAAAATCAGGGTCCTTGAAGATCTGCGCTGTCGCAAGTACAAGGGTGAGACCATTTCATACAAGTGTATGCTGGAACTGATGACCGAGATCCTAAACGATCTCAAATTTGAAATCGTCAACTATTTCGACAAGCTTGTGGTTAAAATATTGATCATAGGCAATGACGTTGTCTCCGACCCATACCTTTTGCGCAAGTACGTGCATCGGGAGGACAAGGACCTCTCGCCCTATGGGCGGGACATCAAGAAACTGTACCAACAGCTGGTCATGCTGCTCGATGAGTTCCGTTCCATCCGGAAGTCCCGCATATCGAGCCAGGCCGGTTCGGGACAATAGCAACACCCCAAGGAGCATACATTGGAAAACCTGCAGACCACCCCGCTCACCCGATGGCACAGGAACAACGGCGCCAAGATGGCCCCGTTCGCCGGTTTCGACATGCCCGTGCAGTACAAGGGCATCATCATCGAGCACAAGCACACCCGGGAAAAGGCCGGCATCTTCGACATTTGCCACATGGGCGAATTCACCCTCTCCGGCAAGGGCGCCAAGGACGGACTGAACAAGATCGTCAGCCACGACCTGGATACGCTGGGTCCCGGCAAGTGCCGCTACGGCTTCCTTCTCAACGAAAACGGCGGCATCAACGACGACCTGATCGTTTACTGCAAGGCCGAAGATGAATACATGCTCGTGGTCAACGGCGCATGTCGCCAAAAGGATTTCGACCACATCGCGGCCAACCTGCCCGAAGGCCTGGTTTTCACCGACATCAGCGACGAAACCGGCAAAATAGACGTGCAGGGCCCCGAAAGCCTGGAAGTGCTCAACGATCTCTTCGGATCGAAATGGAATCATTTGAAATACTTCAATTTCGAATCGACCGACGAAATGGGATTCCCCATGATCGTCAGCCGCACCGGCTATACTGGCGAGCTGGGCTATGAACTCTACCTGCCTGCAGACAAGGTCCAGGAAATCTGGGAAAAACTGATCGCCGACGAACGGGTTGAGCCGGTCGGCCTGGGCGCTCGCGACACCCTCCGCCTGGAAATAGGCTATCCGCTCTATGGCCAGGACCTGGACGAGCAACGCACCCCCGTTGAAGCCGGAGCCGGATTCTTCCTTAAAAAGGAATCCGACTACATCGGCAAATCCGGCCTGGACCGGGTGGACGAGACCTTGATTTCCCTGACCATCGAGGGCCGTCGAACCGCCCGGCATCACGATGAGGTCTTGCTGCCCGGCGGCGAGAAGACCGGCGTGATAACCAGCGGCTCCTTCGCCCCCAGCCTTGGTCACTGCGTCGCCCTGGCCTATGTTCGGGCCGAGGATGCGGATAAGGACACCTTCATCATCAAGACCGCCCGCGCCGAACTGGAAGCGAAAAAAACCAGCCTGCCCTTCTACAAGGAAGGGACGGCCAGAATGAAAACGGAATAACCGCTTCCTACCGATCAAACGAAAAGCCCCCGACCTTTGCGCCGGGGGCTTTTTTTACAGTGCAATCGCTCGAAATGACTTCAACCGCTCAGGGAATAAAGGAAATAAAGCCCCTACTCCGGACCGAGGGAAAGCATCCGCGCCTCAAGTTTCGCGGTCTCTTGGGCAAGGACCTCTTTGGTCAACTTTTCAGTGGTCACGGTCATGGGGTCTCCGATGTAAACCGGGCAGCGCGTAAACGGCATGGGCAAAACGAAATGATCCCATGATTTGTCGAAGATTTTTTTGCGCTGGGGGTAGGCTCGAAGCGGAATGATCTTGGCTCCGGTTCGCTGAGCCAGATAGATGACGCCTTCCTTGGCCTTGTGGCGAGGGCCCTTGGGGCCGTCTATGGTGAATACGGCCATGCGGTTTTCCCGCTCCATAACCCGTTTTGCCTGAAGCAGCGCCTTGACTCCGCCCCGCGTGCTCGACCCGCGCACCGTAGTGTGGCCGATCCGCTCCAGGACCCGGGCGATGAACTCCCCGTCCTTGCTCTGGCTGACGAAAGTCACCAAATGGGAGCTCGTGATGTGTCCATAGGCGGTCACCGGAAAAATTTCACCATGCCATAAGGCCAAAACAGTGGGAGCGCCGTCCCTGTTCGCTTCAAGGAGTCTTTCGGGTTCGCCAAAGGGCTCGAAACGAATGGTCCGCGCCCACAACTTGAACAGCGAGGCGATGACAGGGGCGAATACGGCGGGATCAATCGGTATTTTCATTAGGTCGCTCTTTTTCGGATTTTTCTTTCTCTACCGGCTCGCAGGACGAAGGGCAAGAGGCTGTGGTCATTGAAATGATCTTTCGAATAACGTCGAAAGATGCATCTTATCGATTTGACCAGACAAGAAATTCTGTGCTGAGTTCAAAAGCAAAGGAGGAGACATGTCCGACATTTCCATTGATTGCAAAGGACTTCCCTGCCCTCAGCCCGTACTGCGCTGCAAGGAAACCATTGAAAAGGACGGCCCGGCCAAACTGGTGGTCGTCGTGGACAACGACGCCGCCAGGGAAAACGTATCCCGCTTCATGACCATGCAGGGGTATACGGTGCAAACGGAACGCTCCGGTTCGGAGCAGATCGTTACCGGCCTGCGTGAGGACGGGACCGGGAGCGGCACGGAATCCGATGAATGCGCCGTCATTGCCAAGGCCGAACTCAAATCCTCAGCCAACGAGAAAACGCTGGTCTTCGTGCCGGCCGAGACCATGGGTTCCGGCGACGACGAGCTTGGCGCCAGTCTTATGTTCAACTTCATGGTCACCTTGAAGGAACTCGGAGATGAACTCTGGCGCATCATCCTGGTCAATGGCGGCGTCAAGCTCGCCGTGCCCGGCAGCCGGTGCTTCGAAGAACTCAAGAAGCTGGAGGAAAGCGGCGTCTCCATCCTGGTTTGCGGCACCTGTCTGGAGTTCTTCGGCCTGACCGATCAACGCGGAGTGGGCGACGTGACCAACATGCTCGACGTGGTCACAAGCTTCCAGCTTGCCACCAAGACCATTCGGGTCTAGAAGACGGGGCATGATCAATGCCCCTTCCGAATCCATACGGCTGAACAAGTTCATCGCCCAATGCGGCGTCGCATCCCGTCGCGGCGCAGACGAAATGGTCTTTGCGGGCCGGGTGACCGTCAACGGCTCCGTGGCCGACTCGCCCGGCGTCAAAATCGACCCTGCCTGTGATGAAGTCTGCGTGGACGGCAAGTCCATTGGCCAGAAGGCAAGCGCCGACGACGTGACGCTCATCCTGCACAAGCCGGTGGAGACAGTGACCACCGCCAAAGACCCCCAGGGCCGCAAGACGGTTCTGGACCTTCTGCCTCCGGAAATCCGCAAAAGACGCCCTTTTCCGGTAGGAAGGCTGGACTTCTTTTCCGAAGGCCTGCTGCTGCTGACCACGGACGGCGACCTCTGCTACAGGCTGACGCACCCCAAATACCATCTTCCCAAGGTCTATCTCGTGACCATCCGGGGCAGTGTGCCGCAAAGCGCGGTGCTGACCATGCGCCAAGGCATGACCCTCAAGGAAGGCGAAAAGCTCGCACCGGCCAAAGTACGGGTAAAAAAACCGATAGCTGGAACACAACAGCTTGAAATAACGCTTATCCAAGGGATCAACAGACAGATTCGCAGGATGTGCGACGAGCTCGGCCTGACCATCCTGCGCCTTATGCGGGTCAGCCAGGGGCCTGTGGCGTTGGGCGACCTCAAGCGCGGCGCGTGGCGGGAACTGACCGCCGAGGAAATAGCCGCGTTAAAAAAGAACGTCGGGCTTTAAACGGGAAACACTCTCTTCAACTCTCTGAAGAGTTGGCTCAGGCGATGAAAGCCGCTTCGCGGAAAAAATCGGGTGATTTCGCCTCCGGCGGGCAAGGATTCATCCCCCTTGCTTCCCCTGTAAGCGCCTTCGGCGCGGCCGTTTCCCGATCTACGCCGTTCTGCCCCGAAGACGGGGCGTTAACGCTATAGGTCTCTTTAAAATCCTTGGGTATTGTCCTCGACCTGCGTCCCCTGAGGCGGGGTGAACGTGAACATCTCGGGGGCGAGGTCCACATCGATCTCCACGTTGTCGAGCCTGACCTCGTTGCCGTTCCCGTAGAAATCCACGATCATGACCTGCTTGAGCAGGCCGGTGTCCGGCACTACGCCGATGAAAGCCAGAACCATGCCGGGTTCGGCCTCCTTGGGCAGAAGCTGCAACACGGTCAAATCCTTGCCCCATTTGGAGCGGACTTCGTCCGAGTTCGGCCAATCCGTCCTGACCACGAAGTCTTCCTTGATGTTGGCCTGTCCCGAAAGAAAACGCAGAATGGTTTTCGAATCGAGCAAAGTCCTCACCCCGTACTTGATGGCCAGTTCCTCGTCCGGAATATAATCCCAGGCGAACTCTGGACCGACGACGAGGAGTTCCTTTTCCGGGGCCGAAGTCTCCCAACGGACCTGAGAAGGCTGGCGAAACCAAATTTTCCCTTCGCGCTTCTCAACTTCTCCGCTGGCCACATTGGTCAGTTCCTGGGAAAAATTAGCCCGAAAAGTTTTAAGGGTCTCATATCGCTTCTGAATGAGGTCAGGCAAATCCTGCGCCGGAATGGACTCCGCCGCCTGCGCGAAGACGGGCAGCAACAAGACTAATGCAGTGGCGAAAACGGTAGTGAAGACTCTAGACATAGGATTTGCTCCAATTATTCCGGCTTGATGACCTTGCGCGGTTTGCTCCCCTCCTGGGGACCGAGAATCCCATCCATTTCCATCTGCTCAATGAACCGCGCCGCGCGGTTGAATCCGATGCGCAACCTGCGCTGCAACAGGGATATGGACGCCTTGCCCTGAGAAAGCACGAACTGTACCGCTTCGTCGTACACGGGATCGCCCGTGGCCCCGACACCGCCGGAGTCGCCGTCATTCCCGCCGCTCGGGCTCCAGTCGCTGAAATCCAGCTCAAATTCCTGGGGAACGGCCTCTTTCCAAAAATCGACCACATGCGCAATTTCCGTTTCATCCACGTACGCGCCATGCATTCGCTGGAGCTTGCCGCCGCTCGGTTTGAAGAGCATGTCGCCCTTGCCGAGCAGCCGCTCGGCACCAACAGCATCGAGGATGGTCCGGGAGTCGAACTTGGACGTCACGAAAAAGGAAATACGCGTGGGGAAGTTGGCCTTGATAAGGCCGGTGACGACATCCACGCTGGGCCGCTGGGTGGCGAGGATCATGTGGATGCCCGCAGCGCGGGCCAACTGGGCCAGCCGCACGATGCACTGCTCCACATCCTTGGCCGCAGTCATCATCAGGTCGGCAAGCTCGTCGATGATAATGACCAGGTAGGGCATATGCTTCATATTCTCGAATTCCTCGGGAACGTCATCGCCCATTTCCGCCAGCTTCTTGTTGTACCCCTCGATATTGCGCACACCGAGCTGCGCCATCTTCTCATAGCGGCAGTCCATCTCGAAAACCGCCCATTCGAGCGCACTCTTGGCCATATTCATATCCGTGACCACGGGATGGACCAAATGCGGCAGGTCGGCATACGGGGCCAACTCAATACGTTTCGGGTCCACCAGGAGCAACTTCACATCCTCGGGCCCGGCCTTGTACAGCAGGGAAAGCAGGAATCCGTTGATGCCGACGGACTTGCCCGCGCCGGTTGCTCCGGCCACCAGAAGATGCGGCATACGCGCCAGGTCGGCCACCTTGGTGGCGCCTTGGATGTCCTTGCCCAGCGCCAGGGTCAACGGAGACTTGGAGCCGGTAAACTCTTTGGATTCCAGGACCTCACGCAAATAGACCATCTCCCGCTCGATATTCGGGATCTCGACGCCCACGCTGTCCTTGCCCGGAATGGGAGCTTCGATGCGCACGGATTCGGCGCGCAGGGCCAAAGCGATATCGTCGGTCAGGTTCTCGATCTTCGAGACCTTGATGCCGGGCGCGGGCTTGAACTCGAACATGGTGACCACCGGGCCGGGAACCACTCGCTGCATTTCGCCCTGTACATTGAAATCATTGAGGCATTCCTTAAGCCTGTCGGCCAGGGGTTGCAACACTGCCGAGGTCTGGGAAGTCTGCTGGGCTGGCGGCGCGGTGAGCAGGTCCGCACTGGGCAGACTGCCGGGCGCAGCCGCGACTTTGGATACCGCAGGTTTGGCCGGGACGGGTTTGATCTTCGGCTTGACGGGCTTTGGAGCTTGCGCGGGTTTGTCCGCACGGCTCTCCTCACCCGCATACAAATCCACAAACTGGAGCTCAAGATCCTCTTCTTCGGCAGGTTCCTCTTCCCGTTCTTCGGCCAGCGCCTTGGCTGCCCGGCGTTCAGCCCGCCGCTCGGCCCTTTTTTCGGCGCGGGCCATGGCTCCGTCGCGGAACACTCCCCACCAGTCGGCCAGCAGGGACCAGACGGAAGCCCAGGTAAAGCCGATTACGGCCTGGAGGGAAACAATGGTCACGAACAGCCAGACCAGGAACGATCCAACAGGCCGCAGATACGGCATGGTGTACTTGGTAATGATGGACCGACCGAAGAAACCGCTGCCGATGAGACCGTAGGCGTCTTCAGGCACGTCGAAAAACCAGGGATGCATGGCCCAGGCTTCGATGGCCACGAACAGACCGGTCAGCCCAAGCCAACGCAAGGGCGAAAGCTTGAGCCGCGACACAAAACGGGCCAGACCGAGGTACAGGAAGTACAAAGGCCAAACAACCGCCCCCACGCCAAACATTTCCACGAGAAAACCGGCGCAGTAGGCTCCGGCGTACCCGACCACGTTCTGCACCTTCCGCCCGGTGGTGACGGCTTGATTGAAGCTCGGATCGCCTGGGCTGAAGGATAGAATGCTCAGAAAAAGAAAAGCGGAGAGAAAAAGGAAAAAGAGTCCGACGGCCTCATTGCCCCGACCTTTCCGTTTCTCTACCTGAACCGTGGTTTTCCGTCGTCTCGCCATTGAGCCTCACTTGATGAAAAAGGTCCTGGGCGGCAACCCGCCCACGACCTTTTTACGCAATTTACACAAGGTGTTGCAAGTCCGCTTTATTCGCGACCAAGGTACTCTCCGCTCCGGGTGTCCACCTTGATGACGTCGCCCTCGTTGATGAAGAGCGGAACGTTTACCTTGAGCCCGGTTTGCATGGTGGCGGGTTTGGTGGCGTTGCTCACACGGTCGCCCTGAATGCCGGGATCGGTCTGGGATACGGTCAGGCTGACGTTGGCGGGCAGGTCGACACCGATGAGCTCGCCGTTGTACAAAAGGACCTTAACGGTGTCCCCTTCCTTGATGAAGCCGCCCTTCTCGCCCACGTTGGCGCCGGGCACATGCATCTGCTCGTAGGTTTCGAGGTCCATGAAGACGAAGTGGTCGCCTTCCTTGAAGATGTACTGCATCTCGGTGACGGTCATGTCAGGCTTGTCGACCTTTTCGCCGGAACGGAAGGTCTTGTCGAGCACCTGGCCGGACATCATCTGACGCAGCTTGGTGCGGACCATGGCGCCGCCCTTGCCGGGCTTGAAATGCTGAAATTCGATAATTTCGAAGGGTTTGCCGTCAATCTCAATCTTCAGGCCGGTCCTGAAATCCTTGGTTGAAATCATATATTGTCTCCAAATGGTTTCCGGGATTTCCCCGGGTATTTTTACGAATCAGCCCCGGAGCCGTTGGAACAGCGCCTGGACACCGAGGGCATAACCTAGAATCCCGAATCCGGCAATGACGCCGACGCACCTCTCGCCCATCAGGGATTGCTGCCGCAAGGGCTGGTCGGTACGCGCCCAGATATTGCTGATATGCACTTCAACGCAGGGGATGCCGATCCAGGCAAGGCAATCAGCCAAGGCCAGCGAGGTATGCGTGTAGGCTCCGGCATTGAAAACAACGCCGTCCACCTCCTCTTCCCGGGCCTGCTCCAGCCGGTCGATGAGTCCGCCCTCGGAGTTGGACTGGAAATAATCCAGATCCACCTCCGCGGCTTTGCCCCCCATGACCTGCTCCAGCAGTTCAGGCATGTCGTACATGGTCCGGGTTCCGTAAATCTCGGGCTGGCGTTTGCCTATATGGCCGAGGTTGGGTCCGTTCAGAATAAGAATTTTGAGTTTGTCCATGCGTCTTCCCTTGTGCGGCGGGATGGTGTATTGCCCGCATCCTTGACGCGCCCCGAGAAAAAAAGAACAGTAGGGCGAGAAAAAACAACTGTAAAATGGTACCTAGTTATGAACCGAACTATCGAGTTAGTCAAAACAATATACGAAATCAAGCAGCTTGAAGACTTCGAGGAGCCCCAAATCGCCTTGGCGGGCCGCTCCAATGTGGGCAAGTCTTCACTGGTCAACCGGCTGGCCGGGCGCAAGGCCCTGGCCAAGATCAGCTCCAAGCCGGGCAAGACGCGCAGCCTCAACTATTACCGTGTCGAACCGGATGGCTACTTCCTTGTGGACCTGCCAGGCTACGGCTATGCCAAGTGTTCCAAGCAGGAGCGAATCAAGTGGGCCAAGCTCATCGAAGCCTATATGAAGGACAACACCCGCCTCAAGGCCGTGGCCGTTCTTCTTGATTCGAGACTCTCCCCGCAAAAACTCGACCTGGAGCTCACATCCTACGTTCGCGGCCTTTCCATCCCGGTCATACCCATTCTGACCAAGGCGGACAAACCGAAGCAGAGCGAGCTGGCGAAACTGCAAAAGCAGTGGCAGGACATTCTGCAGCAGGACCGCCTTCCCCTGCTCTTTTCGAGCAAAACGGGAAAGGGCGAGGAAAAGCTGTGGGCAAGGCTCGGGGAATACGCCGGGGCGTAATCACGCCCGCCGGGGAATAATTCCCTCGATAGCGGTCAGGATCATGGGCTTGAAACCGGGCATGGCCACCCAGGCCAAGCGCGCGCAAGCCAATGCGCCCATTATGCCGTTGCCGAGCCAGGAAGCCAGGATAGGCGGCAGGACGCCCTTCTCTCCTGCCGTCTCTCCAACCACATGGATGCCATACTGTATAAATATGATAATAAGCGACAGGCCGATGTTGGCGTAAACGTTCTCGGAGTAGGTTACGAGCGTAAGGGCCAGCAGAGCCATTATCACCATTGAGAATGCATAGGACAGCTTGCCGTGCCATATGGTCTGGAGCATCTCGACGTTGGAGCCCGAATCCTTCAGCCGCTGTATGGCCTTTGACAACTCAAGCAACGGCAATTGCGCCGTGTCACCCTTGAGCTCCACGGCGGCATAAGCCTTGAGATTCTGGCGCACGGACAAGAATTGTGACTGCCGGGACAAGGTGATGAACGTCCGGGTATCCAGTTCATGCACATCCAGAAGTCCCCAACCGTGGTCGTCGATGAGCGCCTTTTTGGCGGTCAGAATGCGGATCAGTTCCAGGTTGTCCGTGGTAAATTCGTAAACAGTGATGTCGCTCGCCCGGCTCTTGCTCGGCTGGGCCTCCTTGGCGAGCACGATGAACGGACCGTCCCTGAACCACAGGTCGCGAATTGTCATCTCGTCCAGTTGCTTGTTGCGGACGTCCTCTTTCCAGATTCGATTGGCCTCCTGCTCGCCGAACACGCCGAGGACTTGGGAAAAGACCAACTGTCCGGCGCTCCAGATCAGGGCGTACACGACGAAGAAACGGATGAACCAACCGAAAGGCACGCCCCCGGCGCGCAGGGCCAGCATCTCCCTTGATCGAGTCAATATCCCCAATTGAATGACCATGGACAAAAGAAACACCGCGGGCATGAGCTGAGAAACTATGAGCGGTATCTTTACTATGAAATAGAACAGGATCGTCTGCGCGCCCAATTCCGCCCGAACAAAATCGTCCAGCCGGTCAAACACGTCCGACAAAAGATAAAGGCTCGTGCCCACGGCCAAACAAATGGCCATGAGATAAAGATTCTGCCGGATGAGATACCGGCTCAGAACGCCGACAATCTTCACGCCTCGGCCCTCCTGCGCAACCGCAGATGCAGCAGCCGGTGGACTAGCGAAGGCGTCCGCTCCAGGTTGGCGTAGCGCATACCGAACAGAGCCACGAACACGAAAAGGATATTCGGAGCCCACATGCCGTACTGTGGCGGAATCGAGCCGGATTCCCCCATGCTCACGCCGACGGAAAACATGGTGTAATAGACCATGAACAGGCCCATAGCCAAAAGCAGTCCGTATTGCTGCTTCAACCCTCTGAAAACCGAGGCGATGGGAATGGCGAACATGCCGAGGACGAAACATCCCATAGGCAGATTCAGCCGCTTGTAGTACTCGGTATCCACCTTTCTGAAAAAGCGGTCGCTCTCATTCGGCATCAGGCTGTGATCCTTGCGGATGTCCCGCAAAAGGAAGAACGGCATGTCCTTGGCCTTCTGTTCGGCAAAGTTGAAGCCTTTCAGCAGCTTTCCGAGGTCGAGTTTGATGGCGTATTTGCCGAAACGGAGAATGTTCAGTTCGTCGCCATCCTGCCGAAAAATCCGGCCGTTATGGAAGACGACATGAATTTTCGCCTCCTGCGGGTTGGAGACGATCTCGGCCTCCGGGGCTACCACGACCACGGAAACGCCCTTGACGGAATCGTCGCGGACAAAGGCGAACTTCAACTCGCCCTTCTCGTTGTCCACCTGATGGGCGTAAAAGGTAATTCCTGGGAATTCCTTATTGAACACACCTGGTTGCAAGGCAAATTTGGAATGCGTCTTGGCGAACTGATAAAGCTTGGTCTTGAACATATCCATGCCCCAAGCCAATCCCCAGAAGGAAATGAAGAAGGCGAACAGCGTACACAAGCTGCAAAAAAGCACAGGAGCGGGAAGCATCCGGTACAGACTCACCCCACTGGCCTTGAGCGCTACGAGTTCGTTGTCCGAACTCATGCGCAAAAAAGTCAGGAAAACGCTGAGCATTGTGGCGATGGGCGTTATCAGCAGCAGAAAAAAAGGCGTCAGAAAAAAGAATAGCTGAAGAATATTCAGCACGCCTATGTTCTGCGAAAGAAAAAGCGAACGCAACTGAAGCATCCGACCCACAAGAATAAGACCGAGCAGGCAGGATACGGTCAAGCCGAAAAGCTTGAGAAGTTCGAAAAATATTTGGCGCTGGAGAAGCTTCACAGATTGAAATCAGCCCTTGTTTTCCTTGAAGAAACGCAGGAGGAATTCCATATCCTTCGGGCCGAGATTGAAGCGGACGCCCGCTTCCTCGATAAGAGCGGAGAGGGGTCTCTCGTCTCCGTTGTCCCGCATCTCGCAGACCCACGCCACGGCTTTGCGGTTCAATTCGCTTTGAGGCATTACGGTCGTCATGAATAGGCTCCTGTCTTTTAACGTACTCTCAGCGAAAGGAAGTACACCAGCTTACGAGGGGTTGCAAGACGGTGTTAGTTGGTCTAGATCGTAGCCTAATACGCATTCCAACCCCACATTACCCCTGAGGATCATATGGCACCCTGGTATGTTGCGATCATTCTCGGCATTGTCGAAGGCCTGACGGAATTTCTGCCCATATCAAGCACCGGGCACTTGATTATTGCGGGCAACCTCCTTGATTTCACCGGGCCCAAAGCCGAAACCTTCGAGATCGTCATCCAGCTCGGAGCCATCCTGGCTGTGGTGGTTCTGTACTGGGACCGCTTCGTGGGACTGCTTTTCCCAGACAAAAACCGCAAGTTTTCCGGAATATACGGTCTCTGGCTTCTGTTCCTGACGTCCCTGCCCGCCTCGATCGTCGGCCTGCTGGCGCACGGCTACATCAAGGAGTTCCTGTTCTCCCCCTTCACCGTGGCCGTGGCCCTGGCCGTGGGCGCGGCGCTCATTTTCATTGTAGAAGGGATGAACAAACGCGCCGTCACCCACTCCCTGGATGAGGTCACTCCGAAGATGGCCTTCGGCATCGGCCTGTTCCAATGCCTGGCCCTGTGGCCGGGCTTCTCCAGATCGGCGTCCACCATAATGGGCGGTATGCTTCTGGGAGCAAAACGAACCGTCGCCGCCGAATACTCGTTCATCGCCGCCGTGCCCATCATGTTCGCCGCAACCGGTTACGATTTTCTGAAAAACTACAAACTGTTCGAAAGCAGCGACCTTGTTTTCCTGCTCATCGGCTTCATCGTTTCCTTCATTTCAGCCTGGCTTGCGATCAAAGGATTCATTGTCCTGCTCGGCAGGCTTACCTTGCGTCCTTTCGCAGTCTACCGCGTTATCCTCGCCGCCTTGATTCTCCTGTTTTTGTAATATGTTCCATTTTTTTGCCTAAACAGGGATTTTCCACTTGCCAAGCCCAAAAAGACGGTCTATAGACTGTGACCGCTTCGACGGAACAAACGTGGCGAGGTAGCTCAGTTGGTTAGAGCATGCGGCTCATATCCGCAGCGTCGGAGGTTCAAGTCCTCTCCTCGCTACCACGAATGAAATTGGAAGTCCTTGAAATCAAATAGGTTTCAAGGACTTTCTTTTTCCCTTTTCTTATGGCCGCACGCGCTTCATGCGCCCGCCGCAGAAAATACCCCAATAGATTCAGGCTATATTGTTCTCAGCTCATGCCTATGCTCCTTGGCTATCCTGCATGTCGAAGAAGGTTCTATTCTTTATCCAACTGATTATTTTCCCCCACGCCGCCTGAATAAACCTCCGCGCAAAAAAACAGGCCGCATGTAATAGATTTCGACGCTCTGTATTTGGCAGCATAACCAACTGAATATAAAGTCTATATTTGCAGCAGATTACAAGCGCCGATAAAGGCTTCCCATGAGCGAATAGGGCTTGGATGGACATCAAAATCCTCTCGCGAGTCAGGAACCCCCCTCTTTCTTCTTCGCATGGGATAATCCCGATAAGTTTGATTCTGGAAAAAACAGGATCAATCTTCCCATGTCCCTATTCTTTGCCAAAGCAAGGAATTTTCCAAACAACAATCAATCATATTAACTCATTGCAATTTCACACCATCCTCTGAGTGGCTCTTCGTCAACACGCTACAGCCGGAGTTCCTTAAAACCGGCTTCCATTGTCCCGAACATGCGATACCTGAAAAGTGTAAACCAACGCCCACTCATGTCGGAATAATTTACACCAAATATGCTCTTACAGGGCCACAATAGCGATAATAATTTACGATAATACAGTTAGTTATAAAAATGGAACAGGTTGTGCATATCCCCAAGAAAAATGGGAGGACCGTTATGAAGAAAATTTCGATCAAGTTATTGGCAGCCTTCTTCCTGATGATGCTCGTGACGCAACCTGCGTACGCTGCCTTCATCAATGAATGGACCTACTCGCTCTCCTACGAGCTGAGCGACTACACCAACGAAGCGGGCACTCAGGCAGGAATGGATTTGGTAAACAACCCCGATGGCTGGAGCCTTACCTGGGGCGTCGACGCGACCCACCCCGAAGGGAGCTCCGTCGGTTCCTACGACAAGACCGGCACCGTAGCGACCAACAGCTCGACCGTCATCGAAGACCACCTCTACCACAACAACCAGGTCATCAGCGCAGACACCGACTCTCTCATGAGCGGCAAGCTGAGCGCGACCCTGACCCTGCAGGGCTACAACCCTTACTCCGACACCGTCGCCACCTTCTCCACCGTTCTCGAATTCCTGTTCTTCGAGACTTCCAACAACTTCTTCTTCCCGAACACCAACGACGTGTTTATCCTGCTGAACCCCGAAGCGGCTTCCCAGACCTTCATCTATGATGATTGGGAATACTCCTTCTCGTTCCTCAGCGGCATTGATCCCCTGGATCCCGACAGCCTGAGCAACATGTACATGGGACCTCCTGCCACTGACGGCGGCTACATCTCCGTGCTGGATCTGCTGCACGACGAAGAAAGCCCCTACTACTACGTCCCCGAAAGCGGCCTGTACTTCGGTTGGGAAACCGCGGAAAACGCCCTGACCTGGATCGACTCCGAACTGACGGTCACCGGCACCCCGCCCGTTCCCGAGCCGTCCACCTTCATCATCTTCGGTCTCGGCATCGCCACCCTGGCCTTTGTCGGCAGAAGGATGCAGCGCAAGCAATAGCTTCATCAATCGACCAATCCCCCCCTCAAAGCCCATGTAGCAATACATGGGCTTTACTTTTTCCCTTTCACCCAATACGCCGCCCCTTTTCCCCACGGCTAAAAGTGGCTCATCATGACTAGACGACACGTCATATGGTCATCTATCAAACTTCAAACTGCGCCCCAAAGTCGCCGCCATACCGCATGAATCCGAGCAGACGTTTGTCCCAATATGCTGAGCCATATTGTTTTTCCCTCAAAACAAGGGTAGAAATATACCAAAGAAATCGGAGCATCATGCTGAACGCGACACGCCTTATTCATATTTTCCTCACTCTGCTTCTCTTGGCGGCATGTTCCAATGAACCCGCCAACGTATTTCAGGGGTATGTGGAAGGCGAATACATTCATGTGGCCGCGGGCCTGGGCGGCACCCTCCAGGACTTGGCAGTGAAGCGAGGCCAGGTCGTGGCCGCAGGAGCCCCGCTTTTCACGTTGGAACGCGATTACGAACAGGCGGCCGTAAACGAAGCGACGCACGGACTGCAACGTGCCCAAGACAATCTGGCCAATCTGCGCAAGGGCCAAAGACCTTCGGAGATAGCCTCCATCCAGGCCCGGCTGCAAAAAGCAAAGTCCTCCGTTTCCCTGGCGAAGATCGAATATGAGCGCCGCGTCAAGCTTGTGGCCGCCGCGACCATCTCCCAGGAAGAACTTGACCGGGCTGAAAGCGATTACGAGCAAAAGCAGCAACTCGTCAGCGAAATCGAGTCGGAACTGCGGACCGCCCGCCTGGGCGCACGCAGCGACCTCATTCTGGCGGCCGAGTCCGAAGTCCGCCAGGCCAGGGCGCAACTCGACCAGGCGCAATGGAGTTTCGATCAAAAGCACACCGTTGCACCGGTCGAAGGATTTGTGTTCGACACCCTCTTCCGGGTGGGCGAATGGGTCCCTGCCGGCCAGCCGGTGGTTTCCCTGCTGCCGCCCCAGAACATCGAAGTGCGCTTCTATGTGCCGGAAACCGTGGTGGGCAAGCTGCAAGCGGGACAAACGGTCATTGTCAACTTCGATGGGGCCTCAACCCCGGTGGAAGCTACAGTCTCCTATATTTCTCCGTCCGCCGAATACACCCCCCCGGTCATCTATTCCAGCCAGAGCCGGGCCAAGCTGGTCTTCCAGCTCAAAGCCGCTCCTTCCCTTAAAAACGCGGCCAAGCTCCATCCTGGGCAGCCGGTGGATGTCACCGTACCAGACCTGGAACCCTGACCGCCCTATCCCGCCCATGACTTCCGACATCATCATCGACGTCCAGGGACTGACCAAAACTTTCGGTCCCAAGACCGTGGTCGACGGTTTGAACATGCAAATCCGCAAAGGCGAGATTTACGGGTTCCTCGGCCCCAACGGCTCTGGCAAGACCACATCCATCCGAATGCTCTGCGGCCTGCTCAAGCCCAACGCCGGTTCCGGCACATGCCTTGGCTTCGACGTCATCACCGAATCGGCAAGGATCAAACCGCATGTAGGCTACATGACGCAACAATTCAGCTTGTATGAGGATTTGACCGTCCGGGAAAATATCGAATTCACGGCCCGCATCTTCGGTCTTTCCGCTCCCGGGAAAAGAGCAAAAGACTGCATTGAGCGCATGGGACTCGGCCCCTTCGAAAAACAACTGGCCGGCAGCTTGTCCGGTGGATGGAAGCAGCGGCTATCATTGGGAGTGGCCACTTTGCATTCCCCAAAACTCCTCCTGCTCGATGAACCCACCGCGGGTGTGGACCCCGGCGCACGCCGCGATTTCTGGGATCAAATCCATGCCTTTGCCGCCGAAGGCATCACCGCTCTCATCAGCACCCACTACATGGACGAGGCGGAGCGGTGCCACAGACTGGCCTACATCGCCTACGGGAAGCTCCTGGCCAGGGGCACTGTGGAAGACATGATCCGGGATGCGAAACTCACAACCTGGGCTGTAAGCTCAAAAGACAACGGAGCGCCTCTTCACCTCTTGGCTGCACACCTCAAACCGCTTCCCGGCGTGGACCAGGTGGTCGCCTTCGGCAATACGCTGCACGTAAGCGGGCGTGATGCCGAAACGCTCAAGCGAAGCATTGAACCTTTCCGCAACGAGCCCTACCAGTGGTCCCGCATCGAGACGAGTCTGGAGGAAGTCTTCATCGACCTCACGCAACAGAGCAAGGGGGCGCTTAAATGAGCCTCTTTTCCTTCAAACGGTTCGGAGCCATGGTCGCCAAGGAATTCGTGCAGATGCGCAGGGATCGGCTGACCTTTGCGATGCTCATCGGCATCCCGCTCATCCAGCTCATACTCTTCGGCTATGCCATCAACTCCGATCCCCGGCATCTGCCTACAGCTGTGCTCAGCGGCGACAATTCTCCGTATTCCCGGGCCATCGTCGCCGGGATGCAGGCCAGCACTTTTTTCGACATCACCAAACATCCGGCGACCAGAGCCGAGGCCGAACAACTGCTGAACGAAGGAACCGTTCAATTCGTCCTGACCATTCCCGAATATTTCGCCCGGGATCTGTTACGGGGAGACCGCCCCGTGCTGCTCCTGGAAGCCGATGCCACGGACCCCATGGCCACCGGCAATGCAGGCGGCGCCTTCCCCGAAATCGTGCGGCGTGCCCTGGCCAAGGACCTTACCGGCCCGGTCCTCGCCCTGAATCAGAAGCAATCGCCTGTGGATATCCGAATTCATTATGATTACAACCCCGAAGTCGAGACGCAATACAACATCGTCCCCGGCCTCATGGGCGTCATTTTGACCCTGACTCTGGTCATGATTACTTCACTGGCCATCACAAGGGAGTCGGAACGCGGCACCATGGAACACCTCCTGTCCACCCCCGTTCGTCCTCTTGAAGTCATGCTCGGCAAAATCATTCCCTATATTTTCGTCGGCTACATCCAGATGACCCTCATCATCACTGCCGCCAGGCTTCTGTTCGGCGTGCCCATGCATGGCAGCATCACCCTGGTATTCGCCCTGTCCCTGATCTTCATCGGCGCAAATCTGTCCGTGGGCGTCACCATATCCACCGCCGTGCGAAATCAGCTACAGGCGGTCCAGGTATCCATTTTCTTCTTCATGCCCTCCCTGCTCCTGTCCGGCTTCATGTTCCCATTTCGCGGGATGCCCCAATGGGCGCAGTGGGTCGGTTCCGTTCTTCCCCTGACCCACTATCTCCGCCTCATCCGCGGCATTCTGCTCAAGGGCAACGGCTGGCAGGAGTCAATGATCCATGTCTGGCCCATCCTCCTTTTCTGGCTCGTAATCGTCATCATCGGCCTCAAACGCTATCGCCGAACCCTGGACTAGACTCACAAGCGCCCGACCTCGACAATAAGGACGAGCACGATATCCCACGGCCGCGCCCCCCCTCCGCCCCCCATACTTCAATTCGATGATACGCCTCTTACGACAGGGCGGCTTCATTATAGCTCTGCACACCGCTGACAGCGCGAACAATTTTAATTGAGCATCCGCAACAGCCATCCGAACATGTTCACACGGCCTTGACCAAAGCCGTCACATCTCCAAAGCCGATTAAATCCCCCGTCCTCACACGTCTGAAAGCGTTATGCTAAAGGCCAATTTCCAACCGATAGGATTCCAAAACGATGTTTTTTCCCGTCTAAAACACGCAGAATGTTGTTCTATAAAGTCTAGATTTTTTATAGACTATATCTAGATACTTTGTATATATCTGAAAAAAATAGCGATTTTATTAAAAAATTCAACTTTGCTCATAAAATTGGAAAAACACCGGTTTTGGTTGCCAAACAGGGGAAAGAACTTATATAGAACTTGTCCGAAAGTTCTTTGACATGGGGGCGCACTGGTTTCGACGGGGATAGTTGAAGCCGAAGCTGCAGGTCGAGGTTGGTCGATGGCCTCGTTAAAATCGACCACAAAGATAATTGCCAACGACAATTACGAATACGCAATGGCTGCTTAATTGCAGAGTTGCACCTGACAACATAGCTTGTCACGATTCACTCGCCGACGCCTTATAAGCGGGCTGAGTCGTCAAAACATAAGGCTAGCACGTGGAGGTTCGTTCCTTACCGAAGCTGCGAAACACTCAAAGGTTCTAGTTCGATGGCCGTCCGGCCCGGAGCAAGCCATCGAGCGAAACCTTAATCCGGACCTAAACCTGTAGACGCTTTCGCGGATCGTTCTCGGACGGGAGTTCGACTCTCCCCGCCTCCACCAGTCCATTGGGATAATTAACATTTTCCCAATAAAAAGGTTCATAGCAAGCCAAGTACGAGGTTTTAGTACAAAGCCTAGTACAAAATGAGGATAGCTATGAGCCTTTTTTTGTGCCTTCAGGGCCACACCTATCACTATCGAAAAGTCATTCCGATTGCCCTTCGCCCCTATTTGGGAAAACGAGAGATCAAGAAAAGCCTTGAAACTGGGAATAAACTTGAAGCGAGGGGCAAGGCTTTGTTATTAGCTGTAAAAGTTGAAAGAGCTATAACTCAATCGAGAAAAACAATGAGTGACAAATCCCTTTCCAAATCTGAAAAAACAGCTCTCATAGCTGAGTATTTCCATTTCCTTTTAATGCTGCAAGACAGGCACCTTGATAGGGATTATGCTGATTATCCAATTATGAGAATGCTAGAAAAAGAAATGGGGTTAAATGTTCAACCCAACATTGATGCCCTAAAATATAGCGAAGAATATTCCTTAGAAGACTCGCAATATCTTCATAAGAAGAGGGATTATGAACAGATTAAAACACTGATGCCTGCCTGTGCTTGTATTAATGGAAAAACAATTACTGAAGCAGATTTGACTGGCAGTTTTCTTCAAGCTCTTTCTTTGGCTCAAATTGATGCAAACAAGCTGATATGCGCGAGGAAGAACGGAGAGAATCCTCCTATTCCCAGTCAATACGATTTAGACCCAATTGCCGAGGCCCACGACCCAATCCCTAAGTCTCACAGCACAGAGCCTTCCGTACCTTTTAAACAAGTCATTGAAGAATACACAAAGGACAGGCTTGCAATAGGTAAATGGACAGACAAAACGAAAGACGAAAACCATGCTTTATATAACAATTTCATAGACTTTGCAGGGACTACAATCACTTGCGCTGAAATCAACTATCATCTTATCAGCGACTTTCGTGAAGCGTTGAAAAAACTTCCAGTCAATCGCAATAAATTCTCAAAATATAGGAATAAAACGATTTCTCAACTTATTGAAATGGATGTAGAAAAAACAATATCTACGACAACAGTCAACAAGAACCTTAACAGGTTATCTACTCTGCTAAAATTTGCTGTAAAACTCGGCTACATGCCAAACAACCCCGCTGAAGGCATGGAAATACCAGTCGATCAAAAAGACTCTGAGCAACGAGAAGTATTTTCAAACGCCGACTTGCAAAAACTATTCAATTCTTCCCAGTACATAGCAGATAATTTTGCACATGCCTTTATGTTCTGGTTTTGTCCGATCGCCCTTTTTACAGGAATGAGACAAACAGAAATAGCACAACTCCATTTGTCTGATATTTATCAAAAAGATGGAGTTTGGGTTATTGATGTTAATGACGACTCAAAGAACAAAAAGATAAAAAACAAAAACGCAAGGCGGCTTATCCCGCTTCATTCATTTTTATCGACAGGGCTGAACCTGCCAAACTATGCCGCACACTTAAAAAGCAATGGGTATGACCGCTTATTCCCTGAACTCTCATATGGGCGTGATGGATACGGGCAAGCGGTTAGTCGCTGGTTCAATGGTCATGGTGATGGCGTCACTAATGGCTACAAAAAAGCTTGTGGCATTAAGGGACAAAAGAAAGTCTTTCACTCATTTAGACACACGCTCATTAATCACCTGAAACAAAAACAAGTCGATCAACTCTTGCTTCATGAATTTGACGGTCATTCCCACGGCACTATGACTTTAGACCGATACGGTAAGGCGTACACTCCTCAACTCATGTACGATCAAATTGTGAGCCAGATAACATTCGACAAGGAATTGGACCTGGGCCACCTGATGAAGTCTAAATTTGTTTTAGATTGAATAGTACAAGAGCATCGCCGCCCAAAAGAATAAAGCCGAACACATTAGTCCGGCTTTTTATATCCTTGATTGGGGGAAGCGTACAGGAGTGTTCCGAGCAGATCTACGCTAACCCTCAGAAGTGTCACAGTTGGCAAGAAATTGGTAATCGCTTCCCCTTGTCGAAAACAACCCTTCACTACTCTAGGGGCTACCTGAGGTTTCCATCAAAATACATATCTATTAATTTTGTATAATCATCTCCGATCATAAGTAATTTAATTTTACAGTCATATACAAATTTAGTGTAGCCATTATAACCTCCTAGCGAATTTTTGCCATCAAACTCGCCTCGTACAATATATGTTTGTGTTGATCTCCAGTATCCTTTTTCAATATTTCTAAATTTTGCCGATTCAGGATCTTTTAATCTCTCCCTTACAGCGTCTTTAGCTTCTTCTAAACTTGGACTATACAATGTGTCACAAGCTTGCAAACACCCAATCATAAAAAAAACGAGAATCAAACAACTCACCCTGCGCATTGCATTCTCCTTTTATTCGAAATAATTATCTAAATCAAATATGTTCCTTCTGTTGTATAAACAGACAAATGAACTAAAAGACTCAAGTGTTGTCCTGCAAATCAACGGCTAAGGCACATATTTAATAGTCATGAATGCTAGCGTTACGTCTCATTGATGAATACCAATGCAAAGCCATTTTAGAGGGATGCCCCTAATGGTTTTAATCATTTGAAACCGCCTCAACTTCTGAGCCACAATGTTTGCATTTAACTGCCTTCGCCTTAATCAATTCAGCACAGTGAGGACATTCTCTTTCATCGGACAAATCGGTCCGTGTTATGGGTTCAGGATGCTTGTCTGCATTTACTCGTTTTTTTGACCTCATCCGACTTCCCAAACCAACTAAAATCAAGCCCGGAAATACGAAAACTAGCATATTAAACATTAACCCCATTGTTAATATGCCAGACGCCCCTGAAGTCCACGGCATACCAACAATGTTCCCGCCCCCTATAAGTGCCCAAATCCCTCCAATAACGATCAAAAGCGTTCCCATTGTTCCTCCTATTTTTCTACGTTCAGTATCCATATCTTTAATAGTCAAGTGTGTAAACACGGATAGATACTGAACTTCAAAACTCTGAAAAAATCTGTGTCCAAGTCTCTGAGCGCATAGAAGGCACTGGGTACTCAAAGATTCAAACGAGGGGGGGCATGGTGGACCTCGGCTCTCTGTTTTTTCTCGTTTCAATAAATTCAGATGGTTACCCTAAAAGTCCTATATATCCAATCTCTCAAATAAATTTAAGGCGTTTTAGGTCTGTTCTGGTAGGTGGATACCATTTTAGCTCTAGGATGCGTCTACGCTCTAAGTTTATCCTTACAACGGGGCTTTCAAGGCACGTTTGGATTGCTTCCCTACCCTATTCTTTCCCTTCACTGAATTTGTCTCAATAGAGTGTACCCAACTGATACACGATCGGCCCCCCTGAAAAGCAAGGGTTTTCGTGTAACTTTAAGGTTGATTTTTATTTTGTTGACACAATTCTCATTTAGGTCTAAATCTATTTGCAACAGATAGAAGCAATCAACCCCACGGAGATCGTCAGCATGAGCAAGCATATTGGTTATATCAGAGTCAGCACGTTAGATCAGAACACAGAGCGTCAACTTGATGGCGTTAAACTCGACAAGGTGTATGAGGAAAAGATCAGCGGAGCGACCACACAGCGGCCCCAGCTCCAAGCTTGTCTGGATTATCTGAGAGACTCCGACTTTCTCCATATTCATTCAATGGACCGCCTTGCGCGAAGCATGAGAGACATTGAAGACCTCGTGAAGGAACTCACCGAAAGAGGCGTGACAGTTCAATTTCACAAGGAAGGATGGATATTCAACGGAAAGATGGATGCAACTCAAACGCTCCTCTTCCAGATGCTCGGTGCTGTCTCGCAATTTGAGCGGTCTATCATCCGAGAGAGACAGGCAGAAGGGATTGCAAAGGCAAAAGCCAAGGGGAAGTACAAGGGCAGGAAGCCCAAGCTCTCTGAGGAGGAAATAAGCGAGATCAGGCGGCGCAGTGAGGAAGGCGAGGAAAAGAAGACGCTAGCTGAGGAATTCGGGATTAGTAGGCAGACTCTCTACAGGCTTATCAAGGTTTAACAAGATATGAATCAACTCCCAAAGGCCCATGTAACAGTGGGCTTTTCTTTGCTTCTTTCTATCTTGGCGTGTATCTGAATTTTGGAGGTCAAATAGCAATGGCAGAATGGTCAAGAGAAGAGGTTACAGCAACGGTCCGTGACTATCTGGAAATGCTCCAGGCTGAATTGAACGGGGAGAAGTATGTCAAAGCTCATCATCGAAAAGAGCTATTGAAATTTCTGGAAGATCGCACAAACGGAGCAGTTGAACGCAAGCACCAGAATATCAGCGCAGTTCTTCGCAAGCATGGCTATCCCTTTATTGAAGGGTATAAGCCTTTAAGTGCATATCAAGGGCTTTTGGAAGAGGTTGTTTTAGAAGAATTGAGCAAACAAGGAATTAATCGCTCATATCCTCAAACCTACCGTTCCTGGACAATCCTTTCACTTTCGTTAGCGACCAAGCAAATGGACAAGTCCTCATTTTTGCATCATGGCACAGGGGTTCCAAAGGAATTTGCCTACTTTTTCGAGTTCAATCCAAAAATGGAAAGTCGAGAAGTTATTCTTGCCCATCGGGGTGTTGAATACTTTGCAAGCCTATACCCTGACCCAAAGGACCGGATTAGGCTGTTATGGCGTTCTGATTTCTCAACTGTTATCGAAACAACCTTCCCTTCATATTTTGAGAGATTCAGTGCTGACCTATCTGTGCCTTTGCCTCCCCACATGAAATTTGTGAAAGAGCGTTCTGACGTTTATCAAATCAGCTTCGTTGTCCCAAATGAAGATGAATCGGACCAAGAGCAAAATGATATTCCTAGTCCGACACAAGGCAGAAATGAAGGGGCAAAAATATCATATCAGGCAACCCGATATGAAAGAAACCCTCAAAACCGCCTAGAAGCTATCAGGATTCATGGAACTAAGTGTTCTGTGTGCGGGATGGACTTTGGAGAAAAGTATGGAACCTGGGGCGAGGGTTTTATTGAGATTCACCACGTTACCCCGTTGGCTATGGGAGAGGCTGAACAAGAAGTGAACCCAGCAACAGATCTGGTTCCTGTTTGCTCCAATTGCCATAGAATGATTCACCGTCATGGCAAGGTTTTATCAATTGCAGCCGCTAGAGACCTATTAGAGAAAAAATAGAGTACAGGGGAGCAAATCAAAACGAGCAAAAGAATAAGGTCATTTCAACCATTTAAAGGTCATAATTCCCAAAGCTCTTTAACATGCTGCAACTAATTGATATTTATTGTTAATATTCAGTCGGGTTACGCTTGAATTAGATATGGTATCAAGTAAATCAGACACAAAAAACTCAAAATCGTAATACGTTTTGTAATACGTTTTTGATCTATGCTCTTTAGGAATTCTCAAGCATAAACGGATTGGACAAGAGAATAGGCTTACTTTGAGCGACTCGCAGGAATTCTGTCCAGTTCAAGCTAACCAATTCCAATGGTGTTATTTGTTTTGAGCACACGCTGATACTCTTCAAGCATTTTTTGCCGTAATAGTTCCTCATCTTCTTCCCAGACAATGAAACTATCGTGAATGGGGAGACAGGGCTTTCCTTCCTTCGTGAAAAATTTAAGGATATTCGATGCAATGCAGCTATCAATGTTTTGTAGTCTTGTGCCGACTCCAGAAAAGAACCAATTCGCTATTGGTGAGTGTAGTTCCTTCAGCCCATCGAAAATTGTACCAATTTCTTCAGTTGTTAGATTTTTCAAAAAACCTTTACTATCATAAATTTTATCCCTAAAGGCTTTTTGGGCTTCATCATTATCTTCTGAATTGAACACTATGAGCATTGCCACTTTGCATTCATTTCGCCAATGTTCATAGCCTTTGATTGTATATGCATCACCCTCAAAGGGCTTATTGTTAGAACGGGCATATAGCATATTGGCATGTAGGCAGTTGTAATCCAGCTCAACTGTTTTTTTGCCATCAATTAGAATGTATTCACGAAGTTTCAAAGGGTTGCCATCGGCCCCAAGCCTTCGGTTGTACAAGCACTGGGTAAAATGTCCATAAAACCTGCCTCCGTGGGTAAAGTTAGTATTGTCAATTTTATTGAAAACCCTCCTAACTTGACCAAAGGCAAAGGTGTCAGCATTGTCAAAGGCACACTGTTCATATGCGGCTTTTTTGAAATCAGGCATCTTATCCATTGTAAACTCAAATTGAGACAAGAGTTGATTGTATTCTCTTATGAATTTCTCTTCCTTCTCAATGTTGATACGATAAGAAAGTCCTAATCCAGTATGACTCACCTTTGGTTTTATTTCATAATACTTTATTGCCTTCACTGACTTTGACTTTCTTTCTCTTCTTTCTCCATCTTTTTTCATTTTTCCGGTTTTCTTCTTCTCAACTATTTTTTCATGCACATAGATTGGATCAATTTCAGGTCTTAGTTGAACCCTTCCAATAAGAGAATTCAAATATTCTAACTTGAAATTTTCGGTTAGAGTTATGATTGTGCATTTCCCTTTCTTAACATCATATTCTGAGAAAAAATTATTATGGCCTTTACGAATCTGAAAAAAGCCAGAATCTGCCAACTTGTTTACAATTTGAATTATATCCTTACTAAAACCGAGAGGATTATAAGCATTAGATTTGACCCAATAATTAGATGCAAATGGGATAATTATTCCTTCATTAGATTTAGAATAACAATAAATGAAATTTAGTAATAATTGTTCCAATGCTAAATTTATTCTTGTTTGAGGCTTTATATTTGAGAAATCTATTTGAGAACAAATACTTTGAATAAAATTATCAACAAAATATTTATCAGAATCTTCACAAATATACTTTCTAATCCAAATAGATTTTATTTCATCAAAACTATTCAATTTAATATCATCAACAGACACTATAATAACTCCAATATATAACTAGTATAAAGTAAAAGAAGAAAGAAGAAACAATTCTATCATTAGCGGGAGAAAAGCCCAGAAAGCCTTTAATAGCAACAGAATCTTTGTCTCAAGCTTAAATTTGCATAATTAATAAAACTGTTAATAATATAATAAAACCATAAAGCAAATAAGACTTCTTCTGGCAAAGTCAAGAGGATGACTGGGTAGTTACTACGGTCGACAAATACCACAAGGCTTGAACCCATCATTTATTGCATCATTTCTGCTTGAAAATACTACAGTGCAATTCTTACAGTTGAAGTACCAACATTCTTTTCTGTGAAAGACATGGGAACTCCTGTTGCCGTGGTACAGTCCTGAATCTGCTTGGAGCGTTGTTCTTGATTCTGAGAGGCTCTTGCCGTTTTTCCGGTATTCCCCGGCGGTATCGGGTTAGGATGGTTCCAAAGCCCTATTCTGGCTTTTTGTGCGCCGTTCTGAATCTCTTGCCAATCAGAGCAAAAGGCTTGATTGCAATATCAAATTTATAGTCATCCAGACCGACCGAGACAACCCAAACGAAGCTCTATTTGAGAACCTGATTGACAAATCATTTTTTTAGTACAAAGTTAGTACAAAAGCGGGTACAAAAAATCGCTATGAACCTATAATTTTTGCGCTTTTTAACCGACTCTCCCCGCCTCCACCATTTAGACAAGCAAAAAGGCCACACCGATCAGGTGTGGCCTTTTTGCTTTCTTTCGGCGGATTGACGCAGTTGCAATCAGCCTTTTTTCACGACCGAGGTTTTGAGGAACATTGAGCCGAAGCCAGGAATCTTGCAGGAAATGTCGTGCACGCCGTCTTCGGGCTCTATCAATCGAATGTTTTTGACCTTGGTTCCCTTCTTGATATCCGAGGCGGCCCCTTTGACCTTGAGATCCTGAATGACGATGACGGTATCTCCATCAACGAGCACATTGCCGTTGGCGTCCTTGTAGACCTTTTCCGTTGCGTCTTCGGCCTGGAACTCAAAGCCGCATTCGGGGCAAATGAGAACGGTACCATCAGAGTACACGTACTCGCACTGACACTGCGGACAATTCGGTAAATTTTCCATGTTTCTCCAAATGAGGTTTAATTTCAAACTCTGTTCCCGGAGATATGGGCAGTACACAATAACCGGGAGCTAATCAAATTATAAACAGGCGCCCCTGAGGTTCCAAACCAAAAGCTGATGACGGAAACAAGGTCAATCCAGAACTTCGACGTCAATATTTAACTACCCGCGTTTTCTACAAGACGCAGCAGAGTGGGAGAAAAAACGCGCCGAAGGCGCATACAGGGGATGCAAGGGTGCGAGCCCTTGCCCGCCGGAGGCGAAATCACCCGACTATTGCCGCAAGGCGGCTTTCAAAACCTGCCTTTCATCTTCAGGGAACTAAGCGAATAGTCCCTAAAAAAAAGGCCTCGTCTGCTTCGACGGGGCCTCACGCTCAGGTATATCTTCGGGTGGTTACCACTTGGTTCGTCCAGGGGGAAGATAGAAAAATTCGACACGTCGATTCGCATTCCGATTCTCCTCGGATGTGCTGGGCAGAAGCGGTTTGGAGCCTGCGTAGCCAACAGCCTTCATGCGGGTGGCCGGGATGTCGGAATGCTCAAGAATATAACGCAGGCAACGGGCAGCGCGTGCGGCGGACAGGTCCCAATTGGAATTGTACAAATCCGATTCGGGCGTCTCGCCATCGGTATGACCACGGATCACGACATTGAAATCCGTCTTTTGCATTGAATCGATTATCATCTGCAAAGCCTGTCTGGCCTCGGAGGTCAACTCAATGGAGCCCTTGGCGAACACCACCTGGCTGTTCAACCGAAGCATTACCCCGGACTTGTCGGTGCTGACTTTGGCCATGTGCGTCAAATCCCGAGCCATTATGGCCTTCTTGAGCAGGACTCCGAGTTCGACGATCTGCCGGTTGTCGCGGACGCTCTGCCGCTCCTGAAAAGTCGTGTCGGCGTAAGGAGTCGAAAGCGCGGCGCTATCCTCGTACTGCACCCCCAGGGCCTCCTGAATGGACCCCATGAGCTTGCGGAAGTTGGTGACGTCCTGATTGGTGAACGACAATAGCAGGACAAAAAAACACAAAAGCAGCGTGACCATGTCCGCAAAGGTAGCCATCCACGGCGGAATCCCCTCGTCGGGCTTGGGCGGATCGGACTTGGGTCCCCCGCCCTGCTGTTCCAATGCTTCCTGTTCTGCCATCTTCCTACCAGGCATCCCGTTGGGGCATATGCAAATAAAATTCAACCCGCTGGTTCGTCAGCCGATTTTCCATGGAATCATTGGGCACTTCGGGTCTGGTGTCGGCGTATCCCACGGCCTTGGCCCGGTTGATCTCAATGCCGCCCGTGTTGATAAGATAGTCCAAAGCCACGGCCGCCCGCGCGGCGGACAGCTCCCAGTTGGACGGATATTTCGGCGTATGTATGGGCCTGTCGTCGGTATGGCCCCTGACCACGATATTCAGCTTGTAATCCTTGAGAACTTTGACAACCGAATCAAGAATCTCAAAGGCGCGCGGCTTGAGCATGGCCGTATTGGGCTCGAACAAGGACGCCGAACTGGCGCGGAAAACCACGCCATCGCGGTCGGCGCTTACACCGGCACCCTCCTTGAGTATCACGTCCATCTCCTCGAGCATGGACTTGATACGCATGACTACGGACAACAACAACCGCTCATCGCGGGAGATGGAAGCGGCCATCTCCTTGGTAGCCGTCGAACTGGAATTGAACTGTGCCATTTCTTCGGAAATTGCGCGCACTTCCTTGACCCCGAAAGCGCCCTTGAGCGACCCCAAGGCGTCGCGGAACTTCTCCTCGCTCTGCTGGGCAAAGGAAAGAAGCAAAACGAAAAAACAGAGAAGCAGCGTGACCATGTCGGCGAAAGTAGCCATCCACGGCGGCAACCCCTCGTCGCCCGGAGGATCTTCGGGCGGCCTTCTGCGTATAACTTCCTCGACCTTGGCCATAACTTCTCCGAATGCGGAAAACTAAGCGTTCTCGCGCAGCGCCGGGGAAAGGAACGCCTGCAGCTTCTCCTTGACCACCGAAGGATGGTCGCCGCGCTGCAGGGAAGAAACGCCCTCAATCATGATCTGCATGAAAAGGACGTCCTCGGCGGACCGTTCCTCAAGCTTGGTGGCCATGGGCAGGAAAACACAGTTTGCCATGATGGCCCCGTAAAAGGTGGTCAGCAGGGCCACGGCCATGGCCGGACCGATGGATGACGGGTCCGACAGATTAGAGAGCATGTTTACCAAACCGATGAGAGTGCCGATCATGCCAAAAGCCGGGGCCATGGTCCCCATACCCTTGAAAACGGCCTGTCCCTGCCTATGCCGCTGCTTCATGAATTCAAGCTCGATTTCCATGACGGAACGGACAAGCCCCTCGCTGGAACCGTCCACGACAAGCATCACCCCTTTCTTGAGGAATGCATCGTCGATATTGACCTTTTCCAGAGAAACCAAGCTCTCCTTGCGGGCCTTGTCGGATAGGGACGTAATCAGCTTGATGATGTCTTGCGGGTCCGAGGACTTGAACATCAACGTCTTCATGCCGACCTTGAAGGCATTGATGACCACACCCATGGGGAACATGACAAAGGTGACGGCGAAAGTACCGCCAATAACGACAACGATAGAGGGAACATCGAGGAATCCCGCCGCGTTGCCACCCATGAAAATTGTCGTGAAGACAAGACCAAAGGCTCCGGCCAGACCGATAAGAGTTGCGATATCCATATGCTATTTCTTCATTTTCCCGGCTGAAGCGCCTATCTTCACTTCGCCGTTGTCGTAGTAGAAAAAAACGTCTTCCAGAAAATCATCCACTCTGTAATAAGCCGAGCCGATGCATATCTCCACGCCCGGCCTGACAACGCCTGGCGCCAGGACCCGGCAATCATCCAGCCGTTCGGTGGCGTAGATTCCGTTCCACAGCTCCACCTTCATATCCTTGAGCAATTCCAGCTCGTTGCGCGCCGACTCCAAACGAGGACCGTACTCGGCCCGAAATTCATCACCCCTGTTCAGAGCCTTCTCAAAAAAAGCGATGTCCTCATGCAGGACCTTGATTCGTTGATTATAGCGCTGGTCGGCGTACAGCAGCCCGGGCTGATAACCCAAAATCAGAGATGTGTCCGTATCCATGCCGCCGCCGAGCTGTCCGCCCACATAGATATAGCTGTAGGCGCAAATGTTCCCGCCGGTGAGCCGCCCGCCCACCGCCAGGCGTTTTCCCGCGTAGGCGTCGCTGTGCATCAGCGCTCCCTTGACGAATATGTCGCCGCCGGCAAGCAACGTGGCATACTCGCAAAACGCGAGCCGCATATCCCTGGAAGCCCTGAGCAGAGCCTCCTTGCCGCCCTTGACTCCGCCCCGGCAGACCAGATTTCCACGAGCCGTGACGGTTGCGCCCTCGATCTGGTCATTAACCCGTACATCGTCAGCCGCCTCAATGGAAAACCCTGTCCGGACCGACCCTTCGACCACCACGCCGCCAACGAAATCGACATTTCCTGTATGGTAGTCGATGTCGGAATGAACCGTCAGCGGATTGCGGACAAGAATCCGGCCTTCCTTGTAGCAGACATATCCGTCCACGGCCGCGAAAAGCTTGTCCGGAAACTCTCGCCGTATACCCGTGCCCTTGCCCGCCGGAAACGCTTTTTCTTCGAACACAAAGCGTTCGTCCAGATCACCCCCGGCCTCCTCCACAGGAAGCCATTCGGCGACAAGATCCCCGGCGGACACGTTCTTGACGAACTGACGCTCGTGATGATCCACGCTTCCGTCCGCCTGCTCCTCCGGCTTCAACTTGGCCGGATCCCAGTCCGGATCGAAGTGGTGCTTCAGGAAAAACGGCATTGCCCCTCTGAAGTTTTTTTATAAAACCGGATACGTCCCGTTGCTGAGCAGGCCTAGAAAGGCGAAGGCAAAACAACATGTTATAAGCCGATTAAAAAACAGTGAGATCATATTTGATTATCTACTTAGCGTCAATAACTAACACTATTATCGCCGCGCAAGTTAAATGCAAAATGGGTCGGACGACGCTCTAAAGATTCCGATTAATACGCCGATATCGAACGTAAGAGGCAACTCAGGTTGGGATGATTCGTGCAACACCAGGGAGGGAGACCATGAATATCCCCGTCATGAATATCGACATGAAGCAGGATTCGCGCTCGGAGAGCGTCGTTCCGGGGCGGGCCGTGCAAAAGCCGGATGTTCCGGACAGCTCGATTCCGCGCAACGACACGGTCGCGGCACAAGCTAATGCCCAGGGAGACAGGCAGTCGGGAAACCCGACCCGAGAGGAACTGGATGCCCTGATCGCCGAGGCCGAGGGACATTTGAAGGCGAACAACGTCAAACTCAAGTTCAACGTCCTGGAAAACAACGATACAATCCAGGTGGAAGTGGTCGACTCCGACGGAAAGACCATCCGCAAGATTCCGGACGATGAATTGATCAAGTTGACCAAGTCGCTGAAGGACCTCGGACAGGGGTTTCTGGACCGAATGTCCTAGCCGGGCTTCCGCACCGCCGAAATCTCGCCTCCCGGCCAACCGGCCGGAGGCGGTTTGGGCGTTGCTTTTTCATGAACTTGCCAACACATCAGGCCTTGGGCATAAATAAAGGATAAAGCCTAACTTCGGAGGCCTCATGTCGGATATCAGTATTTCCACGGAAACGGTGCAGAGCGCCGCCTGGGACAATCAGAGCCAAGGCCCGGAGTCCATCCGGGATTACCACGACGAAATAGCATCTGGCATGGATGCATCCGAGGCCACTCACAACCGCGAACAGGCCGTTGCGGGCCTGGAGGTCGCCTCCCGCACCGAAGACTATCTCGGAACCGGCCCGGACTTCAGCTCAACGGGAACGGATATTGATATCCAACAGGCCGTGCACGCGGCAGCGGCCGATACCGGCATCGGAACCATCACCGATAAAATAGCCTGACCAACCATTCCCAAACAAAAGGGAACTCCCCTTTAATTCCCTGAAGAGGAAAATCAGGGATTGAAAGCCGCTTCGCGGCAATAGTCGGGTGATTTCGCCTCCGGCGGGCAAGGGCTCGCACCCTTGCATCCCTGTAAGCGCCTTCGACGCAGACTTTTTCGTTCCGCTGAGCTTTGCCACATAAGTGGGGAGTAAAAAAAGAAAGGCCCCGACCATTGCGGTCGGGACCTTTTTTATTGCGATTCCAGCAGTTGCTACCACTGCTTCTTGCGCTGCATCTCAAGGGCGGCTTCCTGCTCTTCGAAGGAGGCGAAACCGGCATGATGCAAAGCGTCCTCAACAGTGTTGCTCCAATCCCAGCTGGCGTAGATGACCGGCTTGTGGAAGGTGGAACGGAACTGCTCCATTTCCTGCCGATAGAACTCTTCCTTCGGAGTCTCCATGTGATCGCGAAGCTGCTCGCTGAACCTGTCGAGCTCGCCTTCGTACCATTCCATGAAGTCCTCGGGAGATTTGTATTTCTTGAGGATATGGCCGTAGCTGTTCTCCTCAAGGAGGTGTTGCAGTTTGACCATGTGCTGCTTCTTGAGCCAAGTGCCCAGATCGCGAGTCTTGATGTTCTCGGCCTCGACCGCCGCAATGTCATGCTTGGTCTGATGGTAGGTGTCGGGCACGACCGAAGCGGAAACGATGCCCGCGATGGTCACGAGACCGCGCAGGATGACGCTGTTGGATACGCCCTGGCCGCAGAAACCGACCTTCTTGCAGACCTTCTGTCCCGCAAAGATGGCGGACAGAATGGCCCAGATCACGGCCGGGTCTTCTTCATCATAGATGTGCTGGAGGCTGGCGTTGTCGCGGTCCGTGGCCAGAACCATCTGGGTCATGTCGTTGGAACCGATGGAGAATCCGTCCACTTCCTTGAGGAATTCCTTGCACAGCACCGCGTTGCTCGGAATCTCGGCCATGAGGATGACCTTCAGGCCGTCCTTGCCGGATTCCAGGTTGTGAACCTGCTTGAGGTAACGCTTCATGGAGCGTGCCTCTTCCAGGGTGCGGACGAAGGGGAACATGATGGACAGGTTGGTGCCGCCGTAGATGCCGCGCGCCAGCTTGAAGGCTTCAAGCTCCCAATCGTGGATGTTCCGGGAAACGCCCCGGTAGCCAATCATGGGGTTGTCTTCATGCGCTTCGAACAATAAGCCGCCGAGCAGGTTGCGATACTCGTTGGACTTGAAGTCGGTGGTCCGGTAGACGATGTTGCTGCCGTAGAAGGCCATGGCGAACAAGGCCAAGCCCTGAGCCAGGGTCTGAATGTAGTTTTCCTTGCCGGTGGTGTATCCGCGAGATTCCAACAGCCTGCGGATGCGGTCAGGCAGGGTCGCCACCTCGTCCATCTCGGACTTCAACCCCATCTTGAGGGCCACTTCCTCGCGCAGACGGATGATCTTGTCGATGTAGGCCATGAAATCCGGGTCGTCCTTGAGACGAACCACGTATTCGGCCACGGTCTTCTCGTGCTGCTGCCGGATTTTCCACGCTTCGGTGCGAACCGTCGGAGTGGGTTCAAGCATGTCGTGATAGCCGAGAACGACGGCCACGTGGGCCTCGGGGTCGATGGAAGTCTTGAGGACATCCAGCCGCTCGGTGGCGTGGGAGATATGCTCGTCGAGCTTGTGATCCATTTCGCGGAGACGGCGGTGCATGGCGAGCACCTCGTCAGTGCTCCGGGCGCCCTCCTGCTCGGCCAGGGCCTCCATCTGACGGGTCAAGCCGGTAATCAGGCCGACATACTCGCGCAGCTTAAGCGGCATGGTAATCAGACCGGAATCGAGCTGCTCCTTCATGACTTTGGTCAGATGGTGGTCCATCTCCTGAAGCTTCTCTTCCACCAGGTCGTTCAGGGTGTCCTTGTCGTAGGCTTCGAGAGCCATGGGATGGACGCCGATATTGCCGAGCATGAACTCGGCGCGCAGCAGACCGATTTCGAAATCGGGCACCCGGCGCAGGCGGGACAGGAACAGGGCCTGGCCCACATCGGCCAAAATCAGACCGACCTTGGTCTTGGTGGCGGGCAGTTCGCCCACGTTGATCTCGCCGCCGACTTCGACCAAAGGCAGTTCGCCCCGGTAGACCTTGCCGCGAGAACCGTCAACGGTGACCTGCTGCCCTTCCAGAGAGCGCAGAGCCTCAAGACGCTGGATGCCGATAATGGCCGGAATGCCCAGCTCGCGGGAGGTGATTGCCGCATGGCTGGTGTCGCCGCCCACGTCGGCCAGAATGGCGGAAGCGATACGCATACCGGGGACCATGTCCGGGTCGGTACGGTCGGCGGCCAGGATGTCGCCCTTGTTGATCTTGTTCAGTTCCAGGGCGGAACGGAGGTACTTGACCGTACCCTGTCCGGCACCGCGGGATGCACCGTTGCCTTCGAGAATGACCTCGGCCGAATCGACGGCCTTCTTGTCCACTTCGAGACGGCGCATAAAAATGGTGTTGGGATGCTGCTCGAAATCCTCGTTCCAACGAGTCTCGGGCCGGGCCTGAACGAACCAGAGGCGATCGGTCTTGTCGATGCAGAACTCGGTGTCCATGATCATGCCGCCGTAAGCCCTGGAAATGTTGCGCACTCCCTCGGCCACGGTCTCGGCCTGAGCGATGGACAACGCCCAGCGGAAGACCTCGTTGTCGGGAACCTTGACCACATGGGTGCCGCTGCCGTCTTCCTTGTAGACGATTTTCCGCTCCTTGCAGCCCATGTACCGGATGACCACTTCGCGGCCGCCCTCGCGCTGGAAGACGTAAAACTTGTCGGGGGTGACCATCCCGCCGACCACCGCCTCGCCAAGGCCGTAGCTGGCGTCGATGGAAACCAGGTCGTTGCGGTCCGTACCCCGGCAGCCGGTGGCCGTATCCGCGCTGAATGCCGTTCCGGAAATCACCGGGTTAATCATCCGCATGATGCACACGGACAAGGAGGTGTGCTCAATGGCCCACTCCTTCTTGGCGTTTTCGGCGATGGAATCGTCGCCGGTCTTCTCGGCCTTGGTGATGGCGTCGAGAATGGCTTCGCGGCGATAGGTCATGGAGCGCAGGTTATAGGCCGAAGCGCAATCCCAATGGTACGCCTCGAGGCACTCTTCCGCGCCCACTATATTAAGGTATGTATCCTGAAGTCCGGCGAACGCCTTCTTGCGGCTGTCCTCGCCCGCCGCCGAGGAGCGCACGGCCACGGGAACATCGTCCAGACCGGCTTCCTTGCAGATGGACTGGTAGGCGGCCTTGACTTCCTTGCCGATCTCTTCGGGCATCTCAACAGACAGGATGGCCGACTGCACGAGGACCGAGCGCATACGCAATTGGTCGATACCCTCGGGAGAAGTGGCGAAGCCTTCGACAACGTTGTTGATGAAGGTACGCAGACGGATGGGAGTGCCGGACTGCTTCTTGGATTCCTCGCGAATCTTCTTGCCTACCAGGCGGACGAACTGCTGAAGATAGTCGGAATCCTCGTTAACCGCGTCGGAATTCCAATCGATCTTGTTGTATTCCTTGTCCACCGTCGACCGGACGACCGCGGCGTTGACCTTGGTTTCGTCCAGAAGGATATGGAAGGCGTTCGAGGAGATGGCCCGGAATTCCGGAGCCCGAATGCCGGGCACCTGGCTGATGATGGCCGTGTTGTAGTTCTTGCCGCCGACCAGCAGTTCGGCGTCTTCGCCGATCTTCTTGATCTCGGCACCATTAAGAACGAGCTTCTGCTTGAGGCTCTCCACTTTGGCATCGACCTTTTTAATTTTGGCCGCCGGTGCGTTTTCTGTTGCGTCATTCTTGGCTTTGGCCATCTCTTCCTCCTGGTATTACCGTGCGGATCGGACGGAATCTCAACCTGTTCCATCCCCCAAGTTCACGGCGCTCTCATTTTTGAATCATCAAAAAAGAACAATCAAAACCTGAGTTTCGAATTCCCGCTTACGGGTTATAATCGGCTTCGTCAACGAAACAATTGGTCCGACCAATGTACCAAAATACCAACTAAAAGCGTCGTAAATTTGTCACAAACGAATTGCCGGGGAATTATACTTTCCCCGAAAAACAAAGGCCAACACGCCATTGCGGCGCGTCGGCCCTTATATTCATCAGTCGCCCTTTCCGCCGCATGGCGAATGGACATTTCAGACCAATTTCAGGGGTCTGATTATTTTTTTACAATTTCTGACCGCAATTAGGACAGAAGTTGTAATCCTCCATGGGAACGTCGACCTTGCAGGTGGGACAAGTACCCGCCTCGGGTCCGAGCTCCACGAGCAGCTCCCCTTCCACGACCGGGACCATCTTCTTGTCCTCTGTGTAGTTGGCGGACTTGATGACCCGGCGGACCATGCCGGCTACCGGAGCCAGCACCGCCTTCTCCTGCTTCATGATGGAGATGTTGAGCAGCTCCTCGCCTGCCTTGACGCGATCGCCGGGGCGAACATGAGTAACCCACAGATCGCCGTTGCTGGGCGACCCCACCTGGAGGACGTTGGACGGATCAGCCATCTCGATGGCGTCCTTGGCCCCGACTTCAGCTTCGGCGACCTTGACCTGATGGCTCATGATCTCGGAGTCGAGCACGTAACGCACCACGGTCATGCCGTTTTCGTCCGGCTCGGAGATGTCCAGGATGCGCATGATGTGCGGCTTCTTGCAATTGCCCTGGAACTCCAGGACTTCGCCCTTCTCCAGCCCCTCGAACCAGATGTCCACGGGCAGGTTGTTGACGTTGCCGAACTTCTCGCAGAAGTCGATGGTCTTGATGGCGTCGCCCGGATGGTTGAGGTACATGATGAACTCTTCCTCGGTAGGCTGACGATGCAGTCTCGACCGCAACGCCTTCTTTTCGGCCGCGAGATCCACATCCTGAAGAGTGGTCAGCGGCGAAGCCTCGGTGCGCTCCTTGACCGCCGTTTCCCAGCCGGAACCGAAAGCGGACTGATAGACCCAATCGGCCGGGAAGCCCAGCGGCAGCTTGCCGAACTTGCCGAGCAGCAGGTTGCGGAAAGCGTCGTTGGAGTCACGATACAGGTCGAGGCGCGCTTCGCGTTCGAGATCGGTCAACTCGGACTCGCCGCACAGGGTGACGATATCCAGGATATTCAGCAACCGCCGCACTTCCCGTTCGCCGCCGCGCTTGAACGCGCCGGTCACGGCAAGGAACGCGGTATTCCAGGTAATCTGGGAGCCAGGCGTGACGTCATGGTAACGGACCACCTTCCGTGTCCCTTCCAGGAACTTGAGCATGTAGGGCAAGAGCTTGATGTAGCCCTGCTTGAGCGCCCCCTCCTGAGAAGAGGAAGTCGCGCCGCCGGGCATTCCATGGCGGACCACATCGTGGTCGATACCCTGGAAGTACGGCGCGGTGTAGCGGTCGTAGTACGGCATGATCTGCTTAAGGCGGAAATTGGTGGCCCGGATCATGTCCTTGTCGAGGTGGGTCTTCAGGCCCATCTCATCCTCGATGTACGCAGCCGTGGACAGGACTTCGCCCTGGCCGTACCAGCGGACGCTCGCGCCGATGGCGACATCCACGATATGCGCTCCGGCCTTGGCGGCCGCGCCCATGGTCGGGACGAACAGGCCGTCGGTGTAATGCCGGTGGCTGTGGATGACCAGTTCGGGGTATTTCTTGGTGATAGAGGTAATGAGCTCGCGCATGAACCGGGGCGGGCAGACGCCGCCCATGTCCTTCAGACCGAGAATAATCATCTTCTCCGCCTGCTTCCGGGTGACGCCGGCGGCCTCGGAGCACATACGAATGATCTCGTCGGTCACGGTCATGTAGCGTTCCACGTCGAAACCCTTGGCCCAGGACAGGGAGATGGCGGGCTCGAAGATGTTGCGCTTCGAGGCCATGGCGACTTCGGCGAAGGGCCGCATGTTGTCGACATGGTTAAGGAAGTCGAAGCAGCGGATGATCTCGTAATGCTCGTTGATCATCTCGCCGGTCAGACGCATGACATTCTTGGGCTGCGGCTTGTAGCCCAGGATGTTGGTGGACCGAATGAGAATTTGTTTAAGGGTATTGGGCGCGAACTTGTTCCACTCGGCCGCTTCCGTGAACGGATAGGTCATGTTGGCGAGCATGGCCACATGGAAATGCGCGCCGCCGCCGTTCTCCAGGGAGAAGAAGCCGCACTGGTCGAGAGACGGTCCGATGATGCGATCCTCGGCCAGACGGAACCTGTTGCCGCTGTTGGACTGGGTAATGTCGCGGGTCGTGGTGTCCGTCATGTGGATGATCCCGGCCTCGCGATCGGTACGCAGGGTATCCAGAATGGCGTCGCGATCCATCTTGCGCGAAAAACGCGGCTCGAACCAGGAGGATACTTCAGGCGGTTCGGCCAGATGGAAGCGCCCCACCCGCCTGTCGTCGCGACCACGGTACTCGCCGAGCTGGACATACTTGTTGTGGCCCAGGGCGGAGATTTCGGCCACCAGCTTCGTCAAACGCAGGGAATCCGGCTCACGGTCGGAGTAATCCATCAGTTCGGCATAATTCTGGCGGACGAAATTGGTATCGTAATCGGCTTCAATGAACTTCTTGTGATCGACGATCTTGCGGTGGAAAGGAATGGTCGTCTTGACGCCGCCGATCATGTACTCGCGCAAGGCGCGGTTCATGAGGGCCACGACCTTCTTCCAGGTGTTGCCGTAGGCGATGAGCAGGGAGGCCGCCGAATCGTAGTTGGACGGGAAGCGATAGCCGTCGCCCACGCAGGAGTCGATGCGGATGCCCTGGCCGCCGGGGGACACGTAGCGGGTAATGCGCCCGGAGTTCGGCTCAAAATGTTTCTGCGGGTCCTCACAGTTGATGCGGCACTGCATGGCCCATTGGAACGGCTTGGTATTTTCCTCGCTCAGACGCAACTTGGCGCCGAAGGCGATGGCGATCTGCTCCTCGACCAGGTCGATGCCGTAGCGGCATTCGGTGATGCCGTGCTCCACCTGAAGCCGGGTGTTGACCTCAATGAGGTACGGCACGCCTTCGCTGTCCACCAGGAACTCGACGGTGGCCAAGGAGTAGTACCCCACAGCCGAGACGAGCCTGCGTGCGTACTCCTTGAGTTGCGCCCGCAACTCGGGAGTGAACGTGGGCCAGGGAGACGGAGTGATCTCGATAAGCTTCTGGTGATTGCGCTGCACAGTACAGTCGCGCTCGTCCATGCAGAAGACGTTGCCGTATTGGTCGGCGATGACTTGAATTTCGATGTGGCGCACCGAGGTCAGCAGCTTTTCAACGTAAAGACGCGGGTTGCCGAAGGAGGCCTGGGCCAGGGCCGAAGCCTTGGAAAAGGCGTTTTCGAGATCCTCTTCCTGATAAACCTCATAGATTCCACGGCCTCCGCCGCCGCCCTCAGCCTTGAGCATCACAGGGAAGCCGATCTCCTGGGCGATCTGCCGCGCTTCGGGGATGGAAACGGCGCCTTCGGAGCCGGGCACGACGGGCACGCCCTGCTCGATGGCCAGTTTGCGCACGGCCACCTTGTTGCCGAGGATGCGCATCGGCTCCTGTTCCGGACCGATGAATATGATTCCTTCCTTTGCGCAACGGGCCGGGAAGGAATCATCCTCGGAACAAAAACCCCAACCGGGGTGAATGGCGACCACGTTGTTCGCCTTGGCCTCACGAATAATCCTGTCCTGGTCAAGATACGCACGGGGATCGGAGCCGAGCATCAGGAGTTCGTTGGCCCCGGAAGATGCCGGAGAGGTTTTATCAACGTCGGTGGCGGTCATTATCGCCTTGGCGTTGAACATTTCGGTTATGGAACGGCAGATGCGCCTGGCCGGGATGCCCCGGTTGGCCACCAGTATCCGCTTCCCCTTGACCTCTTCGAGTACCTGTTCAAAGGACTTCGGCTGCATGAATCTCACTGGTCTCCTAGACAGAAATGACTGATATAAAACCCTGTTGGCCCGTCCCGCCCCATGCGGGACTAGAGAGGAAAAATCGATCCCGAATACAGCACCGTTTCTTCCCCGTTACGACGCAAAACAAGTCCACCATTCAAGGAAAGGCCTGCCAAAACAGCCTCATAGGAGCTCTCGTCTCCTTCCCTGACCAAGATAGTTCGTCCGAACCAGGCGAGTTTGCTCTCGAACATGGAGATGAATCGAGGGGGTGGAATCTCGTCGAGTATTGCTGCATACACGCTTTTCCCATGGTTTACAAGTTGACTGAGGAGGGATATCGGACCGCCGGTAAAGAACGGCAACCGTACTTTTGCGGCCGGAACGGAACGATCTTCGCGCATTTTTGCGTCGCCCGGACTATCGGCGAGATTCAGGCCCACACCGACGATGGACACGCCGTTTCGCTCCTCGATCAACATGCCGCCAACCTTCCGCCCTCCCTGGAGAATGTCGTTTGGCCACTTGACCAGGACATCCGCTCCAAGACCCGCCAGAACCTCGCTGACCACATGACCGACAACAAGAGGAAGGAGGTCGGACATGGCCTTCGCCCACATTCCCTTCGAAGGTGACGGCGGCAGCACGATGGAGGCGTGCATATTGCCCGGGAGCGACGCCCACGGACGCCGCAACTGACCGCGCCCCATGGTCTGGCGCGCGCAGACGACCGCGCCCCAGGAGCCGAGCATTCCGTCAGCCGCCATTCGGGCCGCCAGCTCCATGGTGCTGGAGCAGGACCCGGCTACGACCAGAGTCTCTTCCGCCCCTCCGCATCCTTTCAGCCACCCGGCCGGAGCGCCGTCCGATCCGGGGCCCACCGACGTCCAGGGCGCAAAGGCCCGCAGGTCGGCCTGCCAGAGCGGATGCGAAGACGCAGTGACGCCGTCCTCCGGCTTCATGAGAAAAATTCCTTGTGGAAGCATGAGTTACCTTGTGCTAGACATGGGCAATGAAATTATACTTGGCTGGCGGCGCGGTCCGCGACCTCCTGCTCGGCAGGCCTTTGCACGACAGGGATTATCTGGTTATGGATTCCTCCCGCGAGGAATTCCGCCGGGCCTTTCCCGAAGCCCGAGAAGTGGGCCGGACCTTCCCGATTTTCCTGATAAACGGCATCGAGTTTTCCTTCCCGAGGGCGAATTCCCTAAAAGAAGAATTAAAAGCCCGAGACTTGACTGTCAATGCGCAACTGCTCTCCGAGGAAGGGGAACTCATCTTCCATCCACAGGGGTTCGACGACCTCAAGCGGCGCATTCTCCGCCCGGCCTCCGATCACTCCATGAAGGAAGACCCCCTGCGCGTCTTCCGCGCAGCACGGTTCGCCGCCCAACTGCCGGAATTCACCCCGCATCCCGATCTCATAGGGGCCATGCGCGAAGCGAACCGCGAAGGGCTGCTCCGCGGCATCCCGGCGGACCGTATCGCTCCCGAACTGCATAAGGTGCTCGAAAGCCCCAGGCCGGGCAATTTCCTGCGCCTTCTGGCCGAGGCGGACTGTCTGCTGCCGTGGTTCCCGGAATTTGAGACGGCGCGTTCCATCCCGGCGGGCCCTGCCCCCTATCACGACTGCGATGTGCTGACCCACATCTGCCGCGTCATGGACGACCTGGCAGGCGACCCCATCGCCGTCTGGATGGGACTGTGCCACGACCTGGGCAAGACCCTGACGCCCCCGGAACGGCTGCCCCGCCACTACGGACACGACCTCGCGGGCGTCCCCCTGGCCGAAGCAACCGCCCTGCGGCTGCGAATGTCCAACGAATACAAAACGGCGGGCGTCAAGGCGGCCCGATGGCACATGATCGCGGCCCGATACGGGCAACTGCGACCGGCGACCCGAGTGGACCTCCTCATGGATCTGCATCTTTCCTGCGGGCTCTCCCCCGTCTTCAAACTGGTTCTGGCTGACCACGGTGAAGATTACGGAAGCCGCGCAGCCAGGGAGCTGGCAACCATCCTGACCGTCCGGCTCTCCCCCGAAGACATGAATCACGGGGCCGCATCAGGCGAGAAGCTGCGTATGCTCCGCGCCCAGGCTCTGCGGAACGCCTGATTCGCGCCGCGATCCTTTTGACAAATATTTCCGGTCCGACTAATAATGCGACATTCTTGGCAGGAAATATGAATTGGCCGCCAACTTCCCGTGACGCTTGGAGAACCCGGCATGAGACTTGTCACTCGATCCGACTTTGACGGCTTGGCCTGCGCCGCCCTCCTCAAGCAGCTCAACATCATTGACGATTATCTTTTCGCCCACCCCAAGGACCTGCAAGACGGCCGTGTTGAAGTGACCGGCAACGACGTCCTCGCCAATGTGCCCTACGTCGAGGGATGCGGATTATGGTTCGATCACCACACCAGCGAAATGGACCGACTGGGCCAATTCGAATTTGAAGGTGTGAGCAAACCGCTTCCGAGCTGCGCCCGAGTGATTTACGAATACTACGGGCCGGACAAATTCCCCGCCTCCTATGCCGAATTCGTCAAGGCCGTCGACAAGATGGACTCGGCCGACCTGACCATCGACGAAATTACCGCACCTTCCGGCTGGGTCCTGCTGGGCTTCATCATGGACCCGAGAACCGGGCTGGGACGGTACCGAAACTACCACATCAGCAATTACCAACTCATGCTCGACATGATTGAGCATTGCCGCACCCGGTCGGCGGAAGAGATTCTGGAAATCGACGACGTCAGGGAGCGTGTGGACAGGTATTTCGAAGATCGCGACGACTACATCGCCATGCTCAAGAGCAATGCGCGGGCGCACGGCGACGCGGTGCTCATGGACCTGCGCGGCCAAGAGCAACTCTATTGCGGAAACAGATTCATGATCTACACCCTGTTCCCTGAGTGCAACATCAGCGTCCGCGTCATCTGGGGATTCAAGAAACAGAACGTGGTCATCACCGTGGGGCATTCCATCCTCAACAGGACGAGCGCGGTGGACGTAGGCGACCTGATGCTATCCCTTGGCGGCGGCGGTCACAGGGCCGTAGGGACCTGCCAGGTCCCGGAACACAAGGTCGACGAAACGCTGAAAACCATCCTTGCCCGGATCAACGGATAGCCTGGTCGAACTCATCGCCCGACGAACACGTCGATCGCCCCGCGGACCTCATCCTTCCGTTCCGCATAGAAGCGCGAACAAAACCGCTTGACCGCTGGCCGGACCTCCTTGGGGGAAGGCAACTCCTCAACCTCGGGGAACTGATACCCGGCGAAATCGATCGGCACGAAACACATGTCCGGGTCCTTTTCACAGCCGTCACCATAGACCACATCGCCAAGCATCTCCTCCCGTTCCATCTGCACGGGGTCAAGCCGCTTCACTTCGCGCAACACCGAAGACACGGACCGCTCGTTATTGGCCTTGTGGATTTTTTCATTGATGATCTCGGCGATCTCCCTGAGGCGCCGATAATGCATGGTCAGCCTCTTACGGCCCGGCTGGTCGGGATCATTGTAGTGCCGGCCATGGAGATACTCCCGGATTGCGTCGTACAATCCCTGGTAGGCAAAGGTCACGCAATCATGGAACCGGCCCCCGCCGGTCAGGGAAAACGGCAGGGATTCGCGAACCAGGATCGGAGCTCCCTCGGCCTGCGGAATACGCGATGGGTCAATCCCGAGTTCGACGCAGAAGGCGTCGACTCCGGCATCGTCCAAAAGCAGCAGACGCAGGGTCGCGGCCGCCTGAAACATATGCTCGATCACGGGCAGAAGCTCCTTGACCATGCCGGAGTACGCCTCCAGGGCAACGTCCAGTTCCTTTCTTCCGCCAAAAAAGCTTTCGGCCATGTCCGACACCACATCCGTATGCAACTGATCGGCAAAATCACTGAGATCCGACATGCTCCCTCCGATTACGGGCGTTTTTTCACCCACAATATGCATTTTCTCCTCAATTCATGTCATGGTCAATATATTTGCATTGATTCAACCGCTTAAACCAACTAAGGTTTCAGCGACCCATAAGCCAAGACCAGGAGCCTGTCATGTTACTCAACGAGCACAAAAGCAAACTCCTCTTCGAAAAGGCCCTCATTCCCGTGCCCCAAGGCACTGCCGTCTTTCCCGGGGAGGAAGACGGTTTCTCAACCGACTTCCCCCTGCCATGGTTCCTCAAGGCCCAGGTCCTGTCCGGCGGACGCGGCAAGGCCGGCGGCATCCTGCGCATCGACGACCCCGCGCAATTCCCGGACAAAGCCCGCAAATTGTTCAATCGCTCCATCAAAGGCGAAGCCATCCCCTTCATCCGCGTGGAGCCGGGAGAAAACATCGAACGGGAATTCTACCTCTCCCTGACCGTCTCCCGCGAGCACCGCTGCATTCTGCTTACCACGGGCCGCCAGGGGGGCATCGAGATCGAGAAGTTGGGCTCGGACAACCTTTTGGTGCAAAAAGTCACCCTGCCGGGCGGCATTGTACCGCACCAGATCAGGGCCGCTTTTTTTCACCTCGGCCTGGAAAAGGAGCAATTCCAGCCCTTCCACGAGCTGTTGACCAAGTTGTTCGGCTGTATGCTCGACAACGGATTGCTCATGGCCGAGATCAATCCCCTGATCCTCACTCCGGACAACCGTCTGTTGGCCCTGGACGGCAAGGTGGAGATGGACGACAACTTCGCCGACCTCAATCCCGACTCCGAAGCGTTTTACCAACGCGAGCACGCCACGCTTGAGGAAAACATGGCCCGCGATGCCGGTCTTTCCTTCGTCAGGCTCCCCGGCTGGGTAGGACTGATGGTCAACGGCGCGGGGTTGGCGATGGCCACCATGGACCTGCTCAACTTCTCGGGCCTGCCTGCCAGCAACTTTCTCGATCTGGGCGGGGCAGCGGACCAGAAACGCATGGAGACGGCTCTGGAACTGCTCTTCGGCGACGCCCAGGTTAAAACCATTTTCATCAACCTCTTTGGCGGGATACTCTCCTGCGAAAAAGTCGCCATGGCCATGACGGGGGCGCTTGGAGGCAAATCCCCGCAAAAGCCCATCGTGGCCCGCATGTCCGGCAAGGACGCCTCGGCCGGGTTACGGATTCTCCGGGAACTCGATGTGGACAACCTTCATATAACCGAAGACATGCAGTCGGCCATCGGAATTCTCGACACCCTCCGCCCCGCCGGTTCCGCGGCCGTTGATTTCCCGGCCCCGCTGGACATCCCCCTCGGGCCCGGCCCCGACCCCGCTGGCTACTCGAGCGCCGCCGCCTTCACCATAAACCAAAGCACTCCCGTCCTTGTCCAAGGCATCACCGGACGCGAGGGAAGGCTGCACACGCAACTCATGCTGGAGTACGGGGCCAACGTGGTGGCAGGGGTAACCCCCTTCAAGGGCGGAGAAGAAGTACTCGGCGTCCCGGTCTACAACTCCATAGCCGAGGCCGTCCGAGTCCACGAGATCGGCGCTTCCATCATCTTCGTTCCCCCGCGCATGGCCGCCGACGCCGTGGCCGAGGCCGTGGCGAACGAAATCCCCTGGACCGTATGCATCACCGAAGGCATCACCCAGCACGACATGCTGGCGGCCTTTGTGCGGGCCAAAGGCTCGTCCACCAGGATCGTCGGCCCGAACACGCCGGGCATCATAGTGCCAGGACAGACAAAAATCGGCATCATGCCCACCCGGCCATTTTCGCCCGGCCCCGTCGCCATTCTCTCCCGAAGCGGGACCCTGACATACGAAGTGGCTGACCGGCTGACCCGAGCAGGCATCGGCCAGTCCCTGTGCGTCGGCATCGGCGGCGATCCGTTTATCGGAACCAACTTCGTGGATATGTTCGAAATGATACGCAATCACGAAGAAACCAAGGTCGTGATCGTGCTTGGTGAAATCGGTGGACAGGCGGAGGAGAATCTGGCTGAATACGTCGTCCGTACGGGGTTCGACAAGCCGGTCATATCCTTCATCGCAGGCCAGACCGCACCTGCGGGCAAACGTTTGGGCCACGCCGGGGCCATTCTGGACTCGGGCGGCGGCATCATGGACAAGCTCGAAACCATGGGCAGAGCCGGATTCGCGGTCTGTCCAAGCCTGGAAGCCGTTGCCGAGACAACGGCGAAGGCTTTGAAATAAAAGAGGTTTATATTGAAGGTTTTGTTACTCGACCTGGGCAGAATCATGCGCGGCGGCCAGCGCCAGGTATTCTATCTGGCACGCGCCCTGAATCGCGCCAAAGGATTTGAGCCCCTGGTCGCAGTGCCCGGCGATTCTCCCTTGATCCCCCTGCTGGAGGCCGACTCCATCCCCTTCGCCGCACTGCCCTCCCACAACGACTACAATCCCATGAATATTTTCCGGGTGCTCGGGATCATCAAATCCTTCAAGCCCGACGTGGTTCACTCGAACGATGCCAAAGGCGCTTCCCTGGCCGCTCTGGCCAAGAAACTGCGCAACACGTTCCGCCTGGTCCACAGCCGCCGTGTATCCTACCGGCTCAAGCCGGGCTGGAGCAGGAACAAATACCTCATGGGCGACGCCTTGGTGGCCGTCAGCCGCGAAATCCAGGAAGTCCTGGTGAGTTGCGGAGTGCCGGAAGAAAAAACCACCGTGATCCACAGCGGCATCGATCCGACCATGTACACCGCCGAATCGCGCAGGCACCCTGTCCTGACGCTGGGCGCAGTGGGCGCGCTCAGTTCCCAAAAAGGATTCGAGGTCCTCATTGAGGCCCTGGCGCACCTGCGCAAGTCCTCCGACATGCCGAACTGGCAGTGCATGATAGCGGGTGAAGGACCCATGCAGCAGGACCTGAAACGACAGGCCGAAAAACTCGATCTGGCCGACTCCATCCTTTTCCTGGGATACCGGGACAGCCGTGAAGTCCTGCCCGAAATAGACATCCTGACCGTCCCCTCCGTGGACGGCGAAGGGTCCAACGCGGTCATCAAGGAAGGCTGGGCCACCAGGACTCCGGTCATCACCTCGGATTTGCCCTCCAACCTGGAACTCGTCACCCATGAACATGACGGGCTGGTCTTCAAGAATCGCGACGCGGCCGACCTGGCTGCGAGCATTGTGCGCCTGGTCAACGACCCCGAATTGAACGAACGGCTGGTCGCCAACGGCGCGGAATCGGTCGTCGGATACACGGACAAGGCCATGGCCGACCGGTACATGGCCCTGTACAAGGGACTTCGAAGCTGACCGGCCCTCGTCGGGGCCGATCACGTCTTTATCACGGGAATTACTTGAATTCTCCGTCCAGGATCAGGTGGGAAAAGTAGCCGACCACAAAGGCGGCATAAAATGGCGCGAAGTAACGGGCCAGTTCCTGCTCCTGCATGAAGAAAGGGATGATGACGATGGGCAGCGGCACCAGCAGCATGGCCCACCAGGTGTGGGTCCAGCCGCGATGAGACCCCACTGCCGGCAACATGGAAAAAAGGCCGAACCAGGCGGCCCAGACATACAGGCCTTTGAGGATCAACCCCAAATCGACCAGCACGAAGACGGCGTAATAGAGATTCTGTCCCTTTGAGTTGGTGTCCACGTCCGGGAAAAGCGCGCCAAGCAGGCAGAAGCCGAGCAACCCGGCGGCCTGAAGCGGATCAAAGGCCATCCAGCCGAGAAGAATCACGCCGACCAGTCCCATGACGCCGAAAAAAAGCCCTCCGGCGAGATGTCCTCTGTAATCAGACATAAAAATGAGTAGATGCTTGCGGCAAGCGGCTAGGCGCAGACGCTGCGCAGGACGAACTCGCGCGCCTCGGCGTACAGTCCAGGGATGTCGTAAGGCGTCAGGAACCGGGTACGAACCGCGCCCACGATGACTCCGTAAATCATGAATGCAGTCTGGGGAACCGGCAGATCGCGTATGGAGCCGTCCTCGATACCCCGCCGCAGCAGATCCTCGATGATGTTAATCAGGTCCAGGAACTTGGTGGCGATCCTTTCGCGGTCCAGATCCGGGTTATCGTCGCTGAAGGGCGAACACCGAATGATAGTGGGGAACGTCTTCTCATGCTCGGTGGTGAAATCCAGATAGGCCCTGACGAAAACGCCCATGGCTTCGCAGCCCGAGGTGGTTTCGGAAGTGGCGTCATGCAACACGGAAACCATGTTGTCGATCAGTCCTGCTCCAGCCACCATGAAGAGCTTTTCTTTGGACTCGTAATAATGAAAGACCAGGCCCGAAGCCACTCCGGCCTGCTCGGCGACCATCTTCATGGTCGTTCCGGCATAACCGTAACGAGCGAACAATTCCTGGGCTGCCAGCAGGATTCTTTCCTTCTTCGTCATTCGGCACTCCCTGTCGCGTCTCTTTTCAATAAGATGAATGCCATTGATTAGTACGTCAATTCAGTTTGTTCAAGGGCTAATCCAAACCCGAACGGCAAAAAAGAGAACTATCCCTTTAACTCTCTGAAGACGAAAATCAGGCGTTGAAAGCCGCTTTGCGGCAATATTCGGGCGATTTCGCCTCCGGCGGGCAAGGGTTCGCCCCCTTGCATCCCCTGTATGCGCCTTCGGCGCGGGCTTTTTTCGTTCTGCGGCATTCTGCGGCGAAAGTGGGGAGTTGAACTATGCAAGTCCCAAAAAAAGGGGCGGTGGCCGAAGCCGCCGCCCCTCGCGTGTGCGCCGTATCTTTGCTACATGGCGTCCGAAGACTGCAACTCTTCGATCTGTTTGTCGATTTCTTTCTGCAGACGCTCGGGCAACCCCATGATGTCGGTGTTGAGGAAGCCGCGCACGATGGTCGAGGTGGCTTCATCCTCGTCCATGCCGCGGGCCATGAGATACTCGATCTCCTCCTGGGCGATTTTGCCCACCGAGGCTTCGTGGGAAAGCTCCACGCCCTCCACGGTGCCGTCCAGCTCCGGGATGGCCCAGATGCGGCCGCCGCCGAGGATCAAGCCCTGACACTCCAGGTGCCCCTTGCTCGGAACGTGATGGGCGGCGATATGTCCCCGGTTGATAATGGTACCGCCGGAGGCGATGGTCCGGGCGATGATCTCGCACCGGGTGTTCGGGGCGTTCATGATAACGCGGTTGCCCATGTCCAGATGCGATCCTTCGGTGGCCACCACGACGGAGTTGAAGCGAGCCACGGAATCCGGGCCGTTCAGGGTGATGGCGGGATACATCTGCAAATCCTTTACCGGCTTGAGCAGAACATAGTTGTTGAGGAGCTTGCCGCCCTCTTCCACCACGCCCGCCGAACGGGGCCGCACGGCCACGGATTCAGACCAGTTATGGACCATGGTAAAGGTCAGCGACGCGTTCTTCTTCACGAAGAACTCGGAGATGCCCAGATGCGCGCCAGACTTGGTGCCATGGGCCACGGAACAGCCGGTAATGATGTGCGCCTCGGCCCCTTCCTCGATTATCACGATGTTGTGAACGTTCTGGCCAACGTGCTCGGACTTGAGCATGAGGCAGGACTGGATGGGCTCCTTGACCTTGGCCCCGGCCTTGACCCGAATGAAGTAGCCGCCATGCAGGTTGTCGAAGGCGGAACGGGTGAACTCGTCCTTGTCCTTGTCCACCAGGGTCCAGAAATAATCCTTGAGGCCGTCATATTTCTTGAGGGCGTCCTTGATGTCCATGATCTCCACAGCCTCATTCCTGGACTGGCAATGGACCGCGGACTGATCCATCTGCAGGTAGGAAGCGGAACGGGTGGACAGATCCGAAACCACACCGGCCATGAGAAGCTGGTCCTTATCCTCGTCGGACAAGGCGTTCAGATCGGTGATGGCCTCCTGCCGGAGGCCGTCAAACTTGAAATCCTTCAGATCGACTTTGCTCATATCTATAACTCTCCAGTGCCGACGGCTAGTTCATGCAGCGGACGCATTCCTGGTAGCCATGCTGCCGGATGTGGTCCAGAATATCCCTGGGGCGGCCTTCGCAGCACAGATGGCCCTGATACAGGACCTGGCCCCGGTCGGCGTTCACGTAGTCGAGAATGTACCCGGTATGGGTGATGATAAGCCCGGCGGTCTTGACCTTCTCCTTGCGCTCCTTGAGGCTCAGTTCCGGCGCAACGCTGAACTTGCCGTCCAGAACGTCACGGGCGACCTGCCCCACCAACTGCATGTTCTCCATGTCCACGCCGGATTCGGGCTCGTCGAAAAGCACCAGGTCGGGCTGTTGGGCCATGAGCTGAAGAAGCTCGGAACGCTTGATCTCGCCGCCGGAGAAGCCCGCATTGATGTCACGGTCGAGGAAATCGCCCATGTTGACGGTTTCGGCCAACATATCGGTGTTGACCGCGCCCTTGCGGGCGCACATCTGCACCAAATGCCTGGTGCGCAGGCCGTGAATGGTCGGCGGCCGCTGGAAGGACATTCCCATTCCCAGACGGGCGCGCTCGTACATGGGGGCGTCGGTGATGTCGTGCCCCTTGAAAATAATCTTGCCTCTGGTCACCTCGTAACCGGTGAACCCCATCAAGGTCATGAGCAGGGACGTCTTGCCCGATCCGTTGGGCCCGAACAGTATAAAGGTCTCCCCGTCGTTTATCTGGAGATTGATCCCCCGCAGGACCTCTTTATCGCCGATGTTGACATGCAGGTCTTCAATGGTCAGCATGTGATTCCTCGCTTTGATGATGTGCAACAGGCTCATTACTCAAGCACGTCGCGGAAGTCCAGCGATTGCTTCGCCGGACGGCACCAGCCGTCACCCATAAGGGTTCGGATATACTCGGTTCGACCAAAGGTAAGGTACATGATGACCAAAAAACGCATGAACAACCTTGGCGATCTCAAGCAGATCAAGTTCAAGAAAGAAAAAGACGACGTCTATTCCCTTCCTTACGAGAAAAATGAGCCTCCAAAGGAAAAAGTCAACCCCGACGAGGGACCTCAGGACGAGGAACTTTTCTTCGCCGCCATGCAGGGCGTGAAGCTCATGGACGGCGTCGGAGGCCGCCAGGTGCCTCCCGCCACGGCCACCGGCCCGGCAAATGCCGCATCATCCGACGATGAGGCGAAAAACGACCTTGACCGCTTCATGCGCGGAGATATCGAGTTCGAGCTCGAATACACCGACGAATTCATGTACGGCTACGTGCGCGGCCTGGATATCAAGATATTCCAGCAACTCAAAGCAGGTTTCCTCAGTGTTGCCGCCCATCTCGACCTGCACGGCATGACGTCGGATCAGGCGCGGGACTCCCTGCTCTTCTTCATCCGCGAATCATATCTCCAAGGCTATCGCTGCGTGCTGGTGGTCACGGGACGGGGAAAGAACTCTCCCGGGGGACAGTCCGTCCTGCGCACCGAAACCGAAACATGGCTGACGAAAGAACCGCTGAGACGCGTGGTTCTGGCCTTCTGCACGGCCCAACCCAAACACGGCGGAGCCGGAGCCATCTATGTCTTGTTACGCAAACAAAAAAAGACTGAAGGCAAAGTTCGTTGGGACACGATGATGAATTGGGGCGATTAGCCCGGGCAAACGCTTTTCGGGAGGACTCCATGCGAAAAACAGCCCTCTCCCCACATCAATTGATTAAATCCATCCTCGGTGTGGTGGACGAATGCTTTCATGGCGCAGGGGATCGGGGCGTATTGCTGAACCCGAGGGGAAGGCGGCCTGCTCACTCTGCTGGGCAGGCTGTCTGCCGAGCAGGCGTCCGCACCGACGGCAGGTGCGTCCATGGCCGCCCACGCGCTGCATCTGTCCTTCAGCCTGAATGCATTCACTGACTGGATTGAAGGCACACACGACAAAACATACGATTGGGAAGCAAGCTGGGCCCAATCCACGGTGAGCGAATCGAAGTGGCGAAAGCTGCTCGAACGAATTGCCGTTCAGGCAGACAACTTAACACACGCCATGACCCGCCATGCGGCGGCGAATCCCGAATCAACCTGGGGCGCGGCAGGCGCACTGGCCCACACGGCTTTTCATTTGGGCGCCATCCAGGTGAAGGCGGACGTACTGCTCAAGGACGCATAACGTCCCCACCCTCCCGATCATGGGTTGTTTCATTTCAGCTACGCCTGCGCGGGCGCGGCTTCTTCGGGAGCTGGCGCACGGTCGGGCCCCGCGCTCAACGCCCCCATATCCTTTGCGATGGCCAGCTCCTCGGCGGAAAATATCTTATTGATGTCGATGATGATAATGAACTGTTCGTTCTGACGGCCCATGCCCTTGATGTACTCGGCATTGATGGCCGCGCCCATCTTCGGGGCCGGTTCGATGGTGTCGGGCGTCATCTCGAACACCTCGCGCACGGAATCCACCAGCGCGCCCATGACGGTGAACTCACCCTCGTATTCAATTTCTACGATGATGATGCAGGTGTCCACGGTATCCTCGCCCTTGGACATGCCCAGCTTGAGCCGCATGTCCACCACCGGAACGGCGTGACCGCGCAGATTGATGACGCCGCGCATGAACTTGGGCGTCCTCGGAATCTTGGTTATGGACGTCAGTTCCAAGACCTCACGTACCGTTCCAATATCCAGAGCGAAAATCTCCTTGCCCAAAGTGAACGTCAAAAACTGATTGATATCTTTCAGAGCTTCATCGGCCATGCCAACCCCCTGATTGCTTGCAGTTATGTTTTGAATCTATTGAAGAGGCCCACGCGCTCCCGCGCGGTCGATGTCCAAGGGTTTCGACTCGGATTAATCCATACACCCCAGACAGTCCCTCACGCCATTATAAATGTCCGTATGACGCCATTGAGAAGGGGCAACACCTCTTGGCAATCATCAAAAAAAACACCAAGTTGAAATTTTTTCTAAAATAATCGTTGACATCTGAACCGGGCACGGATAGTTACTCACTTCGCGTCGGGATGTAGCGCAGTCTGGGAGCGCACTTGAATGGGGTTCAAGGGGTCGGAGGTTCAAATCCTCTCATCCCGACCAAGCGATGAAACACCCCGGTGGGCCGACCAAAAGTCGGCCCACCCTTTCATCGGAAACAGCCGGAATGCTGCTGTAGCTCAATAGGTAGAGCGCGTCCTTGGTAAGGACGAGGTAGACGGTTCAATCCCGTCCAGCAGCTCCACATATCAAACCGCTGATCGCAAGGTCGGCGGTTTTCTTTTTGCGCCCTCGCCCGCTGCCAGGCAGTCTCCTGGCAAGTTGTCTTCTCCTACCTTTCGAACGCTTTTACTTGTCATTCTTCGACAAACTCCGATTCCCCGAAAAACCCGTGATAGGCTCTCCGCAAAATAAAGGAGAACGTCATGCACGTATTTGAAATGAAATTGAAGCGCGGCGGGGACGGCCGCATCGTGAAGAAAACCGAAACCATGGCAGGCACACCCGCCACCTGGAAGTACGTTTACGACGGCGGAGGACGGCTGACGGAAGCGCACCTGAATGGCAGGCTGATCTGCCAGTGCTATTACGACAAGGAAGGCCGCCGCATCCGGGACTACCTGCCCGTGACCGCCGGGCCTGGTTACCGCGATTATCAGTACACCATGGACAACCGGCTGCTCAGCGCCGGCAACAACACGTACGCCCACGACGACAACGGATTCCGGTCCATCTGGTCGAACAGCGGCACGTACTGTCTCTACGAGTACGCACCGGACTACCGGCTGCTCAAATGGATGTGGAAGACGGAAACCGCGTCTTCACCTTCCGACACGACGAAGACGGCCAACGATCCGCCAAATACCTCAACGGTCGACTTGCAGAGGCCTACCAGTGGCTCGACTTCATCCGACTCGGGGCCTTCCACGACGGGCGCATGAACTACGAGTTCGGATATGGTGAAAGCGGAAGGTTGCCTTCGGTTATGCGCCGTGAGGATGGAGCCGTATTCACCCTGCACTACGACCAAGTAGGCTCCTTGCGCGTTGTTGTCGACCAGCACGGCAACATGATAAAGGAGACCCTGTACGACCCGTTCGGCGGCATCATAGAGGACACCAACCCGTATTTCCGTGTCCCTCTCGGCTTTGCGGGTGGACTGTTTGACCGGGATCTGGGCTTTGTTCGCTTCGGCTGGCGGGACTATGATCCTTTCACCGGCAGATGGACTGCCCCTGACCCCATCGGCGACAGAGGCGGCGACCCGGACTGGTATGGTTATTGTCTGGATGACCCGGTGAACGCGGTGGACCCGGCGGGGTTAACGGGGAAAGCGGTGGAGCCCATCTTTCGCCAGGGAATAAAAGCAGGAATCAAAACGGCAGGTAAAAAGGGTGCTGAGGAGAAACCTGATAACGCCTTTCTCCAGGGGTTGGATAGATTCCTGAATGGTAAAGGTCTGGACAAGGACCCGATGGCCGCGGATTCTGATGGCGACGGGATATCCAATTACGATGATGAGGATTCCGACTGGAATCACAAAGGGAAGGCGAAATAAGGCATGAATGCAAAAAAACGGCAACTCCGGCGTACACCACGGCATTGTTCGTCATTTGGTTTGTTTCAAAATTCACGGTATCGCTTTTGTCCTATAAAAACGAACCGGATATGCTTATCGACGTGCTCTTTGATTACGATTTCCTCATGGGCATGGGGCTCATGCTGGTACTCTTTGTCATGGGGGCAATCATCAGTGTGTGGGTAGTCAGGTCATTCTGGGAGCGAGTTGTCTCGGAAGTGCTTAATGTCCGGCAGATAACTATTCACGAGGCGCTGAGTGCGGCTTTGGTGATTATGATTCTGACCTTGAATTAAAACAAGCTTGCCGGACTTTTTTTCAGCCCGGCAAGCTCCTTTTCAGTAGGAATAGAGTGTAACTATTCTTGTCCACGACGCCCTGGTGAACCGGGTGGGGTTGAGGGGGTGTGCCAACCCGGCTCTGCAAGTACCAATCGGTTTCGCGGGCGACCTGCATGACCGGAACCTCGATTCCATTCGCTTCGGATGGCGGGATTACGACGTGAATACCGGCAGGTGGACCGCGCCCGATCCGATCGGGAACAAGGGCGGTGATCCGGATTGGTATGGGTATTGTCTGGATGATCCTGTGAATGGGGTGGCCCCGGCGGGGCTATTTCGATTTGGGAAGCGAGGATTGGGCGGATTGCCATTGCTTGGCATCTTTTCCGATAACCCGATAGATGATGCGGCCAATACGGAAATAGCTCATGAACACGGTTTTTATGAAGATGGGACTGGGGGTAATGTTGGGCTGTTCAAGGATGGGCGTAGATTCGACACAAAAAACATTAATAATTACGAATTGGAAGACAAGAGCTATGACGACAAGCGAATGCGCCGTGTTGTCAAAAGTCTTGGGAAACAAGAATACAACCTTCTTGGCATAGGCGGGGAAAAAAACAACTGCCAAGACTATGCGGACAAGATGCGCAACCGATATTCGTTGCTGGATCGAGGTGACCGCCAACGATAATTGAAAGGCAATAAAAAAGGTGGGGCTGATCGCCCCACCTTACAAGGGGATAGAATGAAAAAAGCGGGCATATTGATTGCCGTGTTGATAGTTATCGCTATTTGGGCAAATTCTCACAGGAATGAACTCGCGGTTTGGTTTAATAGTGACTCTTTCTATAAACCAATATTCATTGGAGATTTGAATGTGTTACAACCCGGCAGTACCGTCAGCGCCCAATTAACGCCTTCATATCATGTCCGACATGGTTTTTTTCTGACCTTTCCCTGTGATGATATCAGCTTAGAGTCTTATTGCAATACGGAAGGATCAATCCGATATTCATTTTTGCTCAACGGGATCGAGTTGGACTCAAAGACAATTGCGATACCCAAACGTCCAATGAGAGGCCAAGACAGTAATGGCATCTGCGACATCGCCTTGTTTACATTTGACCTCCCTTTCCAGGGTCACGACTCGGTAACTCTCAAAGTGGTAGTTGAATCTCCATTTTCCAAGCTTTCTCATTATCAAAAGGATATCCGATGCGAAGTATCCCCTGCCTATTGGCCAAAATAAGTGGAATAATTCCGATGAAACTCTAGGGGCACAATAGGTTACAGGCCTTCAGTTTATTGCGAGCGGACGACTCTTAGAGTTGGATAACCTCCTCCGGCACAAAATCTCCAATTTTGACTAAAGACTGTTATTCACGTCAAATTTTCTCAAATAATTTCATCATATACAAACTCGATTTCGGTCATGGGGTTCAAGGGGGCGGAGGTTCAAATCCTTTCATCGGAAACAGCCGGAATGCTGCTGTAGCTCAATAGGTAGAGCGCGTCCTTGGTAAGGACGAGGTAGACGGTTCAATCCCGTCCAGCAGCTCCACATATCAAACCGCTGATCGCAAGGCCGGCGGTTTTCTTTTTGCGCCCTCGCCCGCTGCCAGGCAGTCTCCTGGCAAGTTGTTTTCTCTTACCTTTCGATCGCTTTTACTTGTCATTCTTCGACAAACTCCGATTTCCCAAAAAACCCGTGATACGCTCTCCGCAAAATAAAGGAGAACGTCATGCACGTATTTGAAATGGAATTGAAGCGCGACCGGGACGGCCGCATCGTGGAGAAAACCGAAACCGTGGCAGGCACACCCGCCACCTGGGAGTACATCTACGACGGCGGAGGACGGCTGACGGAAGCACACCTGGACGGCAGGCTGATCTGCCAATGCCACTACGACAGGGAAGGCCGCCGGTCCCGAGACTATTTTCCCGCAACCGTCGGGCCCCACTACCGCGACTATCGGTACACGCTGGACAACCGGCTGCTCCGCGCTGGTAACAACACGTACACCCACGACGACAACGGATTCCGCTCCATCTGGGCCAAAGGCGCCACCTACCTCCTCTATGAGTATGCGCCGGACTATCGGCTGCTCCGGATGGAGATCGAAGACCAAAACCGCGTCTACACCTTCGATCACGATGAAAACGGCCAGCGTATAGCCAAATATTGCAACGGGCAGCTTGTCGAAGCGTACCATTGGCTCGATTTCGTGCGGCTTGGCGGCTTCCACGACGGCCAGCACGCCTTCGAGTTCGCCTACCGCAATGACGAGCGAATTCCGTTCGCCATGCGCAGGGACGACGGCACTGTGTTCGGCCTATTCAGCGACCAGGTGGGGTCGCTCCGCGTGGTTGTGGACAGCAACGACAATATGATAAAAGAGATCGTGTATAACCCTTTCGGCGGGATCATTGAGGACACCAACCCGGACTTCCGCATCCCCATCGGCTTTGCGGGCGGCCTGCACGACCGGGACCTAGGGTTCGTCCGCTTCGGTTGGCGTGATTACGACGCGAATACCGGTCGGTGGACCGCGCCCGACCCCATAGGCGACAAGGGTGGTGACCCGGATTGGTATGGGTATTGTCTGGATGATCCGGTCAACATGTCTGATGCTACCGGGTTGAATCCGCTATTGGCTTGGTCCCAATACATACCGGCTGTCAACTCTATCGGCAAACAAATTGCTAAAGACGTCATGACGGGAGAACCCGGCTATTCAGATATACCAAATCTAATTTGGGATGGCGCCAAAGCTTATGGCGAGTACGTCAAAAATAACGCCGAAAAAATGAGAAAAGATAATCGGCAATATTATGACGAACTCTATGGCCGAAACAATAAACACAACGGCGACCAATCAACCCCCAATCCCCCCACAACTTCAAGGGATGAGGCAAATCTACCTGTAAAGGATTATAAAACGATTGAAACCTTGAGGGGAAGGTAGGAATACTATAGGCAGGGCCTGCCAGTTTAATGCTGGCAGGTCCTGCAACAACCTTTGGGTAAAAAAACTAAGGAAGACGAATGAACACATTTTTATCCATATTTCGGCAGCACTCTTCAAGCCTAATAGTACTTATAATCTTTCTTTTTTTTGCTGCATGGATTTCAGATTATCAACTGCTTTCTGATATACTCTGCCTGTATGGAATAAGCATTGTCGCCATCGCTATTATTTTGAATAAAAAACTAACATTTAATAGCGCAGTAAAAGGACTAGTATCGACAAATACATTTAAAATATTTTCATTATTCACATGTATGTTTATGATATCATCAATTATTTCCAGCCCAACGGTAGTATTTGATTCAAAAATTATAACAGGAATTACATTATCTCTTATTTACACTATATTTTTTAAATTTATAGCAAACAAAATTTACTATGTTATCACAGGGAACAATAGTGAAAGAATTACAAAGAATGATATAGCTGTTGTTTTTTTATCAATTTTTTCAATATGCATAGCGAACATTGTAACTCAATATCTTTTTTCATACCTTCCATACTTGTCCCCATTTTACTTGCTACTTAGCACAATAGTGTTTGTAAACGCATTTATCTTGCAGGCCGGTATTATATTTGCAAGGAACAACCAATCAAAAAACATTGAAATAAAGTCGGTCGAAGAACCTCCCACAGCACAAAATCCTCAATTTTGACCAAAAACTGTTATTCACATCAAATTTTCTCAAATAATTTCAAAATATAAAAGCTCAAATCCGGCCATGGGTGTCAAGGGGCGGAAGTTCAAATCCTCTCATCCCGACCAAGCGATGAAACACCCCGGTGGGCCGACCAAGAGTCGGCCCACCCTTTCATCGGAAACAGCCGGAACGCTGCTGTAGCTCAATAGGTAGAGCGTGTCCTTGGTAAGGACGAGGTAGACGGTTCAATCCCGTCCAGCAGCTCCATATATCAAAACCGCTGATCGTAAGATCGGCGGTTTTTCTTTTGCGCCCTCGCCCGATACCAGGCAGTCTCCTGGCAAGTTGTTTTTTCCTACCTTTCGAACGCTTTTACTTGTCATTCTTCGACAAACTCCGATTCCCCAAAAAACCCGTGATACGCTCTCCGCAAAATAAAGGAGAACGTCATGCACGTATTTGAAATGGAATTGAAGCGCGACCGGGACGGCCGCATCGTGGAGAAAACCGAAACCGTGGCAGGCACACCCGCCACCTGGAAGTACGTCTACGACGGCGGAGGACGGCTGACGGAAGCGTACCGGGGCGGCAGGCTGATCTGCCAATGCCACTACGACAGGGAAGGCCGCCGGTCCAGGGATTACTTCCCCGCCACCGTCGGGCCCCACTACCGTGACTACCGGTACACGCGGGACAACCGGCTGCTCCGCGCGGGCAACAACGACTTCACGCACGATGCGAATGGATTCCGCTCCATCTGGGCCAAAGGCGGCACCTACCACCTCTATGAGTATGCGCCGGGCTATCGGCTGCTCCGGATGGAGATCGAAGACCAAAACCGCGTCTACACCTTCGATCACGATGAAAACGGCCAGCGGATAGCCAAATATTGCAACGGCCAGCTTGTGGAGGCGTACCGATGGCTCGATTTCGTGCGGCTTGGCGGCTTTCATGACGGCCAGCACGCCTTCGAGTTCGCCTACCGCGATGACGAGCGAATTCCGTTCGCCATGCGCAGGGACGACGGCACTGTGTTCGGCCTGTTCAGCGACCAGGTGGGGTCGCTCCGCGTGGTTGTGGACAGCAACGACAATATGATAAAAGAGATCGTGTATGACCCCTTCGGCGGCATCATCGAAGACACCAATCCAGGCTTCCGCGTACCCATCGGCTTCGCGAGCGGCCTGCACGACCGGGACCTAGGGTTCGTCCGCTTCGGTTGGCGGGACTACGACACCTTCACCGGCAGGTGGACCGCGCCCGATCCCATAGGCGACAAGGGCGGTGACCCGGATTGGTATGGGTATTGTCTGGATGATCCGGTCAACGGAGCGGACCCGTTGGGATTGATGGGAGTTATCAGTGATTTAATTGATCCTCTTTTTCCTGATGCATGGCAGTGGCAAGCGAACGAGGGGGCATGCGACAAATGTCAAAAATTAGCAGGTACTATATATTCAAATAAAGATGATGTCCCAGAGAAACCGCATCCGAATTGTAAATGTCAAGTAGTCGAATGTAAGTACGATACCCAATACGGCGATTGGAAGGTGGTTTCGGAAACTGTGATCATGTATAGAATAGCAGGGATTGTTTGTTTTGGAGCAAAATGCACTGCCGCATGGCACCAGATAAGCAAGGTTGAAGAAACCAGAAAGCGTAAAGTTATTCGAACATGTGGGACTTCGATTTTAGAAATCGAAAATAAAAATGAAAAACGAAGCAGAAAAACGATTGAGGTTCGTGAGGCTCCTGCCATCGCAATATACCAAGGCGGAGATCCAGAAGGTGGTGATGTCTTTATTTCTACAAATCCATGGAACCCATATGATTCAAGAAGTGTTCGAAAAGGCTCTCGCTAAAATCAACTTACACATAGTCGTTGTATTAATAGTGTTTTCTATCTTGATTGTGGGGAAACAGACCATAGCATTTGACGCCAACCCAAATGAATTCGTTGGCCCAAAACCTGGGCTACTGCTTAAGTCTTCCAACTCTAGCGGGCTGACAGTTGAGGTTCATTCTGAATGGTTGGAAGACAACGTGCTACTTGTAACGGAAGTGTTCTGCGGCTTCTCACATAATAACAAAATTAAAAAAAATACCCCTAAAGGATATAGGTCAATATCCAGTCAATATACTTTGAAAGTCGAAGAGCAAAAATTGATTATGGAAATGGCAGGTGTCGAATTTACACTCATCGACTTTGCTGCAAAAAATTGGACAGTTCCGGGCAAAGCGTATGGAAATTTTGAATCAAATTCATTTCTAGCTATTTGTAAAATTACTTCCGTAAGTGAAAAACAAATTCTTGGTGAGCAAAGGCGAGTTGCGGTTGTGCAGTGCGATACTAAAAATCAATTACTTGAGACCACATCGGTCACATGGGAGATTGCTTCTGGTTTAGGATTACTTTCAAGAGGTGATTATACTCTTACGTCTATTGAAAAGCTAAAGTAAAAGGCAAAAAGTAGGCACATATTGACAGCTCATATTTTCTCAAAAACGCCGCTGTTACCTATTCGGAGCTTGCATTGTCATGGCTAACCTCCCACACCACAAAATCGCGGCATTTCGCCAAAAAATGTTATCCTTGGAAAAATCTCACAAATAATTTCAAAGCATAAAAGCTCAAATCCGGTCATGGGGTTCAAGGGGTCTGAGGTTCAAATCCTCTCATCCCGACCAAGCGATGAAACACCCCGGTGGGCCGACCAAGAGTCGGCCCACCCTCTCATCGGAAACAGCCGCGACTCTGCGGTAAATGGGAGCATGAAGCTCGTATTCCCCTCTTCCGGCTCAATAGAAGTGCGATCCAAGCCCCTCTCAACAAATATGCCAAAAAAAAGAACAGATAGCCCCAGCTAAACAGCAAGGGCTATCTATTGATACTTGAAACGTCGTTTATTCACACACGGCAGGCGTGATCTTCTTTGGGCATCAACCGATCTGATTCTCAGTCCCCTTCATCGGTATGCCCTTTGTCAAGAACCGTCACACACTCACTTCATTTCCTCATTCCGCTTTGGCTAACGGATTCGGCATTACGCCTTGAGAAAACGCTTTCTTCCGAAGACCAGGCAACCGGCGAGACCTGCAATGAGGAGAACGACGGTCGAGGGTTCGGGCACAGGCGGGGTTTCGCCGGGGCCGCTGGCCGTATCGACATTCAGAATGTGGAAAGCATAAGAGTCGTTTCTCAAACCGTTTGCGGGCTGATCCCACTCGGAGACGAGAATCGGCGTTGTGCCGTCAAAATCAAAGCCGTCGCTGTAGGCCTCAGACACATTGAAGTTGTTGTAGGTCGTCAGCGTGAGGAAGTAGCTGCCGGGGTTCAACATAACGGTGTAAAAGGAATCCCAACCGGCATAATCATACGAAACGCCGTTTGACTCTTGAACCCCGGTCACGCCGCCGTCATCCTGGAAATAAATAAGGGTGCCGGAAGCATCCCAAAGGCCAAGCATAGGATCGAACCCACCGTCATCCCAAGACGAGGAGAAAAAGGTTCGTTCGCCCGCGGTCGAAACGCTGAAATCGAAACGCAGGACATCATTATGATACTGCATGGTTCCGAAATAGTCGTAGTCATAGGCCTGCGCGGGGACTCCGGACAACAAAAAGACAAGGAAAAACAGGATAGTGATTTTCTTCATATTACCTCCTTTGACGGTGGTAAAGCATATACCATGCCACATATGAAGATGTGAACCACATCAAAATAATACGATACGTCTCGTAGCGAAATATTCCCGATCATTTGTCAAAGGCATCGACACGACTGTAAATTTCCCCGACTATCCGAGGCCTCAACCTCCGACAAGCCTAGGTGGAATGAAACACAATCACACATCAGTATATGTTTGTTGATATTATTTTAAATTACAAATTAGCTGGTTCCGTCGAATATGGTGCCCGTATCGCGAGCAATGAGGTCCGCCAGAAGTTGCTCCAGCGAGTAATCGGGATTGGAGGGCTTGCGCAATTGGGCTGCCTGATCCAGAAGCTGGGCCTGGCTCTCAAGGCTGAGCTGTTGCGCTTGAAGACCGTCTTCCTTGCCACCATATATGTCCATGATGGCCGTCATCTCACTCTGGAGAGACTGAACGTACCCGAGCTGGGTGGCGCGGGTTCCGTCCGCACCCAAAGCCGCGCCGTCCAGGTCGGTCCAAGCCACACCGCCGGATGGCGTATCCACGGAATGAAAAGTGATGTTGAACCCGCCGTCCTTGCTGGACTGGATATAAACGTTGCCGCCGGAATCTATCTGGTCCGTGCCCCATTGGGAGGAGTCCAGCAGCGCAATGCCGTTGAAATCGGAGTTGGAAACAACCCCGGAGATCTTGTCCGCAAGGGCGTCGAAATCTCCTTGAACCACACTGCTTGCGCCGTCCAATTCCCCCGAATCGATCCGATCAATGATATCTTCCATGGCGTTCAGGGCATCCACGATCGTAGCCATGCCGGTCCGGGCGACCCCCATCATGGAGGCCGCCTCGCCCACATTGCGAGCCGCCTGACGCACCGCTGCCGCGTCCCCGCGCAGAGTGCCGCTGATGGCCTCCTCGAACGGGTTGCTGAAGGTGGCCGCACGGACAGGCTCGCCCAGCACGAGGCTGCGCAGGTTCCGGCCAACGGCCGAGGAACCGAACAGCCGGTTGGTCAACATATCCTGTTGCAACAACTGCAACGAATAGTCGTAGATGAAGCTCTTCTCAATGTCGGTCAGGGCCATGCCGCCTCCCGTAGAGTACAATTAACCAATATTTTTATCGGCTGACCGGGAAATAACTTTACCCCCGCTAGCAAGGTTGCCGAATTTTCAACGTCTCCCGACATATCCGCCCTTTCCCTGAAATTCGTGCACAACATTCGAACGCAGTGAAATGCCCCGAAAAATGGGCCTATACATTAAACTCCCAGCTTTCGCGGCATAACGCCACGGGGTGAAAAAAGCCGCGCCGAAGGCGCATACAGGGGATGCAAGGGGGGTGAACCCTTGCCCGCCGGAGGCGAAATCACCCGACTATTGCCGCAAAACGGCTTTCAACGCCTGAGTTGCCTCCTCAAGGGGGAAAAGTAGCTCCCAAAGAAAAGGCCGACTTGCGCCGGCCTAGGAGAAAGGAGTGCCCAAGGGGCTTATTGGACGAATTCGGCCATTTTGGCAAAGACCGGATGCCCGCGGTCGTAACGCTCGACAACGAGAACATCCTCCAACTTGTCCACCTGTTTAATCATCTGATCGAGACGATCGTCCGCGTTGACCAGCAGCCAAATCTTGCTGGTCTGACCGCCGTTGACGGGCATACAGGCAATGCCTTCCACGTTGTATGCCCGGCGCGCGAACAAACCGCAGATGTGAGACATAACGCCGGGATGGTTGTTCACGGACAACTCGATAACAGTCTGCTTACACATGATTTTCTCCTCCGATCATCTGGGAATTGGCCGCTCCGGGGGCCACCATGGGATAAACCGGCTCGTCGGGACTGACGGGCACATGGATCAAAGCCGGTCCGGGAGCGGACAGGGCCTCGGCCAGTGTGGCTGCCGGGTCCCCGCAATTGCCCAGATCGTAGGCCTTAATTCCAAACCCTTCGGCGATCTTGATGAAATCGACGCACTTGGCATAGTCGGACGCCACATAGCGTCGGCCATAGAAGAGGTCCTGCTGCTGACGAACCAAACCCAGCGCGTTGTTGTTGGTCAGAATAATCTTGATCGGGATGTCGTATTCCATGGCGGTGGCCAGGTCCTGTATGTTCATCATGATGGACCCGTCGCCGGAAAAGCAGATGACCGGCTTGTCCGGGGCGGCCAAGGCCGCGCCCAGGGCGGCGGGCATTCCGAATCCCATGGTTCCGAGACCGCCTGAGGTCAGCCAGCGATGAGGACGGGTGAAAGGATAAACCTGAGCGGTGCGCATCTGGTGCTGCCCCACGTCGGTGCACACGATGGCGTCGTCACCGGCCAATTCCGCCGCCTTGAGGATGACACCGTAGGGCGAAGTGGGATCGTCCGCCCCGGGGACAATCATGGGATGAGCAGTTCGGAGGGATTCGATGCGGCTGTTCCACTCGGTCCGGGTTTTCCGCTCGATATGCGGCAGCAACGCCTTGAGAACATCGGCCACATCCCCACGGACCGAAGCGTGGGCGGTCTTGATCTTGTCCAGCTCGCTCGGGTCGATGTCCATGTGGATGACCTTTGCCTTGGGACAGAATTCGGAAACCTTGCCCGTGGCTCTGTCGTCGAAACGCACGCCCACCGCTATGAGCAGATCGCATTCCTCAAGCGCCAGATTGGTATAGCGAGCCGCGTGCATCCCAAGCATACCGAGGTTGAGGGGGTGCCCGGAAGGAATGGCTCCCAGTCCCATGAGGGTCATGACCGACGGGATGGCCCCCTTCTCGGCCATGGCCAGGGCCTCGGCCGAAGAATCGGACAGGATCACGCCGCCCCCCAGGTAGAGAATGGGTTTTTTCGCGCGGTTGATCATGGTCGCCGCATGTTCGATTTCGCCACGGAAGAGTTCGGGCGTCGCATCCGGGACGCCGGGTTCGGGCCACTCGTCGAACTCCACCTCTGCCATCTGCACGTCCTTGGGCACGTCGATCACCACCGGACCGGGACGGCCACTGGCGGCAATGCGGAATGCGTCGGGAATGATACGCAGCAGGTCCTCGGCGGACCGGACAAGGAAATTGTGTTTGGTGATGGGAACGGACAGTCCGTAGGTGTCCACTTCCTGAAAGGCGTCTGTGCCGATCATGGAGAGGGGCACCTGGCCGGTGATGCAAATGATCGGGATGGAGTCGAGCTTGGCGTCGGCGATGGCCGTCAGGGTGTTGGTAGCGCCCGGGCCGGAAGTGGCGAAGAAAACGGCCGGTTTACCCGTGACCCGGGCCATGCCCTGGGCGATGAACCCGGCCCCCTGTTCATGCCGGGTCAAAATGTGCCTGATGTTGCCGCTCTTCCCCAAGGCATCGTAAAGAGGCAGATTCGCCCCGCCCGGGATGCCGGCAATGGTCCGCACACCTTGCCGCTCCAGCAATTTAATGATTATTTCCGCACCTGACATTTTCATTTTTTACCTCCTGTGAGCCCCGCATCCGGTGGGAATCAAAAAGAAAACCCCCACCGGTTCGCACCGACGGGGGTTATAAAATTCGATTGTACCTATCCCGCTATGGCGCGTCCCTATGAACACCACCTACTACTACGTCCACTACGACGCATACGCCGGCCACGGTTAGGCTGGCGGGGATGATGGAAATGGAATTTTCGACGCGCAACATGGAATGTTCCTTTTGTCTTTACAAAATTTCGTTAATCCTACCAAAACGAAAGGTCAAGCACTTTTCTGAAATAACCTCACAGGATGCGCACCCGTCTGGATGCGCGATCCGCCGAGGCAACTCCCGGAGACATCACTCCATCCCCCCCCCCGAAGACAGTGAAAGCAGCAAATGGAGACGCCCCGAACCTGTGAGGGAAACACTCCCCCGCGTGATCGGGACGTCTGCAACCGATCGCATTTCCTGCGATCACTCGTGATCGATCCGAGTTAAAGACGATCCACGGCAAGCCAGAAGGCGGCGGCGCCGACAAAAAGCCTGACCACGTGGCCGATGTGGAAATGGTAGCCCCAGTCGATGGTGAACATGAGCGCCAGGGCGACCACAAACCCGCCCAGGATGCATTTTCTCCAGATATTCAATCTCAACAGATTCATGTAATCCTCGAAAAAGGGTTACGACGAGCCGCAACCCTTTTGTTGTAGTCCAATTGATGCCGGAACAGCCCTATTTTCTTGCAGGCTTGTCCTTGGCGGCCTTCCTTGCGGAAGACTTCTTCCCGTTTTTGTCGTCCTTGCCGAATGCGGCCAGCCTGTCGGCCAGCTCACGAAGCTTGTCGTCCACCAGCCGATTGATGCTCCCGGCCGGATAGGTTCCATTCTTTCCGCGCGCACCGGCCTTCTTGCCGGTCAGGATTTCAATGCCCTCATCGATGGTCTTCACGGCCCATATGTGGAACAGCCCCTTGCGAACGGCCTCGATGACCTCATCGCGGAGCATCAGGTCCTTGACGTTGGGGTGCGGGATCATGACGCCCTGCTCCCCGGTCAGCCCCGCATTCTTGCAGCAGAGATAGAATCCCTCGATTTTCTGGTTCACGCCGCCGATGGGCTGAACCTCGCCATACTGATTAACCGAACCCGTAACGGCGATATACTGACGAATAGGCACTCCCGAAAGACTCGACAACAATGCGTAGAGCTCAGTCGACGAAGCGGAGTCGCCGTCTATGCCGCCGTAGGACTGTTCGAAGGCGATGCTCGCGGCAAGGGACAAAGGCTTGTCCTGGGCGAACCTACTCCGCAGGAAGCCGGACAGGATGAGCATCCCCTTGTTGTGGGTCGGACCGGACATGTCCGCCTCACGCTCGATATTGATGATCCCTTCCTTTCCCAAAGAAGTAACCGCCGTGATCCTTGAAGGTTTGCCGAACATATAGTCGCCTAAGGAATACACGGCAAGCCCGTTGACCTGCCCCGCGACCTCGCCGTCGGTGTCCACAAACAGGCTGCCGCGGTCGATCATCTCCTGAATGCGCTCCTCCACCTGATTGGAGCGGTATACCTTGGCTTCGACAGCCTCCCGGACATGCTCGCCGGAAACCATCTCGGTCCCGGCCCGCCCGGCGAAGTAATCCGCTTCGCTCAAAAGGTCGCCCAAGGCCGGGAAGGATGTGGAGATTTTCTCCTGCCTGCCAGCCCAGCGCACGCCCTCCTCCAGCACGGCGGCCACACCGCCCGCATCGAAGGGCCTGAGGCCGTTTCGGTCCACTTCCGACCGTACAAACCGCGCCACGTCGAGCACGGAGTCATCGGTGACGTCCATGCTCGACTCGTAGTCGGCCCGGACCTTGAATATCTTGGCCACGTCCTCATCATAGTTGCGCAGCAGCGCATACAGGTACGGACTGCCCAAAACGACCACCTTGACGGCCATATCAATTGGCTCGGGCTTCAACCCCGTGGCGCTGATGAAATAATACGGGTCAAAGGTCTCGATCTCTATCTGCTCGGTCTTGAGCGCCCGTTTCAAAGTCTGCCACACACCCGGCTCCATGATGGCGTCCATCAGATTGATGACCAGATAGCCGCCGTTGGCCTTGACGAAGGAGCCCGCCTTGATCTTGGTGTAATCGGTGTGCCAACCGCCCATGCGGTCCATGACGCGCTCGATGGAGCCGAACAGGTTGCGGTAGGTGGGATAGGATTCCACGATGACCGGCGGCCCCTTGATCTCGGCGTTGTCCACCAGCAGATTGACCTGATAGGGCTGAAAGACCATCTCGGCCGAGGGGCCGGGCATGACCATGCCGGGAATCGGGCCGGGCTGGCCGGGGCCGCCCAGCGCCTTGACCGCGTCCAGGTCCTCGACCATGTTGTCGAGCACGGAATCCAGGTATCTGGAGACCTTCTCATCGGGATACGCCTCCCGCACGGGCTTGAGAAACTCCTGGGCCAGTGCCAGGAACATGAGCCGGTCCACCTCGCGGTGCTTCTCTCCGACCGCCTTCTGGAGCCCCTTGAGTTCCTGAACGATATGGTCGATCTCCTCCTTGAGCTCCAACCGTTTGTCGCGCAGCTTCTCGTATTCGGCGCGCGGGAAACGGCCGTTGTCGACCAGCTCCTCCAGCTCGATCATGCGCTTCGGCTCTCCGTCCACCAGCGGAACCACATCGGGCCGCTGTATGGGCCCCATCTGCATACGCACCACCACGAGGCCGGTGTCCTTCACCTGGTCCTCGATGGCCTTGTAGAAACTCATGACCTTCTTTTCATGGGCCTCGGCGATCTCGTTCTTGCGGGCGATATACTCTTCGCTCTCGAAAAGCTGGGGGGCTTCACGCTTGATGTCGTCCAAGAACTTCTGCATGTCCTTTTTGAAGCGGTCGCCCTGCCCCGGGTCGAACCGGAGCAGGATGGGCGCTTCGGGGTGCTTGAAATTATTGACGTAGCAGAGGTCGCTCGGAGTCGCGTGCCCGTTGCCCATCTCTCCGAGCAGCTTGCGCACGGTGGAGAGGCGGCCGGTTCCGGGTTGGCCGGTGACGAAGATATTATATCCTTTCTTGACCATGCCCAGGCCGAAACGAAAGGCCTCGACGCCGCGCTTCTGGCCGATGATGTCCTGTTGGGGCTCCAGATCGTTAGTGGAAGAAATGGACAGCCGCTTGGGGTCGGGAGTCCACTTGAGCATATCGACGGGTACTTCGAATGAGCTGCTTTTCTTGACCATTTATCCGTCTCCGTAGGTTATTTCCTGGAAATGGCGACACTCGGTCCGAACGGGTTCACGCGCTTGGGCAGCCTGACCACCAGAACGCCGTCGGCGAACTCCGCCCGGACACAGTCGGTCTCAATGCGACATGGAAGGCGCAATTCCTTGCGGAAGCTGTGGGAACTGGCGTGCCCCGGACCGGACGCGCGGGTCTCGGCGACTATGGAAAGCTGGCGCTCCGTCACCGAAACATGCACGTCGTCCGGCTTCATGTTGCCAAGCTCCAAACGGACCACAAGGGCGTTCCCCTCGTCCTGAAGGGTGAGGTCTCCCGCCATGCGGCAGAACATGGACGGCAGGTTGAAATCAGCGCACAGGTCATCGAAGAGCCGGTCCATGTCGCTACGGATGCGAGAAATCTCGTTGCGGCTCCACCGTTTCAAATCGGCCATTGACGCTAACCCTCCTTTGCAAATCAATATTAAAGGCAGTTCCACGCTACAATACCCGGAAGAAAAAAGACAGGGGCTTGACGATTTTTCGTCAAGCCCCCGGCTTCGGCACGGCGGAATCCGCGTCGCTCAGAGGCTGCGGAAGAGATTGGACACGGCCAGGATGACGAAACCCGTGGCGACGAGCCAAAAAGGTCTGACAAGGTCTTCCAGAGCCGGGATGGACATGACGTCGATCTGAATGAGAATACCGAGAAGGCCGATGATGACGCCGACGATCCAGGTAAGCAGTTGGGGTGCGCTGAGATTCATGAGGAACGACTCCAGTTGTTGAGGCGCATGGGATGCTGGTTAATCTAATCGGAATCCTTGACGAATTCTTCGGCCTCACCCTTCGGAAGCGGCCGCGAATACAGATAGCCCTGACCGTAATCGCATTGCAGTGAATAAAGCAAGTCTCTTTGGCTCTCCGTCTCGATACCCTCGGCCACCACACGCAGCCGCAGGGAATGTGCCATGTTCACGATGGCCCTGACTATCTCGATGTTTTCGGGGGTGGACTCCATCCGCTGGACGAAGCTCAGATCGATTTTGAGCTGATCCGTGGGGAACTTCTGCAAATAGCTCATGGAGGAATAGCCGGTTCCAAAGTCGTCTATGGACAGCAGGATGCCGAGATCCTTCAACGACTTCAATTGATTCACCGACTTGAGCGCGTCCAGCATGACCACGGTCTCGGTGATTTCGAGCTTCAGGCGGCCGGGCCGCAGGCCGGTCTGCTTCAGGATGCGCTCCACATCAGAGGCCAGGGAGCTTTCCGCAAACTGCTTGGCCGAAATGTTCACGGCGATGGTCAACCCTTCGGCCTCAGGGTGGCGAAAGCTCCATTCCTGCATGGCCGTGCACGCCTCTTCCAGGATTTGCGATCCGAGCCGCACGACCTGCCCAGTCTCCTCGGCTATGGGGATGAACTCGCCGGGACCGACCAGGCCGCGTTCCGGGTGGTTCCATCTGGCCAGGGCCTCGAAACCGTACAGGCTGCCGTCGGCGAGGTTGACGATGGGCTGATAGTAGGCTGTGAACTCCCTGGCTTCCAAAGCTCGATTGAGCTCGTTCTCCACGGCCAGGACGTTGACCATGCCCTCGCGCATCCGCTTCTCGTAACATGCGACGCGATTTTTGCCTTGGCGCTTGGCGACGTTCATGGCCACCTGGGCGTTATGGACGACCTTTTCGGGATCGACGTCCACTCCGGACCCTATGTCATAGCCCACGCTGGCGGACAGGGCGAAGGTGAGCCCGTCCACCTCGACGGGCTCCTTGAACGATTCGAATATCTCCCGAATGAGGACGCGGGCGTCCCCCTTCCTGGGGATGTCTTCAAGGAGCACGCCGAACTCATCGCCGCCCAACCGGGCCACGGTGTCTATGGACCGGACCGCCTGTTGGAGCTTGACCCCGAGCCGGACGACGAGATTGTCGCCCATGCTGTGCCCATAATGGTCGTTGACGGCCTGGAAACGGTCCATGTCTATGAATAGAACCACGAAATACTCGCCGGTCCGGGCGCACCGCTCGGCCGCACGGTTCAGCCGCTCCAGAAACAGGGTCCGGTTGGGAAGCCCGGTCAGGGCGTCGTGAAAAACGCTGTGCTGCAACTGGCTCTCGATGAGCTTGCGGTTGGTGATGTCCCGCATACTCACCCGGACGCCCAGCGGCAGCCCTTCGTCGGAAACGATGGAATGCCGGACCAGGCTCAGCCACTTCACCTTGGCGTTGACGTCGCTGATCCTGAAATCGAGACAATCCTCGTCGCCCACGGTCTCGTCCCGCATGAACTGCATCCACCTGCCCACATCCTCCCGGTGAATGATACGCTGCATGAGGTCGGGATCGTCGAGAAAACGCTGCGGACCGTACCCGCTGATCCGCTCGCAGGACGGCGATATGTAGCGAAGCTCGCCGTCGGGGCCGACCCAGCTTTCCCAGTCGTAATTGTAGTCCGCGCCCATGCGGTAGCGCTGCTCGGACCGGGCCAGGGCCTCCTGCGAGCGCTGAAGCTCCTCCACCGTGGCCTCAAGCCGTCTGGTCGTATCCACAAGGGACCGCTTGTGCCGATGCAACTCGGCGAAAATCTTGGTCTTGCCACGCAGGATTTCCGGCTCCACGGGCTTGAACAGATAATCCACCGCCCCCAGTTCGTAGCCGCGAAAAACGTGCCGCTGCTCCTTGCTGATGGCGGTAATGAAGATAATCGGAACGTTCCTGCCGTTCTCGGCGCTCCGAAGACGTTCGGCCAGTTCGAAGCCGTCCATGCCGGGCATCATCACGTCCAGCAAAGCCACGGCGAAATCGTGCTCCGGGAGCATCTTCAGGGCTTCCGCACCGGAGCTGGCCATCATCAGATTCAGGTTTTGACCGCGAAGTATGGCCTCTACCAACTTGAGGTTGATCCGTTCGTCGTCCACGACGAGAACGTCGACAATATCACTCATTTCACCTATCCCTTGATGTTCGACCGTAGAGGACGTTCACGCCCTGCCCGGAAACAACATCATATCCCAGGTTGTTGGAGAAGGATGTTATAAATTGCGCGATGAAAAAACCACTTTATTGGAATCGTTGGTTCTTTGGGTTATGCTCCCATACGGTTTGACATGCCGAAAACAAAGCCCATATAGACCTTTTCGCCTAAAACGAAACAGGAGAATGTTATGACCGAAAAATCGAAACAATTCAAACAGGTCCTGGACGAACATCACCAGTGGCCGTGCCCCTACGTATACAAATTCATAGTCCCGACCGAGAATCTCGGCAAATTCAAGAAAGTGTTCGACTCGGAAGAGCTTGAAACCCGCCTGTCGAGAACAGGGAAATATACCAGCGTGACAATGACTTCGACCATGTGCTCGGCCGACGAGGTCATGGCTGTCTACGAAAAGGCCGCCCAGGTGCCGGGGATCATGTCGCTCTAATTGTCCAGCGCACCTTTACACTTGGCGCTCGCGGACTTACTGTACACAAATGTGATCGTATCACACTTGTTACAACTGTTCAGACATACTCAGCCACCCTGGAGAAAATATGTGGGAATATACCGATAAAGTTAAGGACCATTTCCTGAATCCCCGCAACGTGGGCACCCTCGAAGACGCCGACGGCGTCGGCGAAGTCGGCTCGCTGGCCTGCGGCGACGCCCTGACCCTGTACATCAAGGTGGATGAGGACGGAAAAATCTCCGACGCCAAATTCCAGACCTTCGGCTGCGCAAGCGCCATCGCCTCCAGTTCCGCCCTGACCGAGATGCTTATCGGCAAAACGGTCGAGGAGGCGGAAAAGATCACCAACAAGGATATCGCCGAATATCTGGGCGGACTGCCCCGCGAAAAGATGCACTGCTCGGTCATGGGCCAGGAAGCCTTGGAGCAGGCAATCAAGAATATGCGCGGAGAAGCTCCGTCCAAGATGGAACATTCGCACGAAGGCGAACTCATCTGCGAGTGTTTCGGCGTATTCGACGAGGAAATCCTCCACGCCATCAAGGAAAACGACCTCAAAACCGTTGAGGACGTGACCAACTTCACCAAGGCGGGCGGCGGCTGCGGCAAGTGCATCCCGGACCTGGAAAGGCTTCTGGCCGAAGCGCACGGCGAGGGCGTCTGCCCCACCCCGTCCTCCAAGCCCGCCTTCCCGGCCCAGGGCATGACCAATATTCAGCGTATGCATCTCATCGAGAGCGTCATCGACAACGATGTCCGACCCAAGCTTCAGGCCGACGGCGGCAACATCGAGCTGGTGGACATCGACCGCGACGCCGTTGTGGTCCGCTTCCTGGGCATGTGCTCGGGCTGCCCGTCCAGCCAGGCAACCCTCAAGAATTTGGTGGAAACCGCCCTCAGGGCAAAGGTCGATCCGGCCCTGACGGTTCGGGAGGGATAACCATGAAAACCATCTATCTCGACAACAACGCCACCACACAGGTCGATCCGGCCGTGTTCGAGGCCATGAAACCCTATTTCACCGAATTGTACGGCAACCCTTCCTCCATGCACCGCTTCGGCGGACAGGTCGGGGTCAAGCTCAAGGAGGCCCGCGCTTCGGTCGCCAACCTGCTTGGCTGTTCGCCGGAGGAGATCATCTTCACCTCCTGCGGCTCCGAGTCCGACAACACGGCCATCCGCTCAGCCCTTTCAGCCCGTCCCGAAAGGCGGCACATCATCACCACCGCCGTGGAGCACCCGGCCATCCTGAGCCTGTGCAAGTACCTGGAGAAAAAGGACGGCTACGAAGTCACCTACCTCGGCACCGACGAGCGCGGCAGACTCGATATTGAAGAATACAAGGCCGCCCTCCGCCCGGACACGGCCATCGTGTCCATCATGTGGGCCAACAACGAAACCGGCAACATCCACCCCATCGAGGAAATGGCGAAAATCGCTAAGGAACACGACGTGTTCTTCCACACGGACGCGGTCCAGGCCGTGGGCAAGGTGGACATCGACCTGAGCAGGGTCCCTGTCGACATGCTTTCCCTTTCCGGCCACAAGCTGCACGCCCCCAAGGGCGTGGGCGCCCTGTTCGTTCGCAAACGGCTGCCCTTCCGCCCGTTCCTCATCGGCGGGCATCAGGAACGCAGCCGCCGCGCGGGCACGGAAAACACCACGGGCATCATCGCCCTGGGCAAGGCGTGCGAGTTGGCGCGGGAGCACATGGCGGAAGAGAACACCGAGGTCAAACGGCTGCGCGACAAGCTGGAAAAGGGGCTGCTCGAAAGCATCCCGGACACTAAGCTGAATGGCGACCCCGAACACCGCTTGCCAAATACCTCCAACATTTCCTTCGGTTATGTTGAAGGCGAAGCCATCCTGCTGATGATCGACCAGGTGGGTATTGCGGCCAGCTCCGGTTCGGCCTGTACTTCGGGCAGCCTGGAGCCGTCCCATGTGCTGCGGGCCATGGGCGTGCCCTTCACCTTCGCCCACGGGTCCATCCGCTTTTCCCTGAGCCGGTTCAATACCGAGGAGGAAATCGACTTCGTGATCGAGACCCTGCCTCCCATCATCGAAAACCTGCGCAAGCTCTCGCCGTTTTCGGCTGAAAAACAGGCCCCTGCCTGCACCAAAAGTTTTTCGGAGTAATCATGAAAATTGCCGACAACATGACGGAACTCGTCGGCGGCACGCCGATGGTCCGTCTGAATAAACTCGCACGAGGCCTCAAGGCCTCGGTCGTGGCCAAGCTGGAATTCAACAATCCGTGCGGATCGATCAAGGACCGTATCGCCCGGAACATGGTCGAGACGGCCCTGGCCGATGGAACCATTGACGAAAACACGGTGCTGGTCGAACCCACCAGCGGCAACACGGGCATCGGCCTGGCCTTCGTCTGCGCGGTCAAGGGGCTGCACCTGGTCCTTACCATGCCGGAGTCCATGTCCATGGAACGTCGCAAGCTGCTGAAGGGATTGGGCGCTGAACTGATCCTCACTCCGGCCGAAAAAGGCATGAAAGGCGCCATCGACCGCGCCCGGGAAATAGTTGCGGAAACGGCCAACGCCTTCATGCCCATGCAGTTCGACAATCCGGCCAATCCCGAGGCCCATCGGAAGACCACGGCACTGGAGATCTGGGACGACACCGATGGCGAAGTGGACATATTCGTGGCGGGCGTCGGCACAGGCGGCACCCTTACGGGCGTGGCCGAGGCACTCAAGGAAAGGAAGCCCGGCGTCAAGGCCGTGGCCGTGGAACCGGACGCATCTGCGGTCCTGTCCGGCGGCGCTCCCGGCCCGCATGCCATTCAGGGCATCGGCGCGGGATTCGTCCCCAATGCCCTGAACACGGCCATCATCGACGAGGTCGTGCGTATCGGCAACGATGAAGCGTTGGAGACCGCCAAGCGGCTCATGCGCGAGGAAGGCGTCCTCTGCGGCATCTCCTCCGGGGCCAACTGTGCGGCGGCCCTGAAATTGGCGAGGCGAGAGGAAAACGCGGGCAAAATGATTGTTTTCGTTGTCTGCGACACCGGCGAACGCTACCTGAGCACTCCGCTCTTCGATTAGAGGTGCCCTCCATGACCAGTGAAGACTACACGTTGGCGGATGTGGTCGCGCTCCTCGTGGAATCCGGGGACAACGGCCCGACTTCGCACAGATTTTCCGACGAGGCCCCCATGCCCTCGGTGGAGACTCTGCGGGAAATAGTCGAGGACCTGCGCTGCGTCCTGTTTCCCGGCTATTTCGGCCCGTCCGAGATTGTTCCGGACACCATGCCCTATTACATAGGCGCGACCCTGGACCAGGTGGAGCGCAAGCTCGCCGACCAAATCAACCGGGGTTACTGCTTCGTCTGTGATGCCACCACCACAGAACGGTGCACCGACTGCGAAAAACGGGCAAAGAACATCGCCAAGAAGTTCATCACCAAACTGCCTGAAATCAGGAAACTCCTGCTTTCCGATGTGGAAGCGGCCTACATCGGCGACCCCGCGGCCAAAACCCATGGGGAGACGATCTTCTGCTACCCGTCCATCCGCGCCCTGACCAACCATCGCATAGCCCACGAGCTGTACAAGCTCGGCGTGGACATCATTCCCCGAATCATCGCCGAAATGGCCCACTCCGACACGGGCATCGACATCCATCCCGGCGCGACCATCGGCAAGTCGTTCTTCATCGACCACGGCACAGGCACCGTCATCGGCGAAACCTGCATCATCGGAGACAACGTCCGCGTGTACCAGGGCGTGACCCTGGGGGCCAAGAGCTTTCCCAAGGGTGAGGATGAAATGCTCATCAAGGGACTGCCCCGCCACCCCATCGTGGAGGACGACGTCATCATCTACGCCGGGGCGACCATCCTGGGGAGAATCACCATCGGCCGGGAAGCTGTCATCGGCGGCAACGTGTGGATCGTCCGCGACGTCCCCGCCGGAGCGCAGATCGTCCAGACGCGCGTTCTGGAACAATCCTTCGAACACGGATCAGGCATCTAAACTTCAAATAAAAATCCAATAAAAAAGGAGGTATGGCTTCCCATACCTCCTTTTTCTTCATGTTTAGCTTTAACTATTTTCAAGCTCTCTGACCATCACGGCCAGGCTTTGTCCGGTGGGTGATTTGGCCTCGGGATTGATGGCCAGCACCTCTTTCCAGACCTTGAGGGCCGACTCCCTGTCGTTCAGATCATGAAGATAAACTATCCCCATGTTGAACCGCGAAGTGATATGGCCCGGCTCCAGATCCGCGGCATGGTCAAAGGCGTCCACGGCCTTCTGAAACTGTTTTGTACGGCGGTACATGACACCCAGATCGGACCAGACATTGACGTCGGTGGGCCTGAGTTCGAGGGCCCGCTCATAGGCGTTGACGGCCCTTGCCGGAAGGTTGTGGTCGAAGCAGAAGTTGCCGAGCTTGACCCAGAGGTCGGCATTGGCCGGGTCGGCGGCCGCGGCGTTTTCCAGGCTGGCCAGAGCCTCGGGGTCGGCCGTATGCGGCACGGGGGACTCTGTGGGAACAGCCTGGGCCGTCATGTTCGCCCGCTGATCCCTCTGCCCGACATAAATCATGGTTACGGCGTTGCCCACGAAGATGCCGACAAGCACCCCCAACACCGCCAGCATGACGGCCGAGCTTTTCTTGACATATTTACCGTCCAATTCGGCGGCTTCACGTTCGCGTTTATGCACTCCCATCGTCTCTCCTGAATCATGGTTGTTGCAAGTCGGACCTTGTCGTCCACCTGTGACAAAAACATGTTTCGCCAGTCGTGTAAACATTGTGCAATGCCCGGCGCAACCGGTGCAAAGCTTGACTTCCGGCCCGGCTTATACCAATCTACGCGGTCTCACCAAAATGGACACTTTCATCTAAAGAAATATACGGTTCCCGGAGGACTTGAAAACCCATGAGTGACTATAAGAACACCCTGCTCCTGCCCAAAACCTCGTTCCCCATGAAGGCCAACCTCAAGCAACGCGAGCCCGAAATGCTCAAGTTCTGGGAGGAAACCAAGGCCTACGACGAAATGATCGCGGCCGGCGACGCCGACGACAGGTATGTGCTGCACGACGGTCCTCCCTATGCCAACGGGCACATTCACATGGGCACGGCCCTGAACAAGGTCCTCAAGGACATCATCGTCAAATCCCGGAACATCCAGGGGCAGAAGGCCGAATATGTGCCCGGCTGGGACTGCCACGGCCTGCCCATCGAGCACAAGGTCGAGCAGGAACTGAAGAAAAAGAACAAGGAACTCGACACCCTGACCATCCGCAAAATCTGCCGGTCCTACGCCGCCAAGTGGCTGGACACCCAGCGCGAGGAGTTCAAGCGGCTCGGCGTATTCGGTGTATGGGACGATCCCTACATGACCATGAAGCCCCAGTACGAAGCGGCCACCGCCCGCGAATTGGGCCGGTTCATGGAGCGCAACGGCGTTGTTCGCGGCAAGAAGCCCATCTACTGGTGCTGCGACTGCCACACCGCCCTTGCCGAGGCCGAAGTCGAGTACGAGGACCACACCTCCCCGTCCATCTACGTCCGCTTCCCCATGGCCGACGAGAATTTCAAGAAAATCGCGGATGTCGACGTTTCCAAGCTGTTCATCCTCATCTGGACCACGACTCCGTGGACGATTCCGGACAACATGGCCGTCGCAGTGCATCCGGACTACGACTACGTGCTGGTCAAGGCCGGGGACGACTTCTACGTCCTGGCAGACGGCCTGCTCGAATCCTGCGCGGCGAAATTCGGCTGGGAATCCTTTGAAACCCTGGCGACCTTCCGGGGCGGCGAACTTGAGGGGCTGAAAGCCAAGCATCCCATCTACGACCGCGAATCCCCCGTGGTTCTGGCCGACTACGTCACCCTCGACACCGGCACGGGCTGTGTCCACACCGCCCCGGGCCACGGCCGCGAGGACTTTGAGACCGGCCTGAAGAACGGCCTGGAAATCTACTCGCCCATGAACAACAAGGGAGAGTTCCTCAAGGAAGTCGAGTATTTTGCCGGTTTGAACGTCTGGGACGCCAACCCCAAGGTCATCGAGAAGCTGACCGAGCTCGGCAACCTGATGGCCTCCGAAAAGATCACCCACTCCTACCCGCATTGCTGGCGCTGCAAGCAGCCGGTCATCTTCCGGGCCACCACCCAGTGGTTTATCGGCATGGACGAAAACGACCTGCGCAAACGCGCGCTCAACGCCATCCGCAACGAAGTGAAATGGGTCCCCACCTGGGGCGAGGAGCGCATCCACAGCATGGTCGAAAACCGGCCCGACTGGTGCATTTCCCGCCAGCGCAACTGGGGCGTGCCCATCTCCGCGCTCATCTGCGAGGACTGCGACGAGACCTGGTTCGACGCGAAATGGGTCTATGATATCTGCGACAAGTACGCGGCCAACGAAACCGGCTGCGATTACTGGTTCGAGGCTCCGCTGGAGGAAATCGTGCCCAAGGGACTGACCTGCCCTAAATGCGGCGGAGCCCACTGGCGGCGCGAAACCGACATCCTGGACGTCTGGTTCGACTCCGGCACCAGCTACGCCGCCGTGGTGGAGCAGCGCAAGGAGACCCGTTTCCCGGCCGACCTCTACCTTGAGGGTTCCGACCAGCACCGCGGCTGGTTCCATTCATCCCTGCTCGCTTCGGTGGGCACGCGCGACGTGCCGCCCTACAAGACCGTCCTGACCCACGGTTACGTGGTGGACGCCGAGGGCCGCAAGATGTCCAAATCCATCGGCAACGTCATCGCGCCGCAGGAGATCATCGACAAATTCGGCGCGGAAATCCTGCGCATGTGGGTGTCGGCCTCCAACTATCAGGAAGACATCCGCATCTCGGACGAGACCCTGAACAGGCTGGTGGACGCCTACCGCCGCATCCGCAACACCTGCCGCTACCTGTTGTCGAACCTCAACGATTTCGACCCGGCGAACAAGGTAGACGTGGCCGACATGCTGCCGCTCGACCGCTACGCCCTGGACATGGTCGTTCGCCAGCACGACGCCATCCGCAAGGCGTACCGCGAATTCGAATTCCACAAGGTCTACCACACCCTTCACAACCTCTGCGTGGTCGACCTGTCCGCCTTCTATCTCGATATCATCAAGGACCGCCTGTACGTGGAGGAAGAGGACGGCCTCAAGCGCCGCTCCGCCCAGACCGTGCTCTGGCAGATTCTGCTCATGCTCCTCGAAGACATGGCCCCGGTCCTGTCCTTCACCGCCGAGGAGGCTTTTCAGGCGCTGCCCGAAGCCATCAAGCGCACCCTGCCCCAGGACAAGACGGTCTTCGCCCTGCGCTTTGCGCCGGACCGCCCCGAACTGTCCGGCGAGGAACGCGCCCGCTGGGAAATGCTGGCCCTGGTCCGCTCCGAGGTAAACAAGGCCATCGAGCCCAAGCGCAAGGATCGCGTCATCGGCAAGTCCCTGGACGCCCAGGTGACCATCTACGCCGAAGAGGAAATCCGCGACCTGGTTTCCACCGAAGACATCGACCCGCGTGAGTTCTTCATCATCTCCAATCTGATCCTGGACGAACCCGAAAACGCCCCGTCCGACGCCTTCGCGAGCGAGGAGATCGAGGAATTGAGGGTGGTCGTCGAAGCCGCGCCGGGTGAGAAGTGCGAACGGTGCTGGCGCATCGCCGAGGACCTGGGCACCGACCCGGCATACCCCGACGCTTGTCCGCGCTGCACGGCGGTGCTGAAAAAACTCGGCTAGGCTCCATGAACAAGTACAAGCTGGCAGCCATATGGGCGGCGGGCACCGTAGTGCTCGATCAGATCACCAAACTCCTGGTCCACAACCTTATGCCCGTGTGGACCGGGAGGGAGATCATCCCCGGCCTGTTCAACCTGGTCCACGTTCTCAACAAGGGCGCGGCCTGGGGTTTCCTGGACGACGACAACATAGACTGGCAGCGTCCTCTGTTCATCCTCATCTCCCTGACGGCGGTGGCGGTCATCGCCTATATGATCCGCCTGACCAAGGATGAGGACCGCTGGATGCTTTCCGGGCTGGGCATGATCGCGGGCGGAGCCGTCGGCAACGCCATCGACCGCATCTGGCTCGGCTCGGTCATCGACTTCTTGGACTTCTATGCGCGCGGCTACCACTGGCCCGCCTTCAACGTGGCCGACAGCGCCTTGACCGTGGGCGCGGGCTGCATCATCGTCTCCACGCTGATAAACCGCGGGGACACCCGGAAGGCGTCGCGCCTTTCCTAAGGAGAACGCATCATGTTCGCAGACTTCTCGGCCCTGACCCCGACCCAGTGGGCCATCGTGCTGGTCGCCGTCGGCGCCTGCTTTACCTTCAGCGCGTGGGCGATTCTGGACGTCTGGAAACGGCACTTCGAATCCTCGACGGAAAAAAGCCTGTGGATGCAGATCTGCATTTTCATTCCCATTCTCGGCGCTCTGACGTATCTTTTCCTCGGCAGAAAAAGAGGGAGCTTGCAATGACGATCAAAAAGACCTGTATATTCAGCTTGTTTTTGGCGATATTGAGCCTGTCGTCCCTGTCCGGCTGCGCCACCAGGACCGATGTGGAAGCCATACAATCCGACCGGCAGCAGGACCGCAACCGTATTCGCCAGCTCGAAGCCGAACTGGCCGAATCCCGGCAGCAGCTCAAGGAAGAGATAGAGCTGTCCAACAACCCCATCCGCGAAAAATCCGCCGACATGTGGGCTGAAATCCAGTCCCTGCGCACGGAAATAGCCAAGATGCGGGGCGAGATGGACAACCTGAACATCCGTATGGACCGTCAGGTCGGCGCGGCCGACTCCGCCGTGACCGTGGATGAGCTTGCCAGGCGGCTGTCCGAAGTGGAATTCGCCATGGAGAACCAGCTCCAGGTGGACCTCCCCAAAATTCGCGAGGAGCGCAACGCGGCCATGTCCGCAGCCCTTCCCGCCACGACGCCTGAGGCGAATGCCCCCCTGGCGGGCCAGACGGAGACCAAAACCGCCGAAGCCGGTGCGGCCGTGGGCGGCGCCGCTGCGGCTGCTGCCGCCACCGAAGCCGCGGACAAGGACGAACCCTCGTCCCAGGCGGACAACGATCCGGCCAAGGCGCTCTATGACAAGGCATACGCCCTGTACAAGGACGGCAACTATGAGCGCGCCCGCTCCTACTGGGCCGAATTCACCGACACCTTCAAGGGGCACGCCTTCACGCCCAGCGCGGTTTTCTGGCAGGGCCAGTGCTACTACATGCTCAAGGACTACGCCCGGGCGGTCATCCTCTATGAAGACGTCATCGAAAAGTACAAGAAGAGCTCCAAGTACAAATCCGCCCTGCTCCGGTCCGGCTACTCCTGGGAACACCTCGGCAAGCCCGAGCTGGCCAAAATGCGCTTCCAGGAAGTGATCCAGAACTTTCCCAAGTCCGTCGAAGCCACGCAGGCCAAGCGGTCTCTGGATAAAATGAAATAATTGCGGCCTCAGCGCCGAACGTGCCATGTAGGCACTCAGGAAAATCCCATGACCAAGACCAAGAATGGTTTTAGAAAAATCGTCTATCTCTCGTTTCCGCCGGAGGTGTCCGGCAGACCCGTGGTCTGCAACCTGCTGCGCAAGTTCGACCTGAGCTTCAATATCCTCAAGGCGGACATCAGCCCTCGACACGAAGGTACCATGACCCTTGAGGTATCGGGCCGGGAAGACACCTTCCGCCAAGGCATCGGCTATCTCAAGGAAAACGGCGTGCGCATCACCCCGGTGGCGCACAAGATATTCCGCAACGAAGACTCTTGCATCCACTGCGGCGTCTGTACGGCCATGTGCCCCACCGACGCCCTGATCCTGGACCGCGAGACCTTGAAGGTCGTTTTCGATGTGGACAAATGTTCGGCGTGCGGCATGTGCACCAGGGTCTGCCCGGTCAAGTGCATGACGCTCGACATGGATGAATTCGGCAGGTCCTGAGCCGCCAAGGGGGTCCCATGAGTGAAGAGAAACGTTCGTTCTCCAGGATACAGGTCAGGCTGAAGGCCCAGGCCCGGGTCATGGAGTCCCTGGATTCTCCCCAACTCTTCACCGGCGACGCCATGCCGCAGCCGGTCTCCCGGGCCGAGTTCGTCAAGAAGAGCAAACTTCCCGAAGAAGTGGCCACCTTCCTTGCGGAAATGGACCGCAAGCTCGACCAGATCATTTCTATGCTCGGCCAGGACTCGGTCAAGACCGATTTCGCCATCCCCGTGGAGGTCATGGAAATCTCCGCCGCCGGAGTTAAATTCCGGTCCCGGGAGTGCTTCGACATCGACGCCCCCCTGGAGATCATCATCTACCTCAGCCAGGCTCCTCTGCGCCTGGCGGGCAGCAAGGGGCGCATCCTGGAACAGGAGCCCGACACGGGACTCTACCGCTTCGAATTCGTGGACCTGCGCGGCTCCGACATGGAGGCCATCGTGCAATTCGTCTTCAAGGAACAAAGGGAACAGATTCGCAACTCCAAAATGTAGCCGTCCCGGAGCAGACGCATGACCAGCAATGATGAATTGGTGAAGGAGCTGATGGAAAAGGTCTCCGACCAGCTTGTAGCCAGCCTCAAGGGGACCATAGCCGCTTCCGTGGAAAGAGAAATCGCCAAGAACTTGTCCAAGGCGTTGTTGGAAGGGGAATTCTACCGGAGGGTCAACGAGGACCTGCAAAGCGGCCTCAAGAAAATCTACCAGGAAGTCAAGGCCGCTCGCGGCGGCACCGAGATCAAAACAATTACCGCCGACATCGACCCCAAGGAGCTCTTTTCCGAGACCTCGGACCAGTTGGACGCCGTGCTCAAGACAACGGAAAAGGCGGCCGTGGAGATCATCGACATCGTCGAGAAGCTCCAGAACCTTCAAGGGTCCGTATCCAGCATCGTCAAGGGGTTCGAATCGGGCGGCGTGACCCGCGAAAGCCGGAACAGACTCAAGGAAATCAACGAGACGCTCGGCTCTGATTTGTCCAACATCATGGTTTCCCTGAGCTTCCAAGACCTTACCGGGCAACGCATCAAGCGAATCATCAATTCCATCCGCCAGATCGAACAGATCGTCCGCGAAGTCATGCTCTCCACAGGGCTGATGATCCGTCAGCGGGAAGCGGAGCCGGAAAAGGATTTCGAGGAGCTTTCCCAGGAGGCCAAGACCGAGGCCACTTCCAAGCTTCAGGGACCGTCCGAAGGCACCAACCAGCACGATGTGGACGATCTCCTCGCCTCCCTCGGCCTGGACTGATCCCCGAACGAATCAAATAAAAGGGGTGCACCGGATATCCGGCGCACCCCTTTTCATTTCCTTTTCAGGCCGTTCCTTTCATCTCAGCAGAACCATCCCGGCCAGGCCGAGCAGGACCAGGAAGCCCATGGAGTCGGTGATGGTGGTCAGGAAGATGCTCGACGCCTGGGCCGGATCGCGCCCCAACTCCTTGAGCAGGAGAGGAATGGACGCTCCGGCGAGCGCTCCGAGCAACATGTCCACACAGAGAGCCACCCCCATGACCCCCGCCAGCAACGGTTTGTGGGTAACCAGGAGGACCACGCAGAATACCAGCATCGAGATAATCATGCCGTTCATGAATCCGATGCGCAGTTCGCGCAGCACGGCTATCCACGCCCGCTTGCGGTCGAAACGCTCCATGGCCAGTTGACGGATCATGACGGCCAGGGCCTGCTGGCCGGTGTTGCCCGCCTGGTTGGCGACAACGGGCATGAGAACGGCAAGCACCGCCATCTGGGCGATGTTGCCTTCGAAAAGATGGACCACCCAGGCGGAAATAGCGGAAAAAATCATGTTGAGGATGAGCCAGGGCAGACGCATACGGACCGAATAGGACCACGGCGAATCCGTGGTTTCATCCGCGCCCGCGCCGACCATTGCCTGCATGTCCTCGGATGCCTCTTCATGGATGATGTCGATGACGTCGTCGACGGTAACGACGCCGAGCAGGCGATTGCCGAAATCCACCACGGGCAGGGCCAGGAGATTATATCGGGCGATGAGGTGGGCTACTTCTTCCTTGTCTTCATTGTAGCCCACGGTAATGAGATTCTGGGTCTTGACCAGGTCCTTGAGGAAGGCCCCGCGCTTGGCGAGCATGAGGTCACGCAGGGAGACAACGCCCACCAGCCGGTCCTTCTTGTCCACAAGGTAGGCGTAGTAAGGAATTTCCTTGTCCTCGACCTCCTCGCGAATCTTGGCCACGGCTTCGTCCGCATTCAAGTCCTGGTCGAGGATGACCACCTCGGTGTTCATGACGCCGCCCGCAGTGTCCGGATCGAACGTCAGGAGCGTCTTCAGCTCCGCGCGATCCTCGGCAGCCACGCGGCTGAGCAGCGCCTTCTGCAAGTCGTCGCTCAAACCGTCCAGAAGGTCGGTGGCGTCGTCCGGGGCCATCTCCTCGACGATGCGGGCTGCCAGCCCCCGGTTCAGGTTGCTGATGAGCGCTTTCTGGTCGAGGTCGTCCATCTCCGCGATGGACTCAGCCGCGTCCTTGATGGGCAACTGTTTGATGAACTTGACCTGATCGGCGATGTCCAGGCCTTCGATAGTCTCGGCTGCGTCAGCGGGGTGCTGATCGAAATCCACGCCGGACAGGCCGTCCATCTCATCGACCGGACGAGTGATTTTTTCCTCGTTTTCTTTTACGCTCATGGGCTGGATACCTAGCTCAAAACCGGCTCCAGGTCAAAGCAATCGGGCTTTCGTCTCGTGATATTAATGTGAAATATTTCATCAACAGTGCTCCCCCTTGACGAAAAACCATCCGTGACTTACTTGCCAACATCTACCTGCAAATATATGGACTAAGCCATGCCTACCAATATTTTCGACGATTTTTTCCAGGCCGAAGCCAGGATGTTCCTGCTGGCCGCCATTCGTATAGCCCTGGCGGAGGACGGCTCCGACCTGACCAGCCAAGGCCTTTTCACCGATTCCGACATGGCCCAGGCCATGATCGTGGCCAAACAGGATACAGTTGTGGCCGGTTTGCCGATCATCCCGCTGATTCTTGAATTCGGCGGCGAGGAATGCCAGGCGCACCTCAATGTGGACGACGGCGAAACCGTATCCGAAGGCACCATGGTGGCGGCCCTGCAAGGCCCGGCCACTCAGATTCTCAAAGCCGAACGGGTCATCCTCAACTTCCTGTGCCACATGTCCGGCGTGGCCAATCTGACCGCGCAGTACGTGGCGGCCCTCAAGGGCACCGGAACCACCTTGCTCGACACTCGCAAGACCCTGCCCTGCCTTCGCTTCCCCGAAAAATACGCGGTGCTGGCCGGCGGCGGCAAAAACCATCGCCTGACCTTGTCCGAAATGCTCATGCTCAAGGACAACCACATCGACCGGGCCGGCTCCATCACCGAAGCCGTGCATCAGCTCAAGACGGTCTATTCACCCTGCCCGCCCATCGAAGTGGAATGCCGGACCATCGAAGAAGTTCAGGAAGCCTGCAAATGCGACATCAAACGCATCATGCTGGACAACATGGACACCGAGACCGCCAGGGCCGCATTGTCCATGATCCCCAAAACCATCGAGACGGAATTCAGCGGCAACGTCTCCCTGGAAAACATCCGCAGCATCGCCGAACTCGGACCGGACTACATTTCAGTGGGCAAACTGACCCACTCGGCGCCCAGTTCCGATTTCAGTATGCAATTCGTGCCGTTGCGATAAAGAGGAACACTGTGGAAAACGCCAAGGAAACCATTTTTCAGATTAAGGACGCCCTGGGCGACTCCCTGGCCATCCTCGGCCATCACTACCAGTCCGACGATGTCATCGACTGCACGGACATCAGGGGCGACTCCCTGGAACTGGCCCGCAAGATTCACGGCCTGAAAGCCGAACATGTGGTCTTCTGCGGAGTATTCTTCATGGCCGAGTCCGCCGCCATCCTGAGCCGCCCCGGCCAGAAAATCCACATCCCCGACGTCACCGCGTCCTGCCCCATGGCCGACATGGCCGAAGCGGGCCGCGTGCGCAAGACCCTCGACATCCTCGAAGAAAACGGACGCAGAGTGGTCCCGCTGACCTACGTGAACTCCTCCGCCGCCGTGAAGGGCGTCGTGGGGGAACGCGGCGGCTCGGTGTGCACTTCCGCCAACGCCCGGATCATGCTCGAATGGGCCATGTCCCAGGGCGACGCCGTCCTGTTCCTGCCCGACCAGCACCTCGGCAACAACACCGCAGACGTGCTCGGCATCCCCCAGGGGCAACGGCTCATTCTTCCCGCCGATGTCATCCACGGCGACCCCGGCCTGTTCATCGACCCCGAGACCGCCGACGGCAAAAAGCTGTTCCTCTGGCCCGGCTACTGCCCCATCCACGAGGCGTTCACCCTGAACGCCGTGCGCGCCATCCGCGAAAACGAGCCTGAGGCGAAGATCGTGGTCCACCCTGAATGCTCGCCCGCCGTCGTGCGCGAGACGGACGGCAACGGCTCCACCACCTTCCTCATCAAGTATGCGGAAGAGGCTCCGGCCGGGTCCACCGTCTATATCGGCACCGAGGAAAACCTTGTAAAACGCCTTGCCGCCCGGCACGCCGGACGCAAAACCATCAAGCCTCTGCTCTCTGCCCTGTGCGAAGACATGGGCAAAATCACAATCAAAAAACTTGCCCATACCCTGCAAACCCTCGACACAGCCACGCCCGTCACGGTGAGCAACGCCATCAGGGAACCCGCCAAGCTGGCCCTGGAACGAATGCTCGCAGTTTGCTCCTAGCCGAGCCTGGTGCTACACCATTAGCCATGAACGATTTCCGACTGCAATCCGACGCTTTAATCATCGGTTCCGGCATCGCCGGTTCCGTAGCCGCCCTCACCCTGGCCGACCAGGGGCGCGACGTCATCATCATCACTGCCGGGGCCGACCTGAAAACCGGCAACACTTCCCTCGCGCAAGGGGGCATCGTCTATCGCAACGAGCACGACGACCCCAGGATACTGGAAAAGGACATCCTTACTGCGGGCTGGAAACACAACTATTCCCGCGCGGTGCGTTTCATCGCCCGCAAGGGGCCGGTTGTCCTGAAAGAACTCTTCCTCGAAAAATACAAAATTCCCTTCAACCAGCGCAAACCTGGCGACTGGTACCTGACCCGCGAAGGCGGCCACTCAATGGCGCGCATCCTCTACTGCGACGACCACACCGGCCGCAACATCATGGAAGTGCTTTCCGACGCCGTCGAGAAGCACCCCAACATTCGCGTGCTGACCCAGCGCACCGCCATCGACCTGTTGACCACCCAACACCACGCCCGGCACCTGGACTTCAAGTACAACCTGTCCAACCAGTGCGTCGGCGCTTACGTCTACAACGACCAGGTGGGCAAGGTCGAAACCATCATGTCCAAGTACACCCTGCTGGCCACCGGCGGCATCGGGCAGATTTACCTGCATACGACCAACACCACAGGCTCCATCGGCTCGGGGCTGGCCATGGCCTTCCGCGCCGGGACCAGGCTGATGAATTGCGAGTACGTGCAGTTTCATCCCACCGCCCTGTACGGCGGCACCAAACGCGGCGAACGCCGCTTCCTGGTGTCAGAAGCCGTGCGCGGCGAGGGCGCCGTACTGGTCGACTCACGCGGCGAACGGTTCATGCCCCGCCACGATCCCCGGGCCGACCTGGCTCCCCGCGACATCGTCACCAGGGCCATCATGGAAGAAATGCTGAACACGGACAACGACTGCGTCTACCTGGACTGTTCAGGGATTAAGCAGGACGTCAACAAGCGCTTCCCGACCATTTCCGAAAGATGCCGCAAAATGGGCATCGACATGGCTTCGGAACCGGTTCCCGTGGTCCCGGCGGCACACTATTTCTGCGGCGGCATCCTGGTGGACCACAGGGCGCGCACGACTCTGGACCAGCTCTACGCCGCCGGGGAATGCAGTTGCACCGGCGTTCACGGAGCCAACCGGCTGGCCAGCACCTCGCTGCTTGAGGGAATGCTTTGGGGATATTCCGCCGGACAGGACATGGCCATGCGCCTCAACCGGAGTTCAAGCCTGCCCCGCAAGCTCCTCGACTCCATTCCGGACTGGGTTCCCCACGGCGTCCACGACGAGGACCCGGCCCTTATCGCGCAGGACTGGGCCAATATCCGCAACACCATGTGGAATTATGTGGGAGTCACCCGCACGAGCAACCGCTTGAACCGCGCCTATGTGGACCTGCACAAGCTGACCAAGAATCTCCAGGACTTCTACCGCGAAACGGAATTGAGCAAATCCATCATCGATCTCTTCCACGGTTCCCAGACGGCCTACATCATCACCCAGGCCGCCCTGCGCAACCAAAAAACAGTAGGATGCCATCACCGCATCGACTAGCTCGGCCCAGTCGCTTCAACGGCCCAAAAGGCCCGCGCCGCTCCTCCGGGATGGCGCGGGCCTCTTCTTTAGTATAGGCTTGATAAAAACCTAATGAGGTCTCATTAAATATGTCGAAAATCGCTTGCATTGATACCTTTTCCCGCTCTTTTCTGTTTCCGCTGGCCGCATTCATCCTTCTTGCGGCAGGTTGCTCCGCCCCTTCCGGCGGACCTGGCAACGAGCTGTCCACACATGACGATTCTGCCGGGAAAGCGTTGCACGGCAAGCAGTCTGGAAAAAGTCTAGAGAATCTTAAGACTTTTAGGGGGCTCCTCGCGGTCCGCAGTGAAGGCTATTTCCTGACCCTTTGCGGCACTCAAAAAGCCCTGCCCGTCCTGGACGAAACCGCAGGCGAATTACAGGCGGCCATGAAGCTTTTTGCGCCGGATTCCAAGGAGCCCGTTTTCACAGAACTCCTCGGAACCTCGACGCCTTCTTCCGATGCCCTGACCGCCCGCGAACTTCTTCATGCGTCGGCTGTGGGTGAAAGCTGGGGATGCCGCGAACGGTTCGGGGAGTTCTCCTTCAAGGCCATGGGCAACGAGCCGGGATGGATCATGAAGGCCGCGCCCGGAGAGCTGTCGCTGACCACGATGGACTCCCCCTCGCCGCGCCGTTTCTCCGGCGTTACGTCCGCACAGTCCGGCGAAGACGCCGTTTTTACGGGCGAAGACGTCAGCCTGACCCTGACCCGCGGCGTCTGCATGGACACCATGAGCGGAGAACAGTTCGGCTGGCGGGCCGAGGCCGTGGTGGACGGCACTACCTACCGGGGATGCGCTGTCAGGGGCGACCTGTAACGGCCGCTACTTGCGCCAGAATTCAGGAACGAAGAGGATGATGACGGTATAGATTTCCAGACGTCCCAGGACCATGCAGAACGTCAGGACCCACTTGGCCGCGTCCGGCATCCAGGCGAAATTGTCCGTCGGTCCCACCCCGCCGATACCGGGACCGATGTTTCCGATGCAAGCCAGGGAAGCAGCCAGGGATGTGACCACGTCCACGCCGGTGGCGGCGACCACGAAAGCGGCCAGAATCAACAGCCCGACCCAGAGGAAGGCGAAGCCCCAGACGCCTCTGATGACGTCGTCCTTGACCACGGTATGCCCCATTTTCACATGGCTCACGGAGCGCGGGTGAATGAGCCGGAACAATTCCTGGTAGGACTGTTTGAACAACAGCATGATGCGCATGACCTTCATGCCGCCGCCCGTCGACCCTGCGCACCCGCCCACGAACATGCAAAGCAGCAGGATGGCCTGAGCCAGGCCGGGCCATAATTCATAATCCGCCGTGGCGAATCCCGTGGTGGTCAGGATGGAGGCTACCTGGAACGAGGTGTAGCGCACCGCGTCGGCCGGGTTGTCGTAGTTGCCTGCAATGAGCACTGTCGTTGTCAGAATAATGATAAAAACAAATACCATGCACGCAAAGACACGAAATTCCGGGTCCTTGAGCATGGCCGACGGCTTCCATTTAAGCAGCAGATAGTGCAACGAAAAGTTCACGCCCGCAATGAGCATGAACACGGTAATGACATAGTCGATGTAGGCGCTGTCGAAGCCGGCCACAGAGGCATTCCGGGTGGAGAACCCGCCCGTGGCCATGGTCCCGAAGGTGTGGCACAAGGCGTCGAAGAGATCCATGCCGCCGAACATGAGCAACACGGTTTCGAGCGCGCTGAACAGGACATAGACCTTCCACAAGGTCATGGCCGTATCCTTGATGCGCGGCTTGAGCTTGTCCGGCGAAGGACCGGGCACCTCGGCCTTGTAGAGCTGCATTCCGCCCACGCCCAGAAACGGCAGAATAGCCAGGGAAAGAACGATAATGCCCATGCCGCCGAGCCAGTGGGTCAGGCTGCGCCAGAAAAGCAACCCGCGCGGCACGGACTCGATATCGGCGAGCACGGACGACCCGGTGGTGCTGAACCCGGACAGGGATTCGAAAACGCAGTCCACAACCGACTCGAAAATCCCGCCCAGATAAAACGGAAGCCCCCCGAACGCCCCGGCCGCAAACCAGCCGAGCGCCACGATGGCCATGCCTTCGCGGTGGGTCATGATCGAAGTCTTGTGCGAGCTGTGACGAAAAACCAGGAAGGCCGATCCGCCCAACGAAACCGTAATGGCCATCGACAGGCCCAGGGGGGCCGCAGTGCCGTCGCCATAGTACAGCCCCCACGCCAAAGGCAGGGCCATGGTAAGTCCGACACAGGCCACCAACGCCCCGATGACGTGCAGCACATAGCGCCAACGCATTTAGAAAAACTCCACCTTTGTGGTCAGGACACGCTCCACCTTGGGAATGTTCTGGCGGGTGGAAATGATAATTAAACGGTCGTTGGGCTGAACCACGGTATCACCGCGGGGGATGACGACCTCATCGCCTCGCTGAAAGCAGAGGACCAGGCTGCCCCTGGGAAAACCGAGGTCCCGAACGGCCTTGCCCACGATGGGGGAATCCTCCTGGGCCACGGCCTCGAGCGCTTCGGCCTCCTCCCCCTTGATGGAGACCGAGGAAATGACCTTGCCCCGGCGGATATAGTGCAGCAGCGAGTTGATGGCCGACAGCCTGGGACAAACCACGTAATCGATGCCGATGGGCTCAATGAGCGGCATATAGCCGAAATTATTGACGCGCGTAACAGTGCGCCTGGCTCCGAGACTCTTGGCCAGCAGACAGGAAAGAATGTTGGTCTCCTCATCGCCGGTCACGGCAATGACCATGTCCATGTCCTGGATATTCTCTTCGCGCAGGATTTCCTGATCCGTGGAGTCGCCCATGAGAACGATGGGGCGATCCAGATGCTCGGAAAGATACTCGCACCGCTTCTGCCGGTTTTCGAGCAGCCGCGTGTGGTAGTATTTGTTGTCCAGAGCCTTCGCCAGACGGAAGCCGATGTTGCCGCCGCCGATAATCATAACCTTGCGGACAGGATCGTCGGCCACGCCCAGCCGGGCCATGATCTCGTCCTGGTCGCGGATGTCGCAGACAAAATAAACAAGGTCGCCGGGCTTGAGCACATCGAGTCCGCCGGGAATGATGAGCTGGCCGTTGCGCACAATGGCCGCAATGACCAATCCCAGGTCGTCGCCGATCTTGTCGCGCAGGTGAATGAGCTGACTGCCCATGATCGGGCTGTTGTCCGGCAGGTTGATGCCGATAAGCCGGATCTTGCCGCCCGCGAACTCGTTGATCTCCACCGCCCCCGGCACGCTCATGAGCCGGAGCACCGAGTTCACCACCTCCTCGTCGGGGTTGATGATCTTGGTGATGTTGGCGCCCCGCTCGGTGAGCAGATGCCCGTAATCCGTATACATCTCGCTGCGGATGCGGGCGAGCTTGGTCACGCCCTGGCTAAGCATATTCGCGTAGTAGCAGCTGATGATATTGATCTCGTCCGAGTCGGTCACGGCCAGGAAGATGTCGGCTTCGGCGACGCCCGCCTCAGCCAATATCTTGGGGCTGGACCCCGAACCCTTGATGGTCTGGACGTCCGAACTCTCGGCGACCTTGCGCAAAGCCTCGTCGCTGGTGTCAACGACCACGACTTCCTTGTTCTCTACGGCAAGCCGCTGCGCGAGGTGATAGCCGACCTCGCCGGCACCAATAATGATGACCCGCAAATGATGCTCCTTAATTGGGTGAAAACAACATATGTCTACCCGTGTTTTCACGCCAGCGCAACATTGCGGCAACCGGTCCGAATCAATAATATCCGGCCGTTAAGAAATGGCGATTCGTCAGGAGAAATCGCGTCCTGCCGCCATTCCCCGGAAATCGAATCAAAGAACGGCAGACCGCGCGGCATCGACGCCGACCCGCTCCATGAACCGGGCGGTACGCTCCTTTTTCTTCGCATTTTCAGAGTAAAAGGCCAGGACCTTGCGAATAACCGCGAAAGCCTCTTCCTCCGACACGTTCTCGGCCAGGACATCCCCCTGGCGCACACGCCGTCCGCCGTTGCCGCCGAAGGCCACCGTCCAGCCGTCCTTGCAGCCGAAAAGGCCCACATCGCGGACCATGGGCTCAGCGCAGCACATGGGGCAACCCGACACGCTGGACTTGAGCTTGGCGGGGAATTCAAAGGAGGCAAGCACCTTCTCCAGCCGATCAGCCATGGCCATGGAATCCTGCAAGCCGCGCCTGCACGAAACAGACCCGGGGCAGGACTGCACCGCGCAGGGGCAGTCCTCACCCACCAGGCCGACGGCTTCGACCACCCCTTTCAGGGCGGATTCAGGCACGTCGTCGATCATCAATCGCTGGTTGGCGGCCAGCCGCACCCCGCCCAGGCCATATTCCCGCACGGCGCGGTTGACGGCGTCCAGGAGGTCGGCGTCAAGCCGTCCCATGCGAGTACGCGGCACCACCGTGTAGGAGCCGTTCCTTCGACGGCGCACCGCCCCTGCGGGCAATTGCGCAATGTATTCCTCAATGTTCATGACGATTATCTCTCTTCCCCACGTCTGAAGGCCGCATCAGATCGGCGGCGCGATGTGCACCAGCACACGCATGTCGGTAACGGCCCGGACCCCATGGGGTTCGGCGATCTGCGAAACGAGCACGTCGCCGGGCCGCGCGGGCATGGACGCGCCGTCCGCGCCCAGGAATTCACCCTCCCCTTCGAGAACGGTCAGGGTCAACTCCCCTTCCAGGTCGTGGGAATGAACGGGCAGCGTTTGCCCGGCTCTGAAGTTGAAATTGATGACCTTCACATATTCCGACTCATGGGCCAAGTAATTGGAAAAAGTCAGGTCCTTGAAGCCATGAACGTCGAACAGCTCTATCTTCTTCATGACGGTTCTCCTTATCGTTAATCGAAATGCAAGGCCACGGTTTCCAACACCTCGCCGCTGCGGCGCACGATGACCCGCCGGGTCGGTACGGACTTGCCCGCCCGCCTGACAGCTTCACCCAGAATGGCGCTCATGGACGAGCAGCACGGCACTTCCATCTCCATGACGGTGATGGAATTGAGATCGTTTTCCGCAATTATCCCGGTGAGCTTATCCACATATTCCATCTGATTGTCGAACTTGGGGCAGCCCATGAGAACCACACGGCCCGGGACGAACTCTCCATGATAGGAGGGCATGGCCACGGGCACGCAGTCGGCGGTCAGGAGCAGGTCGGCGTTCTTCAGGAACGGCGCGTTGGGCGGCACGAGCCGAAGCTGCACAGGCCAGTGGGACAAAGCCGAACCCGCGCTCTGTGCCGAAGGGACGTTGGCCCGGCCGCACGGGGTCAAAGTTTGAAGCGCAGAGCCGGGGCAGCCGCCCGCCTTGGGAGCGGCAGACGCGAGGCGCAGGCTCATGGGATCGGGCATATGGTCCGGGATCTCGCGGCCCTGAGCCCGAAGATGCTCGGCCACGGCTTCGGGATCGAAATCCGCGGCTTCGCGCACCTCCACCTTGAGTGCGCCGGTGGGGCAATCGCCCAAACATGCGCCCAGGCCATCGCAGTAGATTTCCTTTACCAGCTTCGCCTTGCCGTCGACGATGGCCAATGCGCCCTCGGCGCAGGCCGGAACACACTGCCCGCAGCCGTTACACAATTCTTCATTGATGGTAATCATCTTACGCTGATGTATCATTCTTCTATCCTCTCGTTTTCAATGGGTTCAAATTCTGGCCACACCGAGAAAAACGGCGTGGAGACTGACGGCCAGGACAATGAACGCGGTCCTGGCGTTATTTGGAGAAAGACCGGGAAAAGCGTAACCTATCTGGTTGTCTGAGCAGGCCGATACGCAATCGCCGCACAGGGTGCAGGAAAGAGCGGGCCGTCCCTTGGCCAGCCTGTCGGCATCAAGCGCGCCGTATCTGCACCGGGGAACGCAAGCTCCGCACTGAAGGCAGTCAGCTCCGATGCGAATGCGCCACGGCGAGACCCGGCCCAGGAGATTGCCCACAAGCCCGATGGGACAGAACTCGGCGCAGTGAACCATCATCCCCCGCCTGCGGGAGAAGAAAAGCATCATCCCTACGCCGATAAGACCGAAGGCGGCCCCGAAGAGCACCGCGCTCACCCCCGGCACGCCGAGAGCGCGCAGTCCCCAGGCGGCCCCCACGGTCAGGAGCAGAGTCGCCCCCCGGCCCCACAGGCTCAGCCCGCGCGACGCCCTGGGCGCGAAGGGCCGCGCTCTCAAGCGGCTCATGGCGTCGTCCCATGCCCCTATGTAGCAAAGATGACTACACCATGCGGGCCCCACCAAAATCAGAGTGACGCCGAACAGGACGAGCATGAAAAAGCCTCCTCCGCGAAAGACGGGACCGGCTACGATCATGGCCGGGACCGGAAGGTGCAGCGTTCCGGTCATGAGCATACGGTCCGCGCCCAAAAGCCCAAGGCCCAACTGCAAGAAGAACAGGGCCGAAAAAAGTCCCCATATGCGGGGCCGATACCGCCGATGCCCCAATGGAGTACGCATATGCGAACCGACCCACTGGCCGTAGAAACCGAGCAGAAAGACCTCTCCCCACCCCCAGCCCGGCAGGTAGCGGTCCGCAAGCAGAATGGGAAAACCGACCTTGTTTCGGGCGACGGCCAGACAGACAACGGTAATCGCGAATATCGCCGCTCGGGGCCAGGCCCATTCCCGATCGCGGTCGAACCAGGCTTCACTTCCGCCGCCGAGCAAGGACGCCATGGCGAGCCCGTCCAGGAGAATAATCCCGCTCATTATCCCGGTCAGCCGCATCCAAGGCAAATCGAAGACCAACCTGATGGTGATAAGGTCCACCACGGTCTGAGCCCACACGTACCCGCCCCACAGCAGTGCGGCCAGGACGATCGGGCGCAGCCATGCCTGCCGGGTAAACAACAACCCGGCCAATCCGGCCAAAGCCGCAGCCAAACCGAAATCCCCCTGGCGGAACCAGTGGGAGGCAAGCAGCAACAAGGCCAGGACAGGCAGCAGCAGTCGGTATCTGTTCACGGGTACGTTCTCCATGGCCCCACTTTGGACAATCTTTTTGACGTCAGCCATGACTTAGGTCAATTTATCCGTACCACATGAAAAAATGGAGAAAATGATATTATGGACAAACTGGCGGCCGTGAAGGAAATGGCCTTCTTCCAGGGATTGCCCGCGGAGCAGTTGGCCAAGCTTGCCGAAATAGCCGTGACCAGGCGGTACGACAAAGGCGAAACCCTGTTTCCGGCCGACGTTCCGGCCGACGGATTTTACTCGCTCGTCAACGGACGGGTCAAAGTGTTCCGCACCTCCCCGGCAGGCAAGGAGCAAATCCTGCACGTGTTCGGGGCAGGCGAAGCCGTGGGCGAGGTCCCGGTATTCGAAGGCTCGACGTTCCCGGCCCAATGCGAAGCCGTGGAGCCGTGCGAGGCTCTCTTCTTCCCCAGAAACACTTTCCGGAACATCCTGCGCGACGACCCGGACCTGGCCATGCGAATGATGGCCATGCTCTCCCAAAGATTGCGCATCCTGGTCAATAAGATCGACGACCTGAGCCTCAAGGAAACCCCGGCCCGAGTGGCCGCCCACCTCCTGCTCCTGCGCTCGTCCACTGATTCCGACACATTCCGCCTCGACCTGCCGAAGGGGCAAATCGCCCTGTATCTCGGGACGATCCAGGAGACCCTGTCGCGCATCTTCAAACGGTTCACCGATGAAGGACTGATCGAAATCAAGGGACGGGAAATAACCATTCTCGACAGGGAACGGCTGCGCGAGCTGGCCGATGAAGGGCGTTAGGCGCAAAAAAACCGCGCCGAAGGCGCATACAGGGGATGCAAGGGTGCGAGCCCTTGCCCTCCGGAGGCGAAATCATCCGACTATTGCCGCAAAGCGGCTTTCCACGCCAGACTCTACTCTTCGGGAGGCATAAAGGAATAGCTCCCCCCCCCACACAAAAAAAGGGGAGCCGAAACAGCTCCCCTTCATCTTCACAAGCGGCAATCCTAGTGGTCGTACTTCTTCGCGTATTCCGCGTCGTTGTACATGCCCTCTCCGTATTCCTTGCGGCCGTAATCGGCGACGATGCCCTGCCCTTCCGGCGAGGCCAGGAACTTGATGAACTCCACGGACAGCTCATGATTGGGCGCTCCGGCAGGAGAAGCCAGGGCGTGATAGGTGTTGATGAGCATGGGGTCGCCCCGGAACAAAATCTTGATGCGGCTCAAATCCTTTTTCCCCATGATCCAGGTGGAACTGTCGGTCATGAAATAGCCGTCCTCTGCATTGGCCCGCTTCAGGGTGGCCATCATGAAATCCTTGGTGACCACGTACCACTTGCCCTCCGGCTGAATGCCCGCCTTCTTCCAAATAGCCAATTCCTTCTTGTGGGTTCCGGAATTGTCGCCCCGGGACAGGAACAAGGCGCCGGCCTTGGCAATGCGGGCATAGGCGTCGGCCGCGTCCTTGGCGGCGGCGATGCCCGCCGGATCGCTCAAGGGACCGACGATGTAAAATTCATTGGAGCCGATCAGGGTACGGTCAACGGCCCATCCATCCGCCACGGCCTGTTTCTCGGCGGCGGGCGCATGAACCATACAGGCATCCACATCACCCGCCTTAAGCAGGCTCAGTGATTTGCCGGACCCGGCCTTGACCCAGCACATGGTCGTCCCGTGCTTGGCGTTGAAAGCGTCAGCCAAGGCTTCGAGCAGCCCCAGTTCGCCGGGAGAGCCTGTGGCAAGCTTATAGACGGTCCCGCCATCGCCGTACGTCTGCGTACAGGCGACGTCACCGGCATAGGCTGAGCCGAGGAGAAGCAAACACATCAGGGACGCCAGCAAGAATCTCTTCATAATCAACTCCTTAGTGTATTAAAATGTGACATACACTAGCATCATCGACTATGCACGGCAAGACACAATGAGAGTTTGTCCGGGTCCACGCAGCACACAACGCAAAAAGCCCGCCGCACACGAAGTGCGGCGGGCTGAAGAGGCAGTGCGTAATAAACTATTCCGCGATCTGGTTGATCGCAGCCTGCAGCCGGGAGATGCGGCGCTGAGCCTGACGGGAATGAATCACGTTCTTGCGAGCGGCGCGGTCCAGGACGGAGCTGGCTTCCTTCAGGGCCTCCATGGCCTTGGCGGAATCCTTCTCCTCGATGGCAAGACGAACAGCCTTGACGGTGTTCTTGATGCGGGTCTTGGAAATACGGTTGCGGGCGCGACGCTTCAAGCTCTGACGGTGCCTTTTCAGGGCAGATTTGTGATTGGCCAAGGTAATTTCTCCTGATCGATTTATTATCGCATTAAAAAGCGTTTGTTTTGCAATTCTTCCCGAAGGGAGGGTCTTTTATATGGACTCCAGGCGCGATGTCAAGCCTTTTCTGGTTCCAGTTTAAACCTGGAGGGCATTGAAGTCGGCCAGCCGTCCAAGACGGTCCACCAGGGCCTTGAGCAGATTCAGCCTGTTCAGACGAACATCGGCCGCATCGCACATGACCATGACATTGTCGAAGAAGCCGTCCACGGCCGGGCGCAACTCCCCGAGCAGGCCGAACAGCCCCTCGAAATCGTCGCTTTCCCAGAGATCGTCGAACCGCGGGGCAACTTCGTCGAGCTTGGAGCCGAAGGCCTTCTCATGCTCGTCTTCAAACAAATCCGGATCGTAGCTGCCGGTCAGGACCTGCCCGGCCTCGTCACCCTGCTTGCGGATGATGTTGGCGGCGCGCTTGAAGGTCAGGACGGACCGCTCGAAGTCGGTCGACCGGCTGAACTCGGCAAGGGCTTCCAGGCGGGCCTTGAGGGTGCGGATGTCGGAGAATCCGGCTCCCAGGGCGGCGTCGGCCACGCGGGTTTCAAATCCATGCCCGGTGAACAGGGCGCGCAACCGCTGGCCGAAGAAGTCCATAAGCTTGGCAAGCGCCTCCTCCTGCTCCACCTTCCACTTCACGCCGGAGTACGCCTCCTGAGCGGATTTGAGAAAGGCTTCCAGGTCCACGTCAAGACCGTGCTCCATGATGATCCGGGCGATGCCCAACGCGCAGCGGCGGAGAGCATACGGATCGTTGGCGCCGGTAGGCACCTTGCCCAGACCGAAACAACCGGCCAGCGTGTCCGCCTTGTCGGCCATGGAAACCAGCGCGCCTGACAGGCTGGACGGCACCGGAGTATCGGGACCGGCAGGCAGGTACTGCTCGTAGATGCCCAAGGAAACGATCTCTCCGAGACCCGCGCGTTCCGCGTAGATGCCGCCCATTTTGCCCTGAAGGCTGTCGAATTCGTTGACCATCTCGGAGACGAGATCCGCCTTGGCCAACCGTCCGGCCTGGGCGTACTTGCCGATCTCGGCGGGCAGGATGGACTGGGTCTCGTCCAGATTCTCGGCCAGCTTGCGGCACAGGATCTCAATACGCCGGGACTTGTCGCCCACAGAGCCGAGCGGGCCGAGGAAGACGACGTTCTCCAGCTTATTCAGCCAGGTGTCGAACTCTACCTTGCAGTCCGCCTCCCAGAAGAAGCGGGCGTCTTCGAGACGGGCCTTGAGGACCCGCTCCCATCCCTTCTTGACCAGGGCCACATCCAGGGGCTCCAGGTTCAAGGTGGTCAGGAAATGCGGCATCAACTTGCCGTCCGGCCCTTCGACGCCGAAACTCTTCTGATGGGACTGCATGGAAGTAAGCAGGACCTCGCGCGGCAGCTCCAGATAAAGAGGATCGATGTCGCCGATGAGCGGCTTGGGGTATTCCACCAGGTTGGCCACCTCGTCCAGCAAACCGTCGTTCCAGACGATCTTGCCGCCGAGCGCTTCGGCCAGCCGGTTGCCCTCGGCCACGACGGTCTCCCGGCGCTCGACCGGATCGATGACCACCTTGCACTGGTCGCGGACAACGGAAAAATAGTCGGACGCTGCGTCCACGGAAAACGGGCCGGGGCCCATGACACGATGCCCGCGCGTCTCACGGCCCGCGGTCAGATTCTCCACGGAGAACTCGATCACATCGGAATCAAGCAGAGCCAGCAGCCACCGCATGGGACGGCCGAACGTGAAGTCGTACGCGCCCCAATGCATCTTCTTGGGGAAGGACAGGGACTCGATGCTCTTGATGCAGACTTCGGGCAGGATGTCGGCGGTCTTGCCGCCGCCCACGATCTTCTTGACCGCCAGGTACTCGCCCTTGTCGGTCTCCATCCTGAACAACGCGTCTTCGGACACGCCCTGGGTCTTGGCAAAGCCCTGCCCCGCCTTGGTCAGATTGCCGCCGTCGTCAAAGGCGATGCGTACCGGAGGCCCGGTAACGGTCTCCTCCTCCTGCAGCTGAGTCAGGGCCAGGGAGGGCACATGGGCGACGATGCGGCGCGGGGTCGCATAACAGCGAACGCCCTCGTTCTCGACCATGGACTCGGTCAGGGCCTTGGCGAAGGCCTCCTCCAGCTCGGCCGCCAGCTTGGGGACGAAGCGGGCGGGCATTTCCTCGGTTCCGATTTCCAGAATGAATTCGGCCATTGTACTTCTCTTGTGTAATCTATTTCGTGACGAGGACGTCGCTTATTTCTTGAGCATGGGATAGCCCATCTCTTCCCGCTGGTCGGCATAGAGCCTGGCGATCTTCGAGGCCAGGTTGCGCACGCGGCCGATGTAGGTGGCGCGTTCGGTGATGGAGATGGCCCCGCGGGCGTCCAGCAGGTTGAAGGAATGGGAGCACTTCAGGCAGTAGTCGTAGGCGGGCCACGGAAGTCCGGCCTCGCACAGCTTCAGGCATTCACCCTCGAACTTGTTGAACAGATCGAAGAGCATGTCCGCGTCGGACAACTCGAAGTTGTACTTGGACATCTCCACTTCATTCTGATGAAAGACATTGCCGTAGGTGATCTCGTCGTTCCACTTGAGGTCGTAAACCGACTCCTTCTCCTGAAGATACATGGAAATGCGTTCAAGACCGTAGGTCAGCTCCACCGACACCGGTTTGAGATCGATGCCGCCCACCTGCTGGAAGTAAGTGAACTGAGTGACCTCCATGCCGTTGAGCCAGACCTCCCAGCCCAGGCCCCAGGCGCCCAGCGTGGGCGACTCCCAGTCGTCCTCCACGAAACGGATATCGTGGGCGGCCGCGTCAATGCCGAGCGCGGCGAGGGACTCCAGGTAGAGCTCCTGGACGTTGTCGGGAGACGGCTTCAGGATCACCTGAAACTGGTAGTAGTGCTGCAAGCGGTTGGGGTTCTCACCGTAACGGCCGTCGGTCGGACGGCGGGAAGGCTCAACGTAGGCGGTCTTCCACGGCTCGGGGCCGATCACCCGGAAAAAGGTGGAGGGATTGAACGTCCCGGCACCGCACTCGATGTCCATGGGCTGGACCACGGCACATCCGTAACCCGCCCAGAACGCCTGCAATTTCAGTATTACATCCTGAAAATTCATCGTTTGCTCCAACTCATACCTTTTTATACATGCCGCCCTCCCAGGACAAACCCAGATGATAGGCGACGAAAAGTTCGATCAATTGACTGGCCTGGCGGCGGACTTCATTGTCCATGGTCACCTTGGCCCAGTCCGACGGCCTGCTGTGCTGTATCCAATCCAGAGCGCGCAAAACGCCTGCGGAAATCGGCCGAGCAAGTCCCTCTAACGGTTTCCCGTCCGAAAGACAAGTCCGACAGGCCACTTGCCCCCGCTCCACGCCGAACCTGTGCCCGCACTCGCATGACAGGGGGCGGCCGCATACGCCGCACGCCAGGAAATCGGGGGTGAACCCCATGTCGAAGGCCAGTTTGGCCCGAAACAACCACGGGGTAAAATCGCTGCTGCCCCCGCCCGCCTCAAGCATGTGCAGGGTCTCCAGAAGCAGCTCGTACGCCGGTTTGGCGTCGGACGGGTCTATCTCCACCGCTTCCACGAACTTCACGCAGTTGACGGCGAGGCCGGTCCGAACGGGATCCTGACGGACCCCGGGAAAATTGTGCAGCAGAGAGCCCTCTTCAAGGACCGTGTATGTGCCGGTCTTGTTGGTTCCGAAGGTGAAGAGGACGTGGCTCAGGGGATCGAGGCAGCCGACGAAGCGGCGGCGGCTTCGGCTTCCGCCGAAGGCGAATCCGTTGAACACCCCGCGCGACGGGGTCAGCATCCGGACCCAGACGTCGGCCTCCCGGAAACGCCCGGTCTTGAGTACAAGGGCTTTCTCGGTGGCGCTCATGCCGTCAGTCCGCGCGATGGGCCAAGCGGCCCCGCTACATGCCGAAAGTGATGGTCTGAATGTTTCCCTTGGAAGAATCCAGGGAATAAGGCTGTCCGTTGTAGGACACGGTCACACCGGCGACGTTGCCGATGCGGATACGGCGCGGGCTGTTGAACATCAACCGCAGAGGCTCGCCCTTGCGCAGTACGAAATCACGATTCATCCTGCTCTCTTCACCGCGCCAGACACCGATCCAGCACCCCTTGTCGGTGGTGGCCCGAATGATCAGCACGTGTTCATACCGGGGCTCGGCCGGCGCGCTTTCCTGAGTAATGGCGGCATCCTCGTCAGGCACCTCGGCCCCGGCCGATTCCCGGGCAGAAGCCATCTGCCCGCCGGAGGACGCGTTTGAAGCGGAATCCGCCCCGGCCGAAGCCGAGGCGGATTCGGCGGGAGCCGCAGCGGCTTCAGCCGCCGGGCTCTCCCCCGCCTCCCCTGTCGCATCCTGCCCGGAGTCCGATTCGGGCTCGACGGCAGGCACGCCCTTTTCATCCGCAGGTGCGACCCCGGGCGAAACGCCTTCAGGCGCAACGCCTTCGGGCGCGGCGGGCTTGACGGCTTCCCCGGCAGGCTCGGTGGCGGGCACGGGCACGTCGGACGTCTTGGTTTTGTTCAAGTTCAACATCAAAATCCCCGCGGCCCCGGCCAGGGACAACAGAATCAGAATAGTGGGCCAAATGGACCGCCTGCGGCGTCCGGAGGGCGCGTCATTGTCCTGAAACGCCTTTTCCGCGTTGGGCTCGACATCGTAGGAGAGGTCCCCGGCTGAGGGCGGCTCCAACTGATATTCGCGATCCACGACCATGCACAATTCGTCCGGATCAAGCTCCAGAAGTCTGGCATAGCTCTTGATGAATCCTTTGATATACACAGGGTGCGGCAGAGCCGATCGGTCGCCGCTTTCCAGGGCGAGGATGACGACGCGGCTGATCTTGGTGGCGTCCATGACAGCCTTGACGGTCAGCCCCCTTGCCTCGCGCTCGCGCTGCAACGTTTCGCCTAGTTCCTGAAATGTCATTGGGTTACTCCATTATCGGGCTTAAACGAATCATCCATGTAGATGATGACCGAACTGTTCTTCAATTTCTCAAAATAGTCCGTAAACACTGTTTCCTGTTTCTTCTGCATCAATTCCCTGAAAAGGTCGTTGCGGACATCCTCAAGCGGCACCATGCGATCCTCGGCAATTTTCACCGGGGAAAGCAGGGCCTCATGCTCCTGGATGATCAGCGGCGCGCTCACGCCGCCCTGGGCGACGCCCTGCAGGGCGACCGTCCACTCATCGGCGAGGTCGTCCCAACTCAAATCGCCGATGGAACCGCCGGAATCCTTGCCGGGACCGACGCTGTATTTGGCCACGGCCTCGGCAAACGTCATCTCGCCATTGGCGATCCGTTCCTTCACTTCCACGGCGGACACGTCGGACGGCAGGAGGATAATGGCCAGTTCGACCATCTTGCCCATGGAATAATCGTCCTTCCGGGCATCGTAGGCCTCCTGGATTTCCGAATCCGTGACAACGACCTTGTTGGTAACCATGTGGCCGATAAGCTCCTGCTTTTCAAGCAGCTTTTTCAGGCGAGTCCGGAATTCCTCCATGGACAGTCCGTCCTTGGCCACAACTTCCTCAAACTCTTCCAGCGTCAGGCCACGCTCATTCCGCACCCGCTCGATTTCCTTGTCGAGAATATCGTCGGATATCAGGATGGAAAACCTGTTCACTTCCTGCTGGATGAGAACGTCATTGACGAGGCCGTCCAGGGCCTTCCTCTTCATTTCCTGAACCTGGGCCTGCTCCTTCGGAGAAAGCTGGCGATCCTTGATCTGCTGGTACAGAGGCTTCAACTCCTGATCCAGATCGTACTGGGTCACGATGGAGTCGTTGATCTTCACCAGGATGCGGTCCACGACCACATCCTCGGACCAGGCCGTCAAAGGACATACCAAGAGCATGGCTCCCAAGAACAAGGAAAAGACTTTTTCCACGCATTCACTCCTTGAATCGCGGGGAGAATCGTCCGTCTCCCGCGGATTGTTGTCGAATCCTAGTCGCTTTGTGCGGACTATGCAATGAACGGGCTCAGATGCCCGTATCCGTGCCGACCTGATCCATGGGGATGGTTTCGTCGGCCGGTTCCTGATCGGTCATGCCGTCCTGCGGCATGGTTTGTTCGATCTCCTGATCCTCCGGGGCTTCCGGCTCCATGACGGCGGATTCCGGAGCTTCACTCCCGCTATCCTCAGGCTGCATGGCCGATTCCAGAAGATGCCCGCTGACCTTGATGTCCGCCTTGGCGAGAACGCCGGAAAGCCATTCTTCGAAGGCGTTCTGCAATTTCTTCTCGAGCAGGGCCTCCTCAACCAGCGGATAGGCCTGGGCCGGAGGCAAAACTTTGGCCTCGCTGCGCTCAAGCAGAACCAGCGCCTCGAAGCCGAAACGGTCGGTAAGCACGTCGCTCGCCTGCCCCGCCTTGAGCCCGGCAAGCGCGTTTCGCCACGGAGCGGACAACCGCCCTTCGCGAACCATGACTTCCCTGGTCTCAACTTCGCCGAAGGACGTGGCCAGATTCATCTGGTCATGGTCCTTGAGATATTTTTCGACGGCCTTGACCACAAGCTCCCGGCTCGGACCGCGAACCACAAGGATGCGCAGGCTTTCCGGCAGATAGAAATCGGAGATGTGATCGCGGTAGTATTTCTCGGCTTCCTTGTAGTCGATCTTGATCTGCGGCCGAAGGACCTGCTGGAAGAACTTTTTCTGCGCGAGATAGTAGCGCAACTGCCTCCGCCAGGACTTGAGGTCGATATACTCCTCGACAAGGACCTGCTCGAAGGCGCCCTCGGGGTAATCCGCGCGCACCGTCTCCTCGGCCTCGCGCAACTCCTCGTCGGTCACGGCCAGATCACGGCCGGCCAGTTCCTGGACCACCAGTTCCTGAACAATGAGATCGGAAAGGATTTCGCCGTATTCGTTGCGCAGCTTCGCAACGCTGGGCACATAGGCCCCGACGTTGTCCTCCTGGAACTGATCGTGCTGAAATTCGAGCTGGGTCAGGTAGATGGGCGCGCCGTTGACGCGGGCCACGATGCCCATGTCGTCCGCGTCGCCTGCGCAACCGGCCAGCAGGGCCGCGAAGAGAAACAGTATGGCTGCTGTATGACGTCTCATTTTCACTCGTTATCCGCCGTTCGGCGGTACGGTTTCGGCATCAAGGATGCCCTCCAGGTCCGCTGCGGCGTTTTCCAGCGCCTCCCGCATGGAGCGCGCGTCTTCATATCGGATTTCCAACTTGGCCGGAGGAATGAGCCTGGCCGTCTCTCCCCGCTCGCCGACCCAACGGATAAGCTTCTCGGGATTGACCGCGATGGCGTTGTCCTTCCAGGTAATGACCGCCCGGCCAGGATACAGCTCCGCCCTTGCGGCCTGCAATCGGGACAGAGTCCGCTTGAGCCGCAGTACGCCGAAGAAAGCGTCCAGCTCTTCGGGCATCGGCCCGAAGCGGTCGCGAATCTCGGCTTCGTATTCACGCAGTTCCATATCCGACACGGCCGAGGAAAGACCCCTGTAGTAACGAAGCCGCTCCCGCGAATCCGGGATATACCCGCCGGGGATATGCGCCTCGAACACGAAATTGAGCTCCGGGTCCGAAGCCCTGGCGTGCTCCTCGCCGCGTAGACGCGCGACCTCCTCCTCAAGCATTTCGAGAAAGAGATCGAGACCGATCTTGGCTATCTGCCCGGACTGGGCCTCGCCCAGGATATTGCCTGCGCCGCGAAGGCGCAAGTCCTCCATGGCCACCTTGAATCCTGCCCCCAGATAATCCATGTCCAGAATGATGCGCAAGCGTTTGCGCACGATTTCGGAAATATCCTTGATGGAAGGGACCACGAAATACGCATAGGCCTGCCGCTCGCTTCGCCCCACCCTTCCCCTAAGCTGGTAGAGCTGTCCCAGGCCGAAAAGCTGCGCCTGGTCGACAATCAGGGTGTTGGCGTTGGGGAAGTCCAGCCCGGACTCGACGATGGCGGTGCAAACAAGCACATCCAGCTCGCCGTGCCAGAAGTCGCGCATGGATTCTTCCAGCGCCTTCTCGCTCATCCGGCCGTGGGCCATACCGACCTTGGCGTCCGGGACCAGGCCGCGAACGAATTCGGCCACCCGTTCCAGGCCGTTGACCCGGTTGTACACCCAGTACACCTGGCCGCCCCGGTCCAATTCCCGGCGCAGCACCGCCTTGAGCTCCAGTTCGTCGCGCTCAGTGATGCCCGTTTCCACGGGTTTGCGGTCAACGGGCGGAGTCTCGATGACGGACAGCCCGCGGATGCCGGAAAGCGACAATTGCAGGGTCCTCGGAATGGGCGTGGCCGTCAGCGTAAGAACGTCTATATTCTGCCTGAAATGCTTGAGCTTTTCCTTGTGCTTGACCCCGAACCGCTGCTCTTCGTCGAGAATGAGCAGTCCGAGATTGGGCAATTCGACGTCCTTGGACAGAATGCGGTGCGTGCCGATGAGAATATCTATTTCTCCCCGGGCCGCGGCTTCGAGCACGGTCTTCTGCCGCTTGGCAGTGACGAACCGGCTGAGCAGCCCCACGCGCACGGGGAATCCCTCCACGCGCTTGGTGAACGTCTGATAATGCTGCTCGGCCAGAACCGTGGTCGGGCACAGCAACGCCGTCTGACGGCCTTCCTGGGCCGCGCGGAAAGCGGCGCGCAGGGCCACCTCGGTCTTGCCGAAGCCCACGTCGCCGCAAACCAGCCGGTCCATGGGCTCGGGTTTCTCCATGTCCCGAAACACGTCGTTGACGGCCTTTTCCTGGTCCGGGGTCTCTTCGAAACCGAAAGTAGCCTCGAACTCGGCGTACATTTCATCCAAGGGACCATAGCCGAACCCCTTGGCAACCCGGCGGAAGGCGTACATCTCCACGAGTTCGTGGGCGATCTTCTCGATCGCCTTCCGCACCTTCGAAGTGGTCTTCGCCCACCGGCTGCCGCCGAGCTTGTCGAGCGAGGGCTGCTTGGCTCCCTCCGGCCCCTTGAAGCGCTGGACCAGATTAAGCCGGTCCACGGGAAGATAGAGCTTGTCCTCGCCGGAAAAATACAGAAGCAGATAGTCGTTTGCCCCTTCGCCGAGAGACATATGATGCAGCCCGCCGAACTGGGACAACCCGTAATCCCGATGGACGAGCAGATCGCCTTCGGACAGGTCGTCGTACCGCTCCAGTCCCTTGAACGCCTTGTCCCGTCCGACATGCACCCTGGCGGCCTGGGGCTGGATGACCTCCTCGCCCAGAATGCGGGTCCGGTTCCAGCCGATTTCCATGCCCTTGCGCAGCGGCGAAACCAGGGCGAAAAGCCCCTGCCGGTCCGGGGCGTACTCCAGGCCGATGGACAGGTTCTCCTGCACGGCAAGATTTAGGAACTTGGTCCTGGACCGCTCGGTACGGAAACTCAGAATGGTCGTCTCACCGGCGGCCTGCCACTCCTTGAGACCGCCCATGAGGGCCGCCCACGGCCGCCGCGACGCCTCGGGACGCCAAAAGATATCCGAGAAATCGCTGTACGGCGTCTCGGGCAGCTCAATGCCGACCTTCTCCCTTCCGATGGTCAGCTCCTCAAAGACGATCTGGCGGGCGGCGCTCCACGCCTTGCGGCTCACGTCATGGGAACGGACGACGAACCGGCGCGGCAGGCTGATGCCCTTGTCATGCTCCTCGTCCTTCAGGAAATCACGCCACGCCTGCTCGCGATCCTCAAGCCGCGCGCGCAGGGTCCCGCCCGAAGAAAGCAGCCAGGCCGCATCCCGGGGCAGATAGGCTTCAAGCCCCACCGGCGAATCGTAGAAAAGACCGGGCCAGATAAACCCGTCGTCACGGTCCAGCCGCTCGGACAGAGCCTGCTCCTGGGCCGCGGAAATCTCGCCGGTCTTGCGCAGCTTTTCCCATTTGTCGCGAGCGCGGAAAGTCCTGTCCCCGGTGGTGATGCACGGGGCCACGGGCAGGAGGACGGCCTCGTCAAGGTCCATCCGGGATCGTTGGCTGGCCGGGTCGAACAACCGGATTTCCTCAAGCACGTCGCCGAAGAATTCCAGCCGGACAGGCAGCTCGTAGCCGGGCGCGTGGATATCCAGGATATCGCCGCGCATGGCCATGTCGCCGGGATCGGACACCAGCTTGCGCCGGACGTAACCCCATGAGACCAGTTGTTCGAGAAGGATGTCCGGGGACATCTCCTCACCCTTGGCGAGGGTGGCCCAATTTTCCCGCAGAACCGTCTCGTCGGGCCAATGCGGCAGAAGGTTGTCGGCGGTCATAAGCACGCCGCGCGGACCGTCCCGGTACACCAGGCCGAACAGGGCGGCCCACCGCTCGCTCCATCCCTGGGATTCCGGGTTGCGCGAATGATACGGCGGCAGGAAGACCCACTCCCGCTCCCAGGCGGGCTGTTCGGGTCCGGTCCGCTGCCCGCGTGAGAGCAGGTTCAGAAGAGCCCGCATCTCACGGAACTCGGCCACGCCGGGCACAACCAGGACCACATCGGTACCGGCCGCCAGCAGGGAGCCCGCAAGCAGGGCCTGAGAGCCTGGCCCGCTTTTGAAGACGCGGACCGAATCTCCGGTTCCCGCCATGAAGTCGGCTATGTCCTTAGGATATATGGCTGGCATGAATTCGCTGCGAAAAAGGTTTGTCGGCCTTTGGCCGTCAAATAGAAAAGCCGCCTCTTCCCCTAGCGGGAGCGGGACGGCTTGTCATCAAGAATCTATCCGGCCTAGACGGTGCCCAAGGCTTCCTTTTCCTCGTTGTCGAGGAGCGAATCCAGGTCGAGCAGGATGAGGAGCCGATCGTCCAGCTTGCCCACGCCGTCTATGTAATCGGCGTCCATGCCGGCCACCACGGGCGGCGGCGGCTGAACCGAACTGGCCGGAATGCGCAGGACCTCGGACACGGAATCCACAACAAAACCGACGATAATCATGTCGATCTCGATGACGATGATTCGGGTGTACTTGTCGTGCTCCTTGGACTTGAGCCCGAAGCGGCGGCGCATGTCCACGATGGGAATGACCTTGCCGCGCAGGTTGATGACGCCCTCGACAAACTCCGGCGCCCGGGGGACATTGGTGATCTCCATGGTCCGGATGATCTCCTGGACCTGAAGGATGTTGACCCCGAATTCCTCGTCGCCGATGCTGAAAGTCACCAGTTGGGTCAATTCCTGATCGACCTCGTCCTCATCGACGTCGATGATGCCTTCGACTTCCGTTCTCATGGCTTCCCCGTCCTGGATGGCCGATTTCGTTCAAAAACGCCCCGGAAATCTCCCGGCGGCGTACACCTCAATACAGGTTTCGAATCTGTCAACCATACCCTTTTTTGTCAACGAGAATATCCAGCCGTTCGAAATCGTTGGAAAGAACCCGTCAGTTCCCGCCAGACCGCACCGTCATCGCGTCCTTCATTTTTTCGCCAATGAAAAGACTCTGTTGTCTTTTTTCTCTCCACGCTTCACCGATGCGAGGTTGACGGTCTCCGAATAAAGGGCTAACGTAAGTCGCACTTGGATTCTATATATTTGATTTTTCACACCTTTTGAAAAGAGGATAGGCCATACCGCATGGGTCAGTACGCCAATTTTCGTGACCACGACACACTGGAGGCCCAGGTAAAAAGCCTGGCTGACGACGAACTCCTCGATTTCTGGGAAGAAACCCAACAACTTGCCCGTATGTTGGACCAGGCCGAGCAAACCGACCTTGAGTACAACCCCGAATACGAACGGGTTATATTGCAGGAACTGCAATACCGGACCTGCTTCAAGGGCATCTGATTTCCCGACAAGCCTACAAAAAAACTCCCCGCCTCTTTGGAGACGGGGAGTTTTTTTGTCGACTTGCCGGAACGCCCTATTTCACGGGTGTACGGCCGATGGAGAAGTAGGCGAACCCTGCCTTGCCCATACGCTCGGGCAGGTACAGGTTGCGGCCGTCGAAAATCAGCGGCGCGGTCAGGGATTTCTTGATGAGGTCGAAATCCGGGTTGCGGAACTGGTTCCAATCCGTAACCACTGCCAAGGCGTCCGCACCTTCCAGCACGGCGTACTGGTCGTCCAGTATTTCGAGATTCTCGATATGGCCGACCTCCGCACGGGCGCGGTCGTTGGCGACGGGGTCGAAGGCCTTGACCTTCATGCCGAGCGCGGTCAGGTCCTTGATGACCTCGACGGACGAAGCCTCGCGGATGTCGTCGGTATTGGCCTTGAAGGCAATGCCCCAAAGGGCGAGAGTCCGCCCCGCCACGCCGCCCTGCGGCTCGAAGTAGGCTTTTATCTTCTCGGCCAGCACCCGCTTCTGGGCGTTGTTGACCTCGTCCACGGAGCGAATGAGCTTGGCGTCGTAGCCGTGCTCGGCGGCCGTGCCGATGAGCGCTTTCACGTCCTTGGGAAAGCAGGACCCGCCATACCCCACGCCGGGGTAGATAAAGGAATAGCCGATGCGGGAGTCGGAACCGATGCCCGCGCGGACCTCCGAGACATCCGCCCCCACCCGTTCGCAGATGTTGGCCACTTCATTAATGAAAGATATCTTTGTGGCCAACATGCAGTTGGCCGCGTACTTGGTCATCTCGGCTGAGCGCACACCCATGACGATGAGCTTCTCGCGGCTGCGGGCGAAAGGCGCGTACAAGGCCTTGATGGTCTTGGCCGATTTCTCGTCGCCGGTACCCACGATCACCCGGTCCGGCTTCATGAAATCGTTGACCGCGTCGCCTTCCTTAAGGAACTCGGGGTTGGACACCACGTCAAAATGAATGGACTCCCCCCGCTTTTCGAGTTCGGCCGCGATGATCCCGCGCACCCGGTCGGCGGTGCCGACGGGCACGGTGGACTTGTCCACCACGATCTTCGGAGAAGTCATCTTCTGGCCGATCTCGGCGGCCACGGCGTCAACGTAACGCAGATCGCAGGAGCCGTCATCGCCGCAGGGAGTGCCGACGGTGATGAAGACCACTTCGGCATCCTTCATTCCCTCGCCCAGGTCGGTGGTGAAATGCAGACGGCCCTGCTTGGTGTTGCGCCTGACCAGATCCTCAAGGCCGGGCTCATAGATATGGACCTTGCCGCTCTCCAGAGTTTCCACAACCTTGGGATTGACGTCCACGCAGAAAATATTGTTTCCCATTTCGGCAAAACAGGCCGCGGACACTAGTCCCACGTACCCGGTGCCAACAATGCACACGTTCATAAGGAATTGCTCCCGATTAAATTTCCATTCATTTTCAGGCCAAGCGGATACCGCTTATGCCCAAACACGTCAACACGAATGCAAAACGTCACCTGAATGCCGCGGCTATTGCCATTCAGCCTCATGTATCTTACTCAAAGAGGATATAACGCAATTACGCACCTGGAGGATAAATCAATGCCGGTACTCGTTGTCAACGTCGATCATGTGGCCACCCTGCGCCAGGCCAGAATGGGCATCGAACCCGAACCCGTGACTGCCGCCTACATGGCCGAACAGGCCGGGGCCACGGGCATCATCGTCCACCTGCGCGAAGACCGCCGCCACATTCAGGATCGAGACGTCAGACTGATAAAGGAGACCTGCAACACCCGGCTGCACCTGGAAATGGCCGCCACCAAAGAGATGCAGGGCATCGCCCTGGACATCGAACCAGAAATGGTCTGCCTGGTGCCGGAAAAGAGAAAGGAGCTGACCACCGAAGGCGGCCTGAACTGCATCGGCCGCGAAACGGAACTCCGGGACTTTCTGGCCCCCATCCATGAAAAGGGCATACGCGCCAGCCTGTTTATCGACGCCGATCCCAAGCAGATCGAGGCGGCCGTGGCCACCGGCGCGGAGTTCATCGAAATCCACACCGGGCACTACTCCGACGCCAAGGAATACAGGCAGCGCGGTGTGGAGCTGGACAAAATTCTCAAGAGTATCACCCTGGCTAAAGGCGTGGGGCTCAAAGTCAACCTCGGCCACGGACTGAACTACCGCAACATTCTGAGTTTCAAGAATGTTTCCGGAATCAGCGAATATTCCATCGGCCACTCCATCATGGCCCGGGCCATCTATGTGGGCCTGGACCGCGCCGTCCGGGACATGGCCGAACTCGTCAGGACCTTCACGGACTAGCGGGCGATGATAAAGGGAACCGGCCTCGACCTGGCGGAGCTGGACCGCATCCGGAATCTCTGGGACCGGTACGGCCGCAGGTTCGCCGCCAGGATTCTGACCGAACGCGAACTGGCCCAGCTCCCCGCGAAGAACCCCGCGCCCAGACTGGCTGCGCTGTTCGCGGGTAAGGAAGCGGCGGTCAAGGCGCTCGGCACGGGATTCGCCGGGGGAGTTCATTTCAAATGCGTGGAAATCCTCCACCTCGAAAGCGGCAAGCCCGAAATCCGATTCCTTGGAGAGGGAAAGGCCGTATGCGAACGCCTCGGCGTAACCGGAGCGCACGTGTCCCTGACCCACTCCCGTGACACCGCCGCCGCCGTCGTGATATTGGAAGGATAGGGAAACCCCAGTTCAGGAGAGTTCATGCTGCTGCCTCTTCCGACCCCGGCCGAAATGACCGTATGGGACAGGGAAACCACCCACACCATCGGCATTCCCGGCATCACCCTCATGGAATCCGCCAGCCGCGAAGCCGTCAACGTTCTGCTTGAAGAGCACGGCGCGGTGGACGGAGCCGTGGTCCACTGCTTCGCCGGGTCCGGCAACAACGGCGGCGACGCCTTTGCCGCGGCCCGCCATCTCCTCGACCTCGGCGCGGAAGTCACCGTCTTTCACACACGTCCCAAGAAAGGGTACCGGGGCGAAACCCGGACCAACCTCCGCTGGGCACAAAAGCTGGGCATCCCGCTCATCCATCTTTCCGGAACCGACCTCGACGCCCTGCCCCAACCCGACATCATCGTGGACGGCCTGCTGGGCACCGGCTTCCAGGGAACGCTTCGGGAGGACGTCCTGGGCATTGTGCGGGCCATCAACCGCCTGGGCCAACGGGCCTTCGTCCTGTCCGTGGACATCCCTTCCGGGCTGAACGGGCTCACCGGCCGCCCCCAGCCCGACGCGGTGCGGGCCGACGCCACAGCCACATTCCAGTCGCCCAAGCTCGGGCTGGTCATGCCCGAGGCCGCGCCCTTCACCGGCGCGCTGCACGTCTGCCCCATCGGCATTCCCCTGAAGGTCCAGGAGGACAACCCGGTCAGGCATCATCTCATCACGGGCCGCATCATGGAGACCCTGCCCGCTCCCGTCCGGGACATGCACAAGGGCAAAGCCGGGCATGTCCTTGTGGTCGGCGGCAGCTTCGGATTGACCGGCGCACCGCATCTGGCCGCGCTGGCAGCCCTGCGCAGCGGGGCCGGACTGGCGACAGTTGCCTGCCCGGCCGGGCTGGCCGATGCCGTCAAGGGCGGCTCGCCCGACATCATGACCCTGCCCCTGGGCCGGGACGTCGCCTGGACGAGGGACATGGCCGATGCCGTCAAGACCGAACTGCACCGCTTCGACGCCGTGGTCATCGGCCCGGGACTGGGCCGGGAGCCGGACGCGATGGCCTTAGCCCTGGACCTGACGGCTTCGTGCGACGCCCCCATGGTCGTGGACGCGGACGCGCTCTTCGCCCTGGCAGCTTTTCCCGAGCACCTCAAGGCGCTACCCGAAACGAGCGTACTGACGCCCCATCCGGGAGAAATGGCCCGGCTTCTCGGTCTGGAAACTTCCGAAGTCCAGTCCGACCGGCTCGAAGCCGCCGACCGTTTCCTCGCCGAATGCGACGCCACCCTGGTTCTCAAGGGCGCGGGCACGCTGGTCGCCGACCGGGGCATGGCCTGCGTCTCGCCCTTTGCCGAGCCCAATCTTTCCGTGGGCGGCTCCGGCGACGTCCTGTCCGGCGTCATCGGCGCCCTGCTCGCCGGGGGACTTCCGCCCCTGCACGCGGCCTGCGCGGGTGTCTTCTGGCATGGCCTCGCGGGCCGCGCCCTCAAACATGAATTTCCCGCACGCGGCAATCTCGCGTCCGAAATCGCCAACATGCTGCCCAACGCGGCGGCATCCTTCACCAAGGAGCTTGAAACATGCTGACAGCCAAAGACATCATGACCACCGAATGCATCACCTTCACCCCGGAAACCGACATCACCGTCGCGGCCAGGACCCTGCTCGAAAAGAAGATCAACGGCGCGCCGGTCATGGAAGGCGACGAAGTCGTGGGCGTGCTCTGCCAGTCCGATCTGGTGGCCCAGCAGAAAAAAGTCACCCTGCCCTCCTTCTTCACCCTGCTGGACGGAGTCTTTCCCCTGTCCTCCCACGATGAACTGGAACGCGAGATGACCAAGGTCGCCGCTCTCAAGGTAGGCGACGCCATGACCCCGGCCCCGACCTTCGTCCATCCGGATACGTCCATCGAGGACGTGGCCACCATGATGGCCAACGAAAAGCTCTACACGCTGCCCGTCGTCGAAAACGGCAAACTGAAGGGCGTGGTCGGCAAGGAAGACGTCCTCAAAACCCTTCTCACGGATTAGGGAGCGGAACAGCGCGTGAGCCTGAAACTGCATCTTCCCGACAGCGACGCCACCGTGGCCCTGGGCCGACGGCTGGCGTCCCTGCTGTCCGGAATGGACACCCCACCGGCTTTGCTCTTGCAAGGCGACCTCGGATCGGGCAAAACCACGTTGGTAAGGGGTTTCGTGGAATCCCTGCCCGGCGCGGAATCAGCGGAGGTCTCAAGCCCGAGCTTCAACATCTGCAACCTGTATCCGACAACGCCCGGCGTTGCCCACTTCGATCTCTACCGGCTTGAGGGAATGTCCCCGGACGACGCCCTGTTCGATTCCTTCGAAGACCCGGAGACGATCACCATAGTGGAGTGGATACAGTTCCTGCCTGAGGAAATGTGGCCCTCCGAGGCCCTTTTCCTGGAGTGGACCCCGTCGGACACTGGACGAAGCCTCGTTCTGCGTGCCATGGGAAAAACGGCGCGGGACGTCGTCGACGCCTTGCGGCCCTGATGAAAACCGTATCAAGAGAAAGCAGTATCGAAAAATGAACATCGTCGTACAAAAGTTCGGAGGCACCTCTGTCCGCAACCTGGAATGTCAACGCCAGGTCATGCAGAAGGTTCTGCGTCCCTACCGAGAGGGCAACAAGGTCATCGTGGTTCTGTCCGCCATGTCCGGTGAGACCAACCGCCTGCTGAGCCTTGCCAACGAATGGTCGGAAAATCCCGACCCCGCCGAAACGGACGCCCTGGTCGCCACCGGCGAGCAGGTCTCCTGCACCCTCTTCGCCATGCTTCTCAAACAGCAGGGCGTCAAATGCCGCTCAGTGCTGGGCTTCCAGGCGCCGGTCAAAACCGACGGCTGCTACGGCAAGGCCCGCATTACCGCCATCGACAAGGAAAGGCTCCTGGTCATGCTCCAGGATTACGACATCCTCGTGGTTGCCGGCTTCCAGGGATGCGACGAAAACAACCGCATCACCACCTTGGGACGAGGCGGTTCCGATACTTCCGCCGTTGCCCTGGCCGCCGCTCTCAAAGCCGATGTCTGCGAAATTTACACCGACGTTCCGGGCGTGTTCACCACGGACCCGAACCTCTGCTCCGACGCCCGCAAGATCGACCGAATCGCCTACGACGAGATGCTCGAAATGGCCAGCATGGGTGCCAAGGTGCTCCAGATCCGCAGCGTCGAATTCGCCAAGAAATACAATGTAACCGTTCACGTCCGCTCCACTTTTTCCGACGAGCCGGGCACCGTAGTCACTCAGGAGGATGAAACCATGGAATCCGTTCTCGTCTCGGGAATCGCATACGACAAGGATCAGGCCCGCATCACGCTGATACACGTCAAGGACACCCCGGGCGTGTCCGCCCAAATTTTCTCCCCCCTGGCGGACAAAAAGATTCTCGTGGACATGATCGTCCAGAACCCGTCCAAGGACGGCCTGACCGACATGACCTTCACCGTGCCGCGCGCAGACGTGAAACAGACCATCAAGACCCTGGAAAAGCTAAAATATGAAATCGGCTACGAAGAGCTAACCAGCAACCTGAACGTCGCCAAGGTGTCGATTATCGGCGTCGGCATGCGTAACCATTCCGGCGTGGCCTCCAAGGCCTTCCGGGCGCTTGCCGATGAGAACGTGAACATCCTGATGATCAGCACCTCCGAGATCAAGGTCACATGCCTGATCGACGACAAGTACACCGAACTGGCCGTACGCACACTCCATAAAGCCTTCAACTTGGAGGAAGGCAAACACATCGAGTAGCCGATGCAAAACATCACGATATATGACACTACGTTAAGGGACGGGGCCCAAGCCGAGGAACTGAATCTGACAACCCAGGACAAAGTCCGCATCGCGCAAAAGCTGGACGACCTGGGGATTCACTACATTGAAGGCGGCTGGCCCGGTTCCAATCCCACGGACAGGAGATTCTTCGACGAAATAAAATCATACAGGTTCAAGAACGCCAAGCTCGCGGCCTTCGGGTCCACGCATCTCGCCAAGACCACGCCCGAAAAGGACCCGAACCTGACCGGACTGCTCGAAGCCGAGACGCCGGTGGTCACCATCTTCGGCAAGACCTGGGATCTTCACGCCACCACCGCCCTGGGCATCCCGCTTGAGCGCAATCTCGAACTCATCGCCAACTCCGTGGCTTTTCTCAAGGCGCGAGTGGACGAAGTGTTCTTCGACGCGGAGCACTTCTTCGACGGGTTCAAACGCAACCCGGAATACGCCATGCAGGCCTTGACCGCGGCATTCGAGGCCGGGGCCGACCGAATCATCCTGTGCGACACCAACGGCGGCTCCCTGACCAGCGAGGTCGGGGAGGCCGTCGCGGCCGTCCGCAAGCGTCTGCCCGAAGCCAGCCTCGGCATACATGCGCACAACGACTCCGAACTGGCCGTGGCCAACTCCCTGGAGGCGGTCCGCCTCGGAGCGACCCAGGTCCAGGGGACCATCAACGGCTACGGCGAACGCTGCGGTAACGCCAACCTCTGCTCGGTCATCCCCAATCTCGAACTCAAGATGGGCTTCGACGTCATCGGCCGGGAAAACCTTTCCCGGCTCCTGTCCGTTTCCCACTTCGTGAGCGAGATCGGCAACCTGCGTCCGTTCATGCGCCAGCCTTTCGTGGGCTCATCCGCATTCGCCCACAAGGGCGGCATCCACGTCAGCGCAATTCTCAAGGATTCCCGCACCTACGAGCACATCGAGCCCGAGACCGTGGGCAATGAACGGCGGGTCCTCCTCTCCGATCAGGCGGGCAAGTCCAACATCCTGTTCAAGGCGCGCGAACTGGGCTACGAACTGGCAAAAGGCGACCCAACCCTGGATCGCCTGCTCAAGGAGCTCAAGGCCAAGGAAAGCATGGGCTACGAATACTCCGTGGCCGACGCCTCCTTCGAACTCATGCTTCGAGAAGCGCTGGGCAAACCGCTCAACTACTTCCACTTCCGCCACTTCTTCGTGGTGGACGCCAAGCGCGAGGAAGATGCCGAACCCATGTCCGAAGCCACGGTCATCGTGGACGTCAAGGGTCAACAGGAACACACCGCGGCCACCGGCATGGGTCCGGTCAACGCCTTGGACCAGGCCCTGCGCAAAGGGCTGGAACGGTTCTACCCGCAGCTCAGGGACATTCGCCTGCTCGACTTCAAGGTCCGCGTTCTGTCCGGCGCTGTGCGCGACACCGGAGGCACGGCCTCCTTTGTCCGCGTTCTGGTCGAGACCGGCGACGCCACCGACCGCTGGACCACAATGGGCGTGTCCCACAACATAATCGAGGCCTCCTGGCAGGCCGTGGTCGACGCCATCAACTACAAGCTCTTCAAGGACGAAATGGCCGAAGCCGCCAAACAGGACGGCTCAAGCGACCAATAATTACATACGCTTACACAGCCAACTCCCCGCTTTCACGGTAGAACACCGCGGAGAAAAAAACCGCGCCGAAGGCGCTTACAGGGGATGCAAGGGTGCGAGCCCTTGCCCGCCAGAGGCGAAATCACCCGACTATTGCCGCGAAGCGGCTTTCAACGACTGATTTCCCTCTTCAAGGAGTTAAAGGGATAGTTCCCCAATAAAAAGGCCCGCTTTTTAGCGGGCCTTTTTTCGTTGCGTGCGTGCGCTCTCCAAAATCAGAAGAGAATCTTCTCGGGAGGCCTGCGCTCGGGGACCACCTGCTTTTCGCCGGTCCCTTCGTTGAACTCCTTGCTGACGTACAAGGCGCAGTAACAAGCGCCGTACTCTTTGACATCCTCCTCGCGGTAAACGCAGGGACAGATGATGTCCTTGTCGGCCTCGTAGTCGCCGTTGGCCAACCTGCACGGACAGGCCATGTAGCCGAACCGTTCCTTGTTGATAAGCAGGCTCTCCAGCAGAGGCATGGTCATGTCCATGTCCGCGTTGAAGTGGTAGCCCTTCGGCTCCTGCACCTTTTTCAGCATCTCGTAGAGCTGATTGACGTCCATGAATCAGTCCTCCTTGAGCGCGTCGTCGATCTTGTCCTTGTGGAAGCCGATAATAACCTTGTCCCGAATGACGATGGTCGGGAAGGAAACCGCCGGATTGTGCTCCTTGACCTCCTGGACGATCTGCTTGCGCTCGTCGCCGGTCAATTCATCCACGTGTACGCACTCGTATTTCACGCCGCACTCGTCGAGATATTTCTTGGCATTTCTACAGTGAATGCATGTTGATAGGGCATAGACCTTGATATCGTTCATGTGAAACGCCTCCATGTCGAACGATTTGGCGGGTGCGTCGGGTTCGGGCATTCCGTCAGTTTGTTTCTTCAAAAATTTCTTCAGCGACTTGAACATGCTGCATCACCTGTTCACGGCCAATTCCAGTTTACGGACAACCAAAGAGCAAAGGAACGTGAGCACGAAATACATAACCAGGACCAAGGTCCAGATTTCGAAACTCCGGTACGTGGTGGTCATGAGCTGCTGAGCCTGAAAGGTCAGTTCCTCGATGGATATGACCGAGACGATGGCCGAGTCCTTGATTATTGATATAAACTGTCCGGCCAGAGCTGGCAACATCCGTTGCAGAGCCTGCGGCAAAATGACGAGGCGCAGGGACTGGATGCGGGTCATGCCGAGGGATGCGGACGCCTCCCACTGCCCCGCCTCCACGGACTCGATGCCCGCCCGAACGATCTCCGCGATATATGCCGCTTCGAACAATGCCAGGGTAATGAGCGCGGACAGGAATCGGGGAAAACGGTTCATGGGCCCGAAGAACCAGCTCAGGACCTCCTTGGCCCCGTCGGACAAGATGTAGATGAAGTGGTCCACCCCCAGCAGGGACATGATCTGGTCGCCGATGAAGAAATAGAAGACGAAGATAAGCACCAGGGGCGGTGTGTTGCGGATAAGCCCCACATAGACCATCCCCACCTGCCGCTTGAACAGGCTCGGACTGACCCTGAAAAGCCCCATGAATATTCCCAGGACCACGGCCAGGATACCGGCCCACACTGACAGGCGAATAGTCGTGAACAGCCCCTGGACCAGGAGGCCGGGAACCGGAAAGCCCGTCTTCGGATCAATGCGCACCAGGAATTGGGGAATGATCTCCCATTTCCAGTGGTAATTCAGCCCGGTGGCGGCTTTGAAGAGTATGTAACCGAAGCCCCCTGCCAACGCCGCCAGGATGGCGACGTCCAGCAGGGTTATCTTCGGACGCTTGCAGGTCGATAAAGACAATGGAACTTCCCGGCTACTGAATCTGGCTTTCCCACTCGTGAGAGAAGAACCAATACTCGTACCGGTTCTGCAACCACCCCTTGCTCATGGTCACGCGGACCCAGTTGTCCAGCCAGTTCAGGAAGTCGAGATCACCCTTCCGCACGGCAAAGGCGATGGGCTCCCTGCTGAAGTCTTCAGAAAGAGGCAGATAGAATTGGTCCGCATACTCCTTGGACAGATTCAAAGGAAGCGGGTTGGAGGCGACCACGGCGTGCACGCGTCCGTTGAGCAGCTCCTGAATGGTCTGCGACTCCTCATCGAAAAAGAGGAGCTGGGCTTTGGGCAGAAAGTTCTTGGCAGCTTCGGCTGCGGTGGTGCCGAGCCGGACGGCGATGGTCGTGTCCGGATTGTTGAATTGCTCTACCGAGGAACGATCCCCGGCAAGCTTTCTGCTGGCCACGATGGACATGCCGGAATACTCGTACGGCTGGGAAAAATTCACCTTGAGGTTGCGCTGGGGGGTGATGGACATGCCACCGATAATGATATCGAACTTGCCGGTCAACAGGGCCGGGATGATGCCGGACCACTTGGTGGGCACGAATTCGACCTGAACGCCCATATCCTCGGCCAGACGCCGGGCCACCTCGATTTCAAAACCGATATATTCGCCGTTCTTGTCCTTCATGGCCCAGGGCTTGAAGGTGTCGAACCCGACTCGGATCACGCCGCGTTCAAGGATGGCGTCGAGTTGACCGCCCGACCCGGAAGCGGCTTCAACTGTGGCCGAATTTTTATTGTCCGCCGTTTGTTGCGAGGGCTGCTGACTGCACCCGAAGGCGGATGCGAGCAGGATGAAAAGTATGGCGAGGGCTTGAAGGCGGATGGTTTTCATGAGCTTCTCCTTGGTCGGCGTCAAAGCCGGTCATAGGGTTACTGGCAGGATTCCTGAGCAAAGGTGACGTGGGACACTCCGAGGATGGCGATCATTATCACGCCGCCGGTCTTCATGGCTCTCCAAATGGTCATGATGAACTCCCTTGTGTTATGGCCTAAGGCCGTTGGACCGTCCCTCCAGCAACCTGACCACCCCGGACAGTGCCAGAGTGACCACCAGGTAGATGGCGGCGACGGTGAACCAAATCTCGAAAGTCAAAAACGTTTCCGCGTCGATCATGCGCCCCCGCTGGGTCAGGTCCAGAATGGCGATGGTGCTGACCAGGGCCGAATCCTTGACCAGGGACACGGCCTGGCTGGTCAAAGGCGGCAGCACGCGCCGCACGGCCTGGGGCAAGATGATATGCCTGTACATGGCGTATGCTCCCATGCCGAGGCTCTTGGCGGCTTCCCATTGCCCCTTGTCGATGGAGGTTATGCCAGCCCGGAATATCTCCGATGCGTAAGCCCCCTCGAACAGACTCAATGCGATGACGGCCGAATTGAAGGCGGAGATGTCCAGAATGGGCGCGATGACAAAATATATGAAGAATATCTGAATGAGCAACGGGGTATTGCGGATCATCTCCATGTATCCGCGTGCCGTCCATCTCGCAGCCCAGGACGGCGACATACGCATCAATGCTGTGGCCAAACCTATGACCAGCATGAGCGCAAGGCTGATGCCCGTGATCTTGAACGTCACCCAGAGCCCTTCCATGAGCGGCCCCCAGGTGAAACCATGATCCGAGACCTGCCAGAGATACTGCGGAATGCGGTACCACTGCCAGTTGTACCCCAGCCGCTGGGAGCCCAGAATGAGCAGCCCGACGACGACGATCAGGAGAAATAGAGTCTTGGACGTATCCGCCAGGACAGAAAAAGACAAGATTCCTGATCGTTTGGGAAGTAATTCAGCCGACATGCTCTCCGAGGTGTTCTTAATTGATAATAGGAATTACCGCCAATGCGATTGCACCATAGCACAAAACCCGAAAGAATCCAGGCACCATTGTGCAAAAATGGACTGAATGCGGATCAACCTTCTCCTGCGCCGCCGGTCTCGATGGCCGCCCTGATCTGCGCGAAGACCTCGTCGGGCGTCCCGGAGGCGTCGACAACGCGGATTCGCTCCCGGTTGAAGGCGGCCCAGGTCAAATATCCCTGCCTGATCCGGTTGTGGAAAGAAAGGTGCTCGGCCTCGAACCGCCCTTCCTCCTTGGCCTTGCCTTCCTCAAGATTGCGGAGGGTGGCCCGCTTCAGCCCCTCCTCGGGGTCTATGTCCAGGACGATAGTCAGATCGGGCCACAGCCCGTCGACGGCCACCTCGTTGAGTTCCTTGAGCATGGTGGTGTCCAGGCCGCGCCCGTACCCCTGGTAAACGATGGTCGAATCCGCGAATCGGTCGCAAAGGACCACCTTTCCCGCTTCGAGACCGGGCCGAATGACCTGGCCCACATGCTGCGCGCGGTCCGCCAGATAAAGGAAAAGCTCGGTAATGGGCGTGATGTCCTTGTTGTCCACATGCAGAAGCATCTTGCGCAGTTCAACGCCCACACGGCTGCCGCCGGGCTCCAGGGTCAGGAGAACCTCCCTGCCCTGCTGCTCGAAATATTCCCGAACCCTGGCGATCTGCGTGGACTTTCCGGTCCCCTCTATGCCTTCAAAGGTAATAAACATTGATTCTCCGATTTCCCGTTCTGTTTTTTGGCGCTGTCCGGGGTCTGCTCGGGCCGGAACACGTTGCGCTCAAGGAACCGCATATAGGGCGACCAGCTCGTTCCGGTCTTGTCCATTTCGGCATAGGCCTGGTCGATGATGTTCAGTTTGGCATCCATGTTGTCCGCAAAATGCAGGATGAACGCCTCCGGGGTCTTGGGACGCACGGGGGAGCCGAACTCGTGCTCGCCGTGGTGGCTCGTAATCAGATGCTTGAGGTGCAATTTGAGGCCCTCTTCAAGGCGGGGCGCGCGGGCCAGAAACGGCTCCAGCTTTTCCACGCCGATCTGGATGTGGCCGAAAAGCCGCCCTTCGTCGGTGTAATCGTTGACCAGGCCGCCGGACAACTCCCAGGCCTTGCCCAGGTCGTGGAAAATGGCCCCTGCCAGCAACGTCTGGCGATCCAGGTCGGGATAAACGTCACACAGGGCCATGCACGCCCGGGCAACCCCCAAAGTATGCTCAAGCAGGCCGCCCACATAGGCGTGATGCACGGTCTTGGCGCCTGGAGCGGTCAGAAGCCTGAAGCGGATATCGTCACTGCCCAGCACCTTGCGGCAAAAAGCCTTCCACGGCTTGTGCTTCATATGCTCGGTAATCAGATCCTCCAGGGCCTCCATCATCTCCTCGGGCGGAACCTTGGACGCAGGCATAAAATCCGACAGGTCGACGCCAAGCGCGTTCCCGTCCAGCAGTTCCATTTGATCCACCTTGAGCTGATTCTTGTCGCGATAGCTCTCCACGAAACCTTTTACACGGACGAATATGCCTGGTTCAAGAGACGGATATTCAAGACTTTTCGGGCTCCATATCTTGCCGTCGACGGCCCCGGTGGCGTCCTGAAACGAAAGGTTCCAGTAAGGCCCGTTCTTTGACTGAGCCTGGTTGGCCACGGCCAGGAGAAAGATGTCGTCAACGGATTGGCCCGGTGACAGCGATTGGATATATTGCGACTTTTTGCCCACTGATCTTGCCATTGGATAGATGTTGAGGTACCCCGCCCGTACGCGTATTGTATGTATATCGGCGGGAAACGGCCCTGCGCTGATGCGGCGCGGCCGCTCTGGGTTATGAACCTGATTTCACACGTATTGTCAAATCCTAGCTTGCAGGCGGAAAAACGATGAACATTCTGCTCGCCAATGACGACGGCATCCAGGCCATCGGCCTTCGCGCCCTGTATTTCGCCCTCAAGGAAGCGGGCCACGACGTCCATGTGGTCGCGCCGGTGACGGAACAGTCCGCAGTGGGACACGCCGTAACCCTTGCCATGCCCATCAGGGTAAAACAGTTCCGGGAAAACGGTTTCGTGGGACAAGGCGTCTACGGCACGCCTGTGGACTGCGTCAAGCTCGGCCTGTCCACCCTGCTGGACGAAAAGCCCGACCTGGTCTTGTCCGGCATCAACGCCGGGGCCAACGTGGGCGTGGATATCCTTTACTCCGGTACGGTGTCCGCCGCAACCGAAGGCGCACTCATGGAAATTCCTTCCATGGCCGTTTCCATGGACAACTTCAATCCCGAGGACTTGAGCGGCCAGGCGCGGTATTGCGCCGACCTGCTGCCCCGAATCCCCTGGAGCGAGCTGCCGCGCAAGTGCGTGCTCAACCTCAATTTCCCAAACCTGCCCATTGAAGAGGCCCGGGAGATGGTTCTCTGCCCGCACACCAGGGCGTCCTACGACGACGTCTACGACACCAGGCAGGACCCGCGCGGCAGGCCGTACTACTGGCTCACTGGAGCCATCCCGCCGGAACGGATCAGCGCGGACCGGGACCGCGCCCTGCTGACCGCCGGACACATAACCATGACCCCGCTGCATTTCGATTTCACGGATCGGGAAACCCTGGACATGCTCAGGCGTACCGTTTCGTAACCCCCGTTGACGGAAAAACATCGGCACAGTATGATTGTTGCCCGATAAAACGTAACCCAGACATAATCGCATACCCACAGGAGGACTCGGCATGGCGACGAAAATAGGTTTGAACGGATTTGGACGCATCGGCCGGTATCTGACCCGACTGCTCGCGGAGGAGAACGACCTGGAATTGGTGGCCGTCAACGCACGCGCCTCGAACGAGGACCTTGCCCATCTGCTCAAATACGACTCCGTGCACGGCCGGTTCCTGGACGTGCAGCCCACCGAGGACGGCTTCATCGTGGCCGGGAAGCCGGTAAAGGTGACCCGCAACGCGCCCGGCGAATGGAACTGGGGCGAACTCGGCTGCGACCTGGTCGTTGAATCCACCGGCAAATTCACCGACCGCGAAAGCTGTGAGAAGCACCTGGCCTGCGGCGCCAAGAAAGTCATCATCTCCGCGCCCGGCAAGAACGCCGACGTGACCGTGGTCATCGGCGTGAACGACGAGGAGCTCAAGCCCGAGCACAAGATCATCTCCAACGCCTCCTGCACGACCAACTGTCTGGCTCCGGTGGCCAAGGTCATCCACGAAGCCTTCGGCATCAAGCACGGCATCATGACCACCGTGCACTCCTACACCATGAGCCAGCGCATCCTGGACGGCTCCCACAAGGACATGCGCCGCGCCCGCGCCTGCGCCATGAGCATGGTCCCCACCACCACCGGCGCGGCCAAGGCTGTCGGCCTGGTCATCCCCGAGCTCAACGGCCTGCTGGACGGCATGTCCATCCGCGTTCCCACCCCCAACGTTTCCCTGGTGGACCTGGTCTGCGAACTGAAGAAGGAAACCACCGTCGAGGAAGTCAACGCGGCCCTCAAGGCGGCGGCCAACGATTCCATGGGCTACACCGACGAGCCCCTGGTTTCCGTGGATTTCACCGGCTCCACCTTCGGCGGCGTGGTCGACAGCGCCCTGACCCGCGTCATGGGCGGCACCCAGGTCAAGGTCATTGCCTGGTACGACAACGAGGCCGGTTTCACCAACCAGTTGCTGCGCCTCATCAGGAAAACCGCCGCCATGTAGCGCGGTTTTCCCAAGTCCGGTCCCCGGGCTTGGCGGAAAAACAAACGAAAAGCCCCCGGCTCGCTGGAGCCGGGGGCTTTATTTTTTTGGGCGGAATCGCCGGTCAATCTCTAGATGATGTCCTTGAGAATGCGCAGATGCCGGGTGCGGACCTCGGAGATGATGTCCGACTTGTTCGCCCGGAAGCCGCCCGCGTAGACCGCCAGTTCAAGAGTTTCGCGGGAGCGGAATCCCTTGAAGTTGGTCTTTTTCTCCTTGATCTTCTTGCCGGTGACGAAGGAGATGGTCTTCTCATCCTCAATATGCTCGGGCATGACCGTTCCCATGGTCACGGAAGAGATAATGACGAACGTCTCCTCCGTGGCGTAATTGCGAATGATTTCGGAGAGAGCGGCCCCGATGACGGTCCCGGCGGCTGCGCCCGTAATGGCGTCCGCACCGCGCCCCCCCTGGATACCGGGCGCGGCCCCGGCCACACCGCCCGCGGCCGCTCCGAGGAAGGTATATTGCGAGGGCAGCATCTCCGTGGCCTGGCCGAAGTAACGGATGTTGATGTCGAGCAGAATGCCGAAATCATCTCCGTGAGTGACCTCGTAGCCGATGCTCTCGTAAGCCGCCTCAAGCTGGTCGCGGAAATTGTATATATCCAGGCTGGAATCGCCCGTGGTGTTGCGGATTCGGAGTTTGAGCCGGCTGTTCCGGAACATGGCTGGATCGGCCACGAACTCGCCGCTCTTGGTGGCCCCGTAGGAATAGCCGGAGGCCTCGTCCTTCACCAGCCGGTACGAGTTCTGTTGCCGCTCCACGCAGGAGGCCAGCAGGAACAACGCCCCAATCAGCACCATCGCGGTTTTCATCGTTTTCTTCATTATTTGCTCCCCTTGCATACGCTGATTCCGTTGTCGTCAAGAAAATCGAACACTTCCTTGTAGTGGATCGAGAAATTGAGTCCCTCGGCGGCCGCGCCGGACCCGGCTTTCTTGATGCCCCAGTCATGCACGCCAACCACATACTTGCCGTAGAAGACCGGCCCGCCGGAGTTGCCGCCATTGGTTGCCGCATCGGTCTGGATATACAGGACCTTGCTGTTGGACGACATGTAGTTGATGGGCGGCGTCTCCCGTATGGAGCTGATGACGCCCCGGGTGATGGAGAACTCCAATCCCTGCGGATGGCCGATGATCTCCAACGTCTCGCCCAGAGGCAATTCCCGCTTGTCGTAGAAGCAGACCGCCTTGCCCCGGATGTCCGCCTGGATCAAAGCCAGATCGACCCGCGCGTCCCGGGCGATGACGCGCCCCATGGTTTCGCGCTCGTCGAACCGCTTGAGCTGAACGTAGTTCGCCTCTTCCACCACGTGGTAGTTGGTGATGACCATATCGTCGGTGACGTAGAAGCCGGTGCCGATACCGGAACCGGTGTTGCGCACCAGCACAACGCTGTCGAACCGTTTGTCCGAATACTTGTCATACCCGTACGTCTCGTTCTTGCGCTTGAGCTGCGCGGTGCTGCGGTCGGCGGTAAAAGCACGCTGCACCTCGCCCATGTTCTTGTATTTCTTCACCTCGGCAGAACGACTTGCGTACTGGTCGAGCAAATCCGACAGATTGACGACCGTCGGTTCGAGTTCATAGCGGACCACGTCATCCTCCAGCACGGATTCCTGCAGGAACTTGGTGCGTTGCGGATCACTGTCCTGCAAGGCGTAGCATACGGTGAAAAAGGACTTCTCGCTGATATCGAAGGTGTCCCTGAAAATCCGCTTACGACGTTTGTCCACCACATAGTAGTTGACCGTGCCGAGCTTGTAGATATCCATGTACGCCTTGGTCACGGGGTAAGGCTGATAGTCGGGCACCTGAATGAACTTGGGTGTGACCCTGAGCTTTTCCTTGGCCTGCGAAAGACGCTTGTCCGTCTCCGCCACGAGGTCGTCCTTTTCCCCTTCCTCAATGTAATGAATGATCGGGTCCACGAGCCAATGCGTGGTTTCCTTGTTCGCGGCCGTCTGTTGCTCCCTGGTCGCCGCCTCCATCTCCGCCTTGGCAATCTCGTATTCGGGGTTGTCCTCGCGCGCGAAGGAGGCCACGTAGGTCGACTGAATCGTCTCCTCCCTGGCCACAACCCGTCGGGCCTTGGCCGTGGCGATGCCCACCAGGACGAGAATGTCCGCTTCCTGCACGGCCTCGCTCTGGAAGGCCGTGCGCATGGAGGCCTTGGACGCCTTGAACGGCATGTCCAGCTTGATGTCCAGGCCGAAATCGATGGCTTTGTCCCGAATCAGGTCAGGGCTGGTCACCTGAAGAAAGGCAATCTTGATGCCGGGGATGGTTTTCAGCTCAAGTCCGGCGTCCTTGCATTGCTCATACGCCGCGAGGATATCCTTGAGATCGGCCTTCGCGGGATTGGGGCACAGAGTCTTGAAATACTCCTGCGCCAGCCGCTCTCTGGAGGAATCAGGCAGGAACTTGCCGTAGTTGGCGAGAAACGCCGAAGACTGCTCCCGGGACATGGAGCCGACAGCCTTGCTCCACACGGCCTGATTCGCCGCGAGGAAATCCGTCTCATCGAGCTTCACGGGGTATACGTCAAAGAAATTTTGTCCGCCGCCCAGGGGAAAGGTCGCGAAATAGCCGGGGGCGTCCGCACGAACGGCCTCAGTTCTGGCCGACGCGATTTTGAGAGCCTGATCGTATCCAGCAGGCCTGAACCTGGGATATTTGAAGATTTCCATCTTCTTCAGACCGTCCGCCTTCGCGGCAAGCGCATCCATGGCGGACCGGACCTCGGCCCAACGGTTGCGATCCACCGGCCACGGCACAGCTTCGGCCTCAGCGCCAAGCTCGGCAATCAGCGGGGAATACTTGAACTCCAGCCCCTTGGCCAACCGGTCCATGGTGGACGCCACATCGGCGTTGCCCATGACCCCGGAGAAATAGGCTTCATTGGCCACCACGACTCCGGCGGCCTTATCAATCTGTCCCTGATCGAGCAAAGCGGCGGTTACCGCAGCAGGAGAATCATTGGAACCCGAGGCGGAGCCGCCCTGCTTCGCATTGCAGGACGAGAGGAGCAGACAGGACGAAATCAACAGGATCAAGACGGACAACTTACGGCACATGCAAACCTCGCTACTTTTCTTCAAGGAATGACGGCCAGATCCGAAGGCCGCCCCGCTCCTTTTCGATGATTTGAGCGGCCGCAAAGGAATACGCCAAATCAATATCGAGAGCAAGGCGAGGGCGGCAAAAAAAAAGCCCTGCGGGCAGGGCTTTCATAAAGGGATACAGGATATTCCGCTACCGTTGGGACATGGCCAACGCGCGGTCGAGGTCGTCGATGATGTCGTCCGCGTCCTCGATGCCCACGGAGATGCGCACCAGGTCTTCGGGCACGCCCGCCGCCTGCTGCTCCTCGGGAGTGGACTGGCCATGCGTGGTGGACGCCGGATGAATGACCAGGGTCTTGGCGTCGAGGATATTGGCCAGATGCGAACAAAGCTCCACGGACTCAATGAATTTCCGCCCCGCCTCCAGGCCGCCCTTGACCCCGAAGCCGAAAACAGCGCCCGGCCCAAGCGGGAAGGTGTTCTTGGCCCGGTCGTAGTCGGGATGGCTCGGCAGGCCCGCGTAGTTGACCCACTCCACGGCATAATGCCCTTCCAGAAATTCCGCGACCTTGCGGGCGTTCTCGCAATGTTGCCGCGCGCGCAGGGGCAGGGTTTCCATACCCTGAAGAATAAGGAAGCTGTTATGCGGAGACAGGGCCGCGCCCGTATCGCGCAAAAGACCGATGCGCACCTTGGTGGTGAACACGGGGCACGGCTCGCCGGACGGCCCGCCCAGGACCTCCCACAGATTCATGCCGTGATAGGTCGGGTCCGGCGCGGTCAATTCAGGATATTTTCCACCGGCGGCCCAATCGAAATCCCCCTTCTCCACAATGGCCCCGCCCATGGCCACGCCATGGCCGCCCACGATCTTGGTCAGGGAATACACCACGATATCGCAGCCGAAGTCGAAGGGATTGAAAATCGGCGGCGGAGCCACAGTGGCGTCAAGGATAAACGGCACCCCGTGGGCATGGGCGACTTTGGCGATGCCGGACAGATCGTCCACGTTGCAACGCGGGTTGCCTATGGCCTCGCTGTAAACCAGCCGGGTATTTTCGTCGATGGCGGCTTCGAAATTCGCAGGATCGGAGGAATCCACGAAACGCGCCTCGATCCCGAACCGCTTGAGGGTATGCTCGAACAAGGTCTGGGTCCCGCCGTAAAGGTTGGAGCCGGTGACGATGTTCTGGCCTGCGGACGCGATGGTCGTGACCGCATAGAAGATGGCGGCCATGCCGCTGGCGGTGGCGATGGCCCCGGCCCCGCCGTGCAGGGCGGCAAGCCGCTTCTCCAGCACGTCGGTCGTGGGGTTGTTCAGCCGTGTGTAGATATAGCCGGGTTCCTTGAGGGAAAAAACATCCGCGGCGTGTTTCGTGTCGCGGAACAGGTACGCGGTGGTCTGATATATGGGCACGGCCCGCGAGCCGGTCTCGTCCGGGGTATGCCCCGCGTGAAGGGCCACGGTCTGAGGCCCGTAATGTCTGTCGGTCATGGTATGTCTCCTTGGTCTGGGCAAAAACACGCCCGTTGCCCAATAAAATGCGCCTTCGACCTCGGGTTGGCAAGGGCGGACGCATCGCGATTCATGATCGGCTCCATAACCGGCGGGCAGTAAACCTGGCCCCCACCCCATTGAAGCGGGAACGCGCCGCGCCGGGGCACTGCGCCTTTCAGCCGGGCTGCCATTAACGGGAAATCAATCCCTCGGCCGCCCGACGGAATCAGCCCGCCAGGCCCGCCGACTCGAACCAGGCGGTGAAGGCTTCCTGGGCGCGCTTGCCGTAGGCTTCCTTGCGGAACTTCTTCTTTATCCGCCCCTCAAGCCCGGGCATAAGGCCGAAATTGACGTTGGACGGCTGGAACTGCTTGTCGGGCCGGGTCCGCAGATGATTCATGAGCGCGCCGAGCGCCGTTTCCACGGGCGGATCGACGACCTCCCCCCCATTGAACCGCTTGCCCAGGGTCAGTCCGAGCCACAATCCGCAGGCCGCCGACTCCAGATACCCTTCCACTCCGGTAATCTGCCCCGCCAGATATACGCCGGGCCGGTTCCGGAGTTGCAGGGTCCCGTCCAGGACCTCGGGCGCATTGACGTAGGTGTTGCGGTGAATGGAACCGAGCCGCAGGAACTCGGCATTTTCCAGGCCGGGAATCATGCGGAAGATGCGTTTTTGCTCCGGGTACTTGAGCTTGGTCTGGAAACCCACCAGATTGAAGGCGGTCTTGTCCGCGTTCTCGGTGCGAAGCTGAACGATGGCGAAGGGACGCTCGCCGGTCCTGGGGTCCACGAACCCCACGGGCTTGAGCGGGCCGAAAGCGAGCGTCATCTCGCCGCGCTCGGCCATGGCCTCCACGGGCAGGCACGCCTCGAAATGCACTTCCTTCTCGAAGTCGCGCGGCTTGACCTTCTCGCCCTCCAGCAACGCGGCCACGAACGCCTTGTACTCGGCCTCGTCCATGGGGCAGTTGAGATAGTCGTCGTCCTCGGGCTTCCAGCGTGATCCCCAGAACGCCTTGTCGAAATCGACGGATTCGCGCGAAATGATGGGCGCGATGGCGTCGTAGAAATAGAGCCGTGCGTCGCCTACGGCGGACATGAGGCTTTCAGTCAGGTCGGCGCTGGCCAGGGGACCGGCGGCCACGACCACCGCGTCGCAGTCCTTGAGCGCGTCGTCGTCCAGGGAGGTTATTTCCCGGCGGACCACGGTAATGAGCTCATGGCCCTCGATCTTATCGGTGATGTATTCGGAAAACAGGGTGCGGTCCACGGCCAGCGCTCCGCCCGCCGGAACCCTTGTGGCAAAGGCCGCTTCCATGACCAGGCTGCCCAGGGCTTCCATTTCATCCTTGAGCAGGCCTATGGCCGCCGCCGGACCTGTGGCGCGAAAAGAGTTGGAGCAGACCAGCTCGGCCAGTCCGTCCTCGGTGTGGGCCTCGGAATGTTTTTCGGGCTTCATCTCGAAAAGAGTCACCGAGACCCCGGCGCGCGCCAGTTGCCAGGCGCAGTCGCACCCGGCCAGACCGCCGCCCACTATCACCACATGTGCCATTTCCCCTCCCGGGTATCGTTTACGTCCGCCGCAATATGCCGTATAGGTGGCCTGACTGCGAACCTGCGGAATTCCTTATGACAAAACCATTACTGGACATACGCGAGCTGACCACCTGCTTTTCCTCGCCCCAGGGCATCGCCAAGGCGGTGGATAACGTCAGCCTTTCCTTTATGCAAGGAGAAACCCTGGCCGTGGTCGGCGAGTCGGGTTGCGGCAAGACCGTGCTCGCCCTTTCCATCCTCGGACTCATACCCGACCCGCCGGGCCGGGTCACGGACGGAAGCATCCTGTACAGGGGCAAGGACCTCCTCGACATGCCTGAGAGCGAACTCCGGCGCATCCGGGGCAACGCCATCTCCATGATCTTCCAGGAGCCCATGACCGCCCTCAATCCGGTCTTCCGCATCGACGACCAGATCGCCGAGCCGTTGCGGCTGCACCAGGGATTCGGCAAACACGAGGCCCTGGAAAAAGCCGTGGACGCGCTCAAGCTGGTGGGCATCCCGAACCCGGCCAAGGTCGCGCGGTCCTACCCGCACGAGCTGTCCGGCGGTATGCGCCAGAGGGTCATGATCGCCATGGCCCTGGCCTGCAATCCCGACATTCTCATCGCCGACGAGCCGACCACAGCACTGGACGTAACCATACAGGCGCAAATTCTCGACCTGATGGACGACCTCAGGGAACGGATGAACGGCTCGCTCATGCTCATCACCCACGACCTCGGCGTGGTGGCCCGCATGGCCCGGCGCGTGGCCGTCATGTACTCGGGCAAAATCGTCGAACTGGCGGGAGTGGACGAACTCTACGCCGAGCCGCTGCACCCCTACACCAGGGGGCTGCTCGCCTCCATGCCGTCGCTGGGCGAAACCCGCGAGCTCAACCCCATCCCCGGCATCGTGCCGGGCATCTTCGACCTGCCCCAGGGGTGCCGCTTCCATCCCCGCTGTCCCGAGGCGTACCGGAAATGCTCGCTCCTGCTCCCTCCGCTGTTCGAACCCGAGCCGGGCCGCAAGGTCCGCTGCTGGCTTTACGAGGACTAGGCCATGGCCCTGCTCGAACTGATAAACGTGACCAAACACTACAGGGTCTCCGGCGGAATGCTCGGGCTCGTCACCGGCACGGTGCGCGCCGTGGACGGCGTGAACCTGAGCGTGGACCGCGGCGAGACCCTCGGCCTGGTGGGGGAATCGGGGTGCGGCAAGTCCACACTCGCGAAATGCATCATGGGCCTCGAACCCATCACCTCCGGCGAAGTCGTCTTCGGCGACCGTTCCATCGCCGCCTGGGATGAAAAAAAGCTGCGCGCCAAAATGCAGATGATCTTCCAGGACCCCTATTCCTCCCTCAATCCGAGGCAGAAAATCGGCTCCATCATCCGCGAAGGGCTGGATATCCACGATATCGGCACCAAGGACGAACGGCGCGATAAAGTGGCCGACCTTCTGAAGCTGGTCGGACTGCGGCCCGAACACGGCCAACGCTACCCCCATGAATTTTCCGGCGGCCAACGCCAGCGTGTGGCCGTGGCCCGCGCCCTGGCCTTGGACCCGACCCTGGTGGTCTGCGACGAGCCCGTGTCCGCCCTGGACGTGTCGGTGCAGGCCCAGGTCCTCGGCCTGCTGAAGACCCTGCAGAAACGGCTGAGTCTGACCTATGTCTTCATCTCCCACGACCTGTCCGTGGTCAGCCACATCTGCGACCGCGTCGCGGTCATGTATCTCGGAAGGATTATGGAAATAGGTCCAAGCAAGGCCCTGTTCGCCGCCCCCAGGCACCCGTACACCGAAGCCCTGCTCTCAGCCGTGCTGCGGCCTGATCCGACCGTCCGGCCCCAGCGCATCGCGCTCACGGGCGACATGCCCAGCCCCATGGACCCGCCCAAGGGTTGTCCTTTCCATCCCCGCTGTCCGAAAGCCTTCGACAAATGCAGGACGGACCGCCCGGAGCTCATGGAGCAGCCCGACGGCGTACGCGCGGCCTGCTGGCTCCACGGCGGGCTGTAACTGTACCGCACCGCTACCGGGCCATCTGTATCTGGACCGGGCGGTGACATTGGGGCATCCTTTCCCGAAATCAAACCAGTTAGGAGCGCACATGATAACGCGAGAAGAAGCCGTCGCCCTGCTCAAGGCGCACAACACCGAAGCCAACCTGATCCACCACGCCCTGGAATCCGAGGCCGTCATGCGCGGCCTGGCCCGCAAACTGGGCAGGGATGAGGATCTGTGGGGCCTTACGGGCCTGCTCCACGACCTCGACTACGCCACGACCAAGGACGTCCCCGCCCGCCATGGGCTGGATACCGTCGACCTGCTGGCCGACAAGCTGCCTGAAGAGGCCCTGTCCGCCATCCGCCGCCACGCCGCCGAAATGAACGGCTCCGAGGGACCGGAAGCCGAATTCGACTACGCCCTGCGCTGCGGCGAGACCGTCACCGGCATGGTCCACGCGGGCGCGCTGGTGCGACCGACCAAGATTGACGGCATGACGCCCAAAAGCCTCAAGAAAAAGATGAAGGACAAGGCGTTCGCGGCAAGCGTCAACCGGGACTGTATCCGGGAATGCGAGAAGATCGGCGTGGAGCTCGGCGAATTCCTGCAAATCGCCATTGATTCCGTTACCGACATCGCTCCGGAAGTGGGACTCGCCGCCGAGTAGGGCCTGTTGCGCGGCCACGGGTTTTGTATTACTCCTGTGAATCGGCCGAAGCGTCGTATTGAATTCCCCGGATATGCTTGACAAACAGGAGGTTGAGTGGCCGCACTGACCGAGCCGTTCGCCACGGGCGACTCCTTTCTGCATCGCATGGATCCGCGCATCCGACTCGTCGCCGCGCTGGTCCTGAGCGTGCCTGTGGCCCTGTTGCCCGAGTCCCGGCCCGCCTGGCTCGCGCTGGCCGCCGGGCTGATCCTGGTAAAGATGGCCCGTCTCGATCTTTTGGTGGTGCTGAAAAGGCTGCTGATGGTCAACTTCTTCATCGCCTTCCTGTGGTTCTTTCTGCCCTTCTCCGTGCCCGGCGAACCGGTCTTCGACCTCGGCCCGCTGCACGCCACGGCCCAGGGCATCGACCGGGCCCTGCTCATCACGGTCAAGTCAAATGCCGTGGTCATCAGTCTGATGGCCCTGCTCGGGACCATTTCGATACAGAATCTGGGCCCGGCCCTGCAACAGCTCGGCGTTCCCGACAAGCTGTGCCACATACTGCTCTTCACCCACCGCTACGTCTTCTCCATCTATCAGGAATACACGACCATGCGCCAGGCCATGCGGGCGCGCGGGTTCAAGCCGCGCACTGACAGGCACACCTACCGCACCTTCGCCTGGCTCGTCGGGATGCTCCTGGTCAAGAGCTGGGACCGCGCGGAACGGGTTCAGGGGGCCATGCGCTGCCGGGGATTCCACGGCCGTTTCTACAGTCTGGCCGCGTTCAGGACACGGCCCCCGGATTATCTGTTTCTCGCCGCCTGCGTCGCATTGAGCGCGGGCCTCGCATACATGGGCTTCATCCAAGGGGGACTGTCGTGAGCCACGCCATCATCCAATTGAAGGACATCTTCTATGCCTTCCCCGGCCGGGGCGACACCCTCAAAGGGCTGACCTTCCATCTGCATCCGGGAGAAAAACTCGGGCTGTTCGGGCCGAACGGCGCGGGCAAATCCACCATGCTGCACATCCTCATGGGATTGATCGCCCCGGACAAGGGCGAGGTGGAGCTGTTCGGCGTTCCCATGACCGACAACAAAGCGTTCGAGACCGCCCGACCGAGGATAGGCTTCCTGTTTCAGCACTCGGACGACCAACTGTTTTGCCCCACGGTCCTCGACGACGTGGCCTTCGGCCCCCTCAACCAGGGACTTACGCGCGAGCAGGCCGCCGACCGGGCCAAAGAGGCGCTCAAGACCGTCGGCCTGGAGGGATTCGAAGACCGCGTTCCGCACCGGCTTTCCGGCGGCGAAAAGAAGCTGGTCGCCCTGGCCACGGTCCTGTCCATGCGGCCCGAAGTCCTGGTTCTGGATGAACCGACAACCGGCCTCTCTCCCGAGGCCAAAGAGCGACTGGTAGCCATCCTCGCCGGGCTGGACATGGCCCGCCTGGTAGTCTCCCACGATATGGACTTCCTGACCGCCACCACGGATCGGTTGCTGGCCATGCGCGAAGGACAAATCGGGCACGGCGAGCTAAAGCCGCACAGCCACATCCATGTGCACGTGGAAGGGGACATCCCCCATCAGCACTGAGCCTTCCACGGCCGATATGACGCGTTACGGGAATCGCCCCTCGACGCTTCCGGGCCGGGCAAATACCGTCCCTCCCCTTGGCAACGCGAAATAAGAACCTATTATGAAGCACAGGCCCGTCAAATTCGTCGGGTCCGAGACAAAACGCCCCACGATGCCGAACACCGATCTCACCGCACAAATGTCGCACTCCCCTTCCAGAACCATCTGGAAACTGGCGTGGCCCCAGCTCATCATGACCATGTTCCATGTGCTCATCGGCATGACGGACGTCTGGGTGGCGGGATATATCTCGCGCGAGGTCCAGGCCTCGCTCGGCATCATCACCCAGTCCCTCTTCTTCCTGCTGGTGGTGGCCATGGCCGTGGCCAACGGCGCGGTGGCGGCCATCAGCCAATCCATCGGGGCGGGACTGGAAAAACGGGCCACACGGTATGTGGGCTTGTGCCTGATTCTGGCGGCCCTGCTCGGCGCGGTGTTCCTGGTTCTGGGCCTGCCGCTCAAGAACCTCCTGTTGAGCGCATTGCAGGTGCCGGAGTCCATGCGCCCGGTGACGCAGTATTTCCTGACCGTGTTCCTGCTCCTGCTTCCGCCTTACTATATCCTGCTCATCACCAACGCCATCTTCCGTGCGCGCAAGCAGGTGATCTACCCCCTGTATTGCATGATAATCGTCACGTCCCTCAACACCGTGCTCGACCTGGGACTGGGCCTGGGCTGGTTCGGTATGCCGAACATCGGTTACAAGGGGTTGGCCTGGGCCACCTTCGGCTCGGTCACCTGCGGCGCGCTTTTCAATCTGGCGCTCCTGGCCAGACAGGGACAACTGCGTCCCGCCTGCTTTGCGCCCTGGCGCTGGATGAAACGGGCCACCCCCTACCTTGTCAAAGTCGCATGGCCGTCGGGCCTCATGCAGGTCGTCTGGCAGTCCGGCTACCTGGTGCTCTACGCCATCACCGCAAGCCTGCCCGGCGGCGCGGTCAACGCGCTGGCGGGCATGTCCATCGGACTGCGCATCGAGTCGCTCCTGTTCATGCCGGCCATGGCTTTCAACATGACCGCGTCCATCCTGGTGGGCCACTACCTCGGAGCGCGGCAGCCGGAAGAGGCCAAACGGTTCGGCTTCCGCATCCTCGTCATCGGACTGGTGTCCATCTCTGTTTTCGCCCTGGTGGTCTGGCAATTCATCAACCCGTGGGTGGCCCTGCTCACCCGCGACGCCGCCGTGGCCGCGCAGGCGGTCAGCTATCTTAAATGGAACCTCCTGGCCATTCCCTTCACCCTGTCCAGCATGATCCTGGCCGGGGCGTTCAACGGCGCGGGAGCCACCCTGTACAACATGCTCATCATGGGGGCGGCCACATGGTGTCTCAGGCTGCCGCTGGCATACATCCTGGGCCACCAGATCATGGACGGCGCCGAAGGCATCTGGATCGCCATGTTCTGCTCACAGATCGTCCAGTCCTCCACCCTGCTCTACTTCTACAAATTCAAGAACTGGCAACGTTTCGCCATGATCCGCAATCGAAACGGCCACAAAGGATAAGCAATGTCTATGACCCTGCAATTCGAACCCATCTCCCTGGACCGGCAGGACGAATACCATGAAGCCCTGACCGGCTGTCCTCAACTCATGACCAGCGACTTCTCCTTTGCCAACGTTTTCGGCTGGGCAGAACACTATGGACTGGAATGGGCCTTCCACGACAAACTGTGCTTCATCCGCCAGACCAAGCCGGAACAGGTCTGCTGGGCTCCGGTGGGTCCCTGGGAAGAGTACGACTGGGCCGATTGCCGGGCCATGACCGAAGGGAAACGGTTCGTCCGCGTGCCCGAAGCCCTGACCAGGCTGTGGTCCATTGCCTACGGCAACAAGATCACCATTTCCGAGAGCCGCGAGCATTGGGATTACGTCTATTCGGTGGAAGAGCTCATCTCCCTCAAGGGCAAGGCCTTCCACAAGAAAAAGAACCTGCTCAATCAGTTCAAGAAGAGCTACCTCTACACCTACGAATCCATGGCCCCCGAGTGCGTGGAGGAGGTGCTGGAGATGCAGGACGAGTGGTTCAAGTGGTACGAGGAGAACAACCCCTCGGAAGCGCTTGAGGCGGAAAACCACGCCATCACCCGGGTGCTCCAGCACATCGACCAGATCAAGGGGCTGATGGGAGCGACCATCCGCGTGGAGGGCAAGGTCATCGCCTACACCGTGGCCGAACCGCTGTGCGAAAACTCCCTGGTCATCCACTTCGAGAAGGGGGACGTCCGCTACAAGGGCGTGTACCAGGCCATCAACCAGATGTTCCTGGAAAACGACGGCGCGGAGTTCACCAACGTCAACCGCGAACAGGACCTGGGGGACCCGGGCCTGCGCAAGGCGAAGATGTCGTACAATCCCTCCTTCTTCCTGAAAAAATTCGAGGCCGAACTGCTCTAGCCCATGTCTCTTCTCCTGTCCTCCGCGCCGCGCTCCCGACTGGTCGTTCTCGGGCTGGACGGCCTGCCCCTGAGCCTTGCCAGGACCCTTGGCGCTTCCCTGCCCAATGTGCGGCGGCTGGCTGAAAACGCCTGTTCGGTCAAAGCCGAACTGCCCGAGCTCTCCCCGGTCAACTGGACCAGCTTCTACACCGGGGAAGGCCCGGAGACGCACGGGATTTTCGGTTTCTCCCACATGGACCCGCGAACCTACGAACTGCGCGTCAACCAGGGCGCGGACGTCACCGCGCCGACCGTCTTCGACCGCCTCGGGGAACACGGGCTGGTCTCCCGGGTGGTCAATCTGCCCAACACCTATCCCGCCCGCCCGTTGCGCGGGATGCTCGTGGCCGGGTTCGTGGCCCCCGATCTCGGAAGAGCGGCCTACCCGCCATTTCTCGCAGGCAGGCTCGCCGACGCCGGGTACAGGCTCGAAGCGGACACCAACCGGGGCCGCGGCGACCTCGCCCACCTGCTGGGGGAACTGCGCGCCACCCTCAAATCCCGGCTGACCGCCCTGGACATCCTCTGGCCCGATCTCTCGTGGGACCTGTTCGTGCATGTCTTCACCGAGACCGACAGGCTCTTCCACTTTTTCATGGACGCGGTGCTTCACGCCGACCATCCCGACCACATGGAATGCATACGGTTCCTGGCAGACTGGGATTACGCCCTGGGCGCATTCCTGGCGCGCTACGACGCACTTCCCGGCCCCAAGCGGCTGCTGGTCCTGGCGGACCACGGATTCACCGAATTGAAGACCGAGGTCAGCCTGAACACATGGCTCATGCGCGCCGACCTGCTTTCCCTGTCCGGACCGCCGCGCGACGAATGGGATGTTTCGAAAATCACTCCCGAATCCAAGGCGTTCGCCCTGGACCCCGGCCGCATCTATCTCCACGACCGAGGCCGGTTCGAACGCGGCAACGTGGCCTCGCCCGAACGCCAAGGACTGCTTCGGCGCATCGCCGACGGCCTCATGGAGCTCGAATACGAAGGAACGCCCGTCCTGCGGGCCGTGCATCGGGGGGAAGCCCTCTACCCGGGAGCTACCTCGAACCAATGCCCGGACCTGGTCTGCGAGGCACGCCCCGGATTCGATCTCAAGGCCAAATTCGACCGCCGGGAAATTTTTGGTTTGCATGGACGCACCGGGACACATACGGTGGACGGAGCCATCTTCGCCGACTCGCACGGGGCGCGCCCCGAACGCATGAGAGACGTCGGACGCATCATACTACAACATTTCGACATCACAGAATAAATGAGCATCGACTTCGAACACGAATTGAACGAGGCCCAACGCGAGGCCGTTACCACCACCGAAGGACCGGTGCTGGTCATCGCCGGAGCAGGATCGGGCAAGACCCGCACCATCGTCTACCGACTCGCCAACCTGGTCAGCCAGGGCGTGGACCCGGCCCAGATTCTCCTCCTGACCTTCACGCGCAAGGCCGCACAGGAAATGCTGGTCCGCGCCGAGAGCATTCTCGGCCGCCCGCTGCACGGCACCTCGGGCGGAACCTTCCACTCCTTCGGCTATGCCACCCTGCGCCGAAACGCGGCGGACATCGGCTTCGAAAGCGGTTTCACCCTCATGGACCGGGCGGACAGCGAGAACATCTGCAAAGACGTCAAGGAAGCCCTCAAGCTGGGCAAGGGAGACCGCTCCTACCCCAAGAAGGCCACCCTCCTGGACATGATAACCAAGTCCCGCAACAAGGAGCTGTCCATCGAGGGAATCATGGAGCGCGAGGCATACCACCTGAGCCCCTACCTCGAAGACATCCAGCGGATCGCCGACGGATACGCCAAATTCAAACGCGAACACGCCCTGGTGGATTACGACGACCTGCTCTTCCTGCTGGATGAATTGCTCGCCTCCAACGAACCGCTCAAGAACCAGCTCCAGTCCCGCTACCGGTACATCATGGTGGACGAATACCAGGACACCAACCTTGTCCAGGCCCGCATCGTCAAGCATCTGGCCGGGACGCGGGGCAACGTCATGGCCGTGGGCGACGATGCCCAGTCCATCTACGCGTTTCGTGGGGCCAATGTGGCGAACATATTGGAATTTCCTCATATATTCGAGGGCACGAAAATCATCCGGCTGGAAAAGAACTACCGTTCGGTACAGCCCATTCTGGACCTGACCAACGAGATTCTCAAAGGCGCGACCACCAAATTCGAAAAGCACCTCTATTCGGACCTCAAGAGCGACCGACTGCCTCAGGTCATCCACCCATTGAGCGACCAGACCCAGGCGCGCCTTGTGGTGGACCAGATACTTCAACTGGGCCGGAAGCACATGCTGCACGACGTGGCCGTGCTCTTCCGCGCGGGCTATCAATCGTACCCGCTGGAAGTGGCGTTGACGCGCATCGGCATCGACTACCAGAAATACGGAGGCATCCGCTTCCACGAGGCCGCCCACGTCAAGGACGTGCTTTCCTTCATCCGCCTGGTGCTCAATCCCCACGACCTTCTCGCCTGGCAGCGGGCCATGGAGCACATCAAGGGAGTCGGCCCCAAGACCGTGGCCAGGATATACCAGGCCATGCACTCCGGCGACAGCAAGTACATGGCCCAAATGGTCAAGAAGCATGAGCAGTTGAAGGAATTGCTCACCGAACTCGACAGGCTGCGCGCCGGTGAACGGCGGCCGTCCGCCGTGCTGGAAGCCGTGCTCGCCTTCTATCAGCCCATCCTCATCGAGAAATACCCGGACGACTATCCCAAACGGCAGGCAGGGCTTGAGCAACTCAGCCAGATCGCAGCAAGCTACAAGGATATGGAGCAGTTCATCGGCGACCTTTCCCTGGACGGCGACCCGGACGAGGAAAAGCGCAAGGAGAACGCCGTGGTCCTGTCCACGGTCCATTCCGCCAAGGGACTGGAATGGGCGGCGGTCATCATCATCGACCTGGTTGAGGACCGATTCCCGTCGCGCAAGGCAATGCAGCGGGCCGAGGACCTGGAGGAGGAACGCCGCCTCATGTACGTGGCCTGCACAAGGGCCAAGGAAGAGCTTAAGCTGTTCGTGCCGGGCTCGGTATACAACAGGGCCAGCGGCATGTCCGACCCGACCCTTCCTAGTCCCTTCGTGCTGGAACTGCCCGACAATGTCTTCGAGCGCGTGAACGAGTCCTACGGCGGCGGCCTGGAAACACGGCGCAAGGACGTCTACTCCACGCCGGACTACGAGATTCCCGACACGTCGCCCGAATCGGCCGAACCGCCCAAGCCCAGGTTTTCCCCGTCCAAGCTCGGCTTTTGCCGACACAAGATTTTCGGCAAGGGCAAACTCGTCGCCCAACTTGAATCGAACAAATACAGGGTCAACTTCCCCGGCTTCGGCCTCAAGGTCATCATCGGGGACTACCTCGAATTCCTCTGATGGAGTATGAACAGCATATGCGAAGCGAAGAACACTTTCTGGAGCTGATCGACCGCCACTTTCCCCGTGAGCACGACTTCATCGCCCTCGGCAGGGGTGACGACTGCGCCGTGCTCAAGGGCGGGACCGATTACTGCGTGTCCTCGGACCTCTTCCTTGAAGGCGAGCATTTCCGGCGCGATTACTTTTCCGCCGCCGATATCGGCTACAAGGCCCTGGCAGTGAATATCAGCGACATCGCGGCCATGGGCGCCAAACCCGTGGCCTTCACCATGGATTTGATGGCCCCGACCGATCTGCCGGACGAGTTCTGGGATGAATTTCTCAAATCCATGGCCGGGCTGGCGCGACAAAACGACATGGTCCTGGCGGGCGGCGACCTGAGCCGTTCCAGCAGGCTCGGCGTGTCCATCTCCGTTTTCGGCGCGCCCGGCTCCACCGGATTCATCCGGCGCGGCAACTGCGCTTTCGGCGACATCCTGTTCACCGTGGGCGACATCGGGATGGCCCGGACCGGGCTCATGGCGCTCGAAGCCGAGGGAATCAAGGCCCGCGAAACCCTGCCCTCGGCGGTCATGGCCCACCTGCGGCCCCGGCCCAAGGTCATGATCGGCACCCTGCTCAACGCGGCGGGCGTCAAGAGCCTCATGGACCTTTCCGACGGATTGGCCCGCGATCTGCCCAGGCTCCTCGGCCCGGACCTCGGCGCGAATCTGACCATCGCTCCCGAAGCGCTCAACCGCGACGTACACGCATGGTGCAACACCGTCGGCCTGGACCCGGTGGAATTCGCCGTGCTCGGCGGCGAGGACTATGCCCTGCTCGGCGCGGTCTCCCCCTTCGAGGCGGGCAAGGCCCGGTCCGTGCCCGGCTTCATGGAAATCGGCACAGTGACAAGAGAGCCCGGCCTCATCCTCAACGGCAAGCCGTTCGTCAACCCGGGATTCGACCACTTCAGCCAATAAACGGAGGCGACATGGATAGGGAACTGGCCGTCATCGGCACCATTCAATCGGAAATCAAGGATATTGCCTCGGCCCCCAAGATGGAGGACGAGCCCGGCGCGGTACGCGCCCGCATCGTCATGGACCCGGCCTATGCCGAGGGACTGGACGGACTCGAACCCGGTGCCGCTCTTGAAATCTTCACATGGTTCCACAAATCCGACAGATCGGTCCTCAAGGTTCATCCCCGAGGCATCAAGGAACGCCCCCTGCGCGGCGTCTTCGCCACCCGATCCCCGGCCCGCCCCAATCCCATCGGCCTGCACCGCGTGACCCTGGTTGCCATCGAAGCCCCCCTGACCCTGGTCGTGGAGCCGCTTGAGGCCATTGACGGCACTCCGGTCATCGACATCAAGCCGAAGCCGAAAGGCAGCTAGCGGAATGGACCTCTTCGAGGCCGTGGAAACCACCGGCGAAAACCAGGTGGGCGGATGGGTCCGCACCACGGACGGAGTACGTCTGTGGGTGGAAATCAGAGGCACGGGACGTCCCGTAATCCTCCTTCACGGCTGGACCATGAGCTCCCTTTTCTGGCGTCGCCAGGCACAACTGGCCGAATCCTGCCAGGTGGTGACCATCGACTTTCGCGGCCACGGGCGCTCCCAGACTACGCCGCGCGGGCACAACGTTCCGCGTTACGCCATGGACGTGCGCGAAGTCGCTTTTGCGCTGGGGCTGAACAAAGCGATGCTTCTCGGCTGGTCCATGGGCGGCTCCGTGGTCCTCGACTATTGGCGGCAGTACGGGGCGGACCGCTTATCCGGCCTCGGGCTGGTGGAAACCGGCCCCTACCCCATGTCTCCCGCGCCGTGGAACGTGCACAAGTGCCGGGACCACAACGAAGAGGCCATGCACCACGACCTGGCCGCCATGAAAACGGACCGGCAGGGATTCGCCGCCAGATTCATCAACGCCATGTTTCTCTCGGGACAGGCCCCGGAA